>JAHFDK010000177.1:9959-12199 GCA_023249095.1 Candidatus Rokuibacteriota bacterium | reverse complement strand
CTCCTTGCGGACCCACTCCGCCTCCGGCCGCGACGTGGATTTCTTCGCTCCCCAGCGGTCGCGCTTCTGGGTTTGTCCCCACACCATCACGCCCCGGTACAGCTTACGGTAGAGGATCTCGCGGATACTCGATGGCGCCCAGGACCTCGAGCGGTCACGGCGGCGCGGGCGCGGGGCCGGCATGCCCTCGTCGTTGAGGGTGACGGCGATGCGCCGGAGTCCGATGCCAGCGGCGCACATCTCGAAGATCCGCCGCACGATGGCCGCCTCCTCGGGGTTGACGACGCGCTTCACGTGGCTCCGCTTGGCATCCGCGGTCCGCACCTCGACGTTCCGGTAGCCAAAGCAGACACCGCCCGTGACGTGGCCCTGCCGCGCCTTGTGCCACATGGCGTCCCGGGTGCGGCGCCGGCAGCGGTCACGCTCCTCGTCATCCACCAGGCCCGTCACGGTGTGGCGTAGCTTGTCCTGCACGGTGATCTCTTGCTGGTCGAGATAGGTCCAGAGCCGGACGCCCGCCTGGAGCACCCGTTTGACGATATAGTTGGTTTCCCAGGCCTCGCGACCCAAGCGCGACGTATCCATCACGATCAGGTGCGCGAAGGGCGGCCGGGGCGTGAGCGTGCGCAGCAGCGCCTGGAGGGCGGGGCGCTTCTCGAACTCGGCGCCGCTCACACCGTCGTCGCAGAAGACCAGCGTCTCCGGCACGACCCAGCCGTGCGCGGCCGCGAACTCCCGCGTCCGCTGGACCTGTCGGGTGATGCTCTTGGCCTCCTCGGCGGTGCTGGTCTGCTCGGTCGATTTCCGCGCGTATAGTCCAGCCGTATCGGCGTTCATCTAGTCCTCCGTTTTGGTCCCGCGGCGATCAGCTCGATCAGCTTGCCGTGCGTCCTGCGGATCGCCTGCATGCCCGCTTCCCACTTGCCGACCGTGACCTCGTGGACGCCGAGCAGCCCGGCGAACTGGCGCTGCGTGAGGCCCAGGCGCTTGCGAATGGCCCGGAGTTTCGTTGGCGTCATGGGCTAAGTCTAGCGCAACGCTATGCGCCACGTCCAGGCGGCGGATCTCCGCGACGACCGCCTCGGCGAGGAGCCTGGCGATGCGCTCCTCCCGGGATGAGAGTGGCACCGCCTCCGCCGGGTTCGGCTGCGTGCGCCGGTCCACGCGGCTCATCCGGCCCATGCGCGCGACGGAGCAGCGAGGCGACGTGCCGCGCTCATGATGGCATCAGGCGCTTTGGCCCTCGGCGACGATCTGCTTGAAGAACTCGATGACCTTGAACCGGAGATCGGCCACTCGAGCGGCGTATTCGCCATCGGGGACCCGGCCGTGCCGGCGCAACTGCAACAGGCGCTCGACGTCATTCAGGAACGGGCCAACCTCAGCGGTCTTCCCGAGCAGCACGGCGCGAAGGCCACGGAGCGACGAGAGTTCGGTCTCTCGCGCCCGACACTCCGCGTCGAGACGCTCCTGCTCGCGGACTGCAGCCACTGCGGCGGCCTGAAGATTGGCCACCCGCGTTTTGAGTGGCTTCACCCTGCGCTTGAGCTCGTTTCGCTCGGCCTCGAGCTTGATTACTTCGGCTTCAAGGTCCCGACGTCGCTCCGCCAGCGCCTCGAGATCGACTTGAGCGCTCGCCGTCCCGACCAGTGCCCGGATCACGAGATCCCGCCGTTCGCCCGTCGCCCCTCCCTCGGCGAGGGCCTTGACGATCGCCACGCCCGTGCCCGCATCGAAGCCCCACTCGATGAGTTGTTGGTGGTGATCGAGGAAGACCTCGATTTGCTGACCGTCGATGTCGGCCAGGAGGATCTTCCTGACGTTCTGGATGGCGGCACGCGCCCCATCCCAGGTCCAGGCCTTCGGGAGGTTCCCGAGGAGATCGAGGAGCCTGAGCGCTTCAGGAATGTCCTCGAACGAACACCCGTACTTCGTGAGCTCAGCCTTCGCGGTGAGGTAGCCATGCACGGCGTCACCGGTCAGCTGCGCGATCCCCAGCGCCTCCGCGAGCCTGAGGATGGCGAAGAGCGTGTCGACCGTGGCCCTGTTGCGGCGCCAGAACAGGTAGAAGTTGAGCAAGCGCGCCAACGCCACCCGCAATGGCAGGCCACTCTCGACCGCGAACCACACGAGCCGGGTCTTGAGAGCAGGATCCAGAGCCAGATCAGGAACGATGTCGTCGCGGCGTCCTGTTCGTGGGACTTCAAGCGACACGGGTTGGCTCGCCTGGGCCTGAGCGT
>JAHFDK010000177.1:0-9859 GCA_023249095.1 Candidatus Rokuibacteriota bacterium | reverse complement strand
AGCGTGAGGAAGGCAGCGCTGAGAATCTCGCGCTTGAAGACCAACGCGCCCGACGCGCTCCGACGGACCCAGAGCGACTTGCCCACTTCCGCCCCACAGTCGACGATCACGACCGCCGGGTCGAGGCCCAACATGTGGCAGAGGAAAATCGCAAGGGAAGTCTTCCACTTAAGCGTGCCACCAAAGATCACGAAATACGGATGCCGATCCGGCCGCGTTTCATGCTGCCGGCAGACGCAGGCCGCGACGATGAGCGTGATGAGCGCGTGGTGCAGCGCGGTCGGCACCAACGCGAGCGGAGGGAAGAATTTGTCGAGGCGGTTCCATCGACATTGCACCGCGGCGTCCGCCAGTTGCCGAACCCCGGCCTCGGTGGCCCGGTACCTGGCGCCTCGCTTCTCAAGCCATCCCAGACTGAGCAGGCCACCGGTGTGGCGATAGAGGGTCCCGGGCGCGATTTGCTCTTTCAGCGGTCTCAGAGGCCGGAAGTCACCGCGACAGTGAATCAAGATGGCGCGGTCAATGGCGGTCATAGATGCTCTCTTCCGACTTCCGCGCCGTTCCGGTGAGCTCGGGTTTTGGGAATCCGCCGGGAATTGGCGTGGGAATTTCGCGGGAAAGTGGCAATCGGACTGAGGGGTGCCAGCCGCATAGGCAGTGACCGACGGGTGCCCTCATGGGAGGGGCGTCCGGCCGGAGCCGGCCCCTCCATCTCCCTGGCGATCTGTCGGGTGACGCATCGACCCGAGAGCCGGGTCCGTTCACCGTCTGGGTGTGGCCCCGGCGAGTGGACCGGGTGGCCGTACGGCCTTTCATTGACATCGCCGTCATCCGTTCCTCCTGCTTCTAGCGGGGTGCAAGAACGGGACGGATAATTGCTACAAAAGCCGTGACCGGTCGCCGGCAGGCCAGGACGGAGGGATGGGAGTGGACCGCGAGCGCTATCGCCTGGAGTGCCTGTGGCGGAACCCGGAGTTTCAGCGGGATCGCGCGGAATTTGTCGCAGCCTACCCGGGCCCGACCCAGGGCCGTTACGGTTCCAGCAAGAATGAGTGGATCGGGCCGCCCGGCGAGAAGGAGGCGCTGGCGCGCTTCGACGCGATGCGGGCGAAGTTCGAAGAAAAGTACCCGCTGATGACCTGGAATTACAGTTTCGCTATCCGGCAGTCAGCGCCGCTCGTCCACGATCCGGCCTGGATCAGCGCCGTCAATCAAGCCCACTCCGAGTATCAGGCGCAGCATGGTGGGCAAGCTCCTCCATCCGACGATGCGATCGTCGAGAGAGCTCGCGAGATCTACGGGAAGATGGATGCCGAGGAGAAGATGGCCATCCGATGCACGCCCGGGCACGTCATTTTCGGTCAGGCCCAGATCTTGGTCCCTATTGGTCCATCAATGCGTCGTGAAGACTTTCGAAAGCTCTGGCCTTTGATTCGCCACCAACAGGAACTGCGTTACGGGCCGGAGGCCTTGCGCACGATGAAACGGCAGCGGGGGTCCTCGCAGCGCTGCGAGCTCCGGCTCAGAGTGTGGGACGATTACGAGGTGAGATCGAGGCCGATCAGGACGATTGCGAAGGCGCTGGGCAAGTCGAAATGGACTGTGTATCGGATCTACCACGAGGCTGTCGGGGACATCGACACCACGCGCCTCGCGACGCTTCGGACACCCGAAGAGATGCAACGTCATCGGAGTTCGTGTGAGCGGTGCCGCGCTGCTGAGAGGACCGGCCGTTCCGACGACTACTGCCCCTGGATGCAGGGTCAGCTCGGTCCGCGCAGCGGGAGAATGTCGAACACGGTTTCCCTGGGCCAGAAGAACAACACGCGGCGCAAGCACTGAGGGGTGACCTTACAGTCGAGATTCGTCCGCTGCTGCTGAAGCCAATGAACTTGCGGCGCCCAAAGGGTGGATTTGCTAAGACGAGACCTTCCGAGCGCCACGGACAGGCGCGAGCAACGCACGGACATCGGCGCCCAGGGCCCATGCGAGTCGGCAGATGTTGTCGATCGAAATGTTCCGCTCACCGCGCTCCACCGAGCCGACATACGTTCGGTGAATGCCGGCTCTGTCGGCCAATGCCTCCTGGGATAGCCCCCGTCGGGCCCGGAGTCGGCGAAGGTTCATCGCGAGGATGTCCCTGCCATTAATTGGCTGGACGCTGCCTCGCGGCGCGGGGGATGTTCCAAGATTCCGATCCTTCACCTTCGCGACGATACGTACCTTGACGACATCGGGTCTACAGACTTAAAGTAGACAGACTATAAGTCTCTATAAAACACCTCGTCCTGAGGTGGCCATTGCGGGCTTCGGTGTGTGGGGCGGGGACGGCGTCGTGAGCGACTTCCACGAACGCAACGCGCGACGTCGTCGCGCAGTACTCGCACGGTGCGCCGACGTTCCGGCCGTGACGTTTGCGTATCTCGCGGGCTTCTTGGATGGTGAAGGGTCTGTGATGCCGGATCAGCGCCAGGTCTATGGCGCAGGACGACGCCACCGCCAGAGGCACCAATCACCGACGGCCATCATCAAAGTCGGCAACACGGACCCGAAGCCCCTTCGGCTGTACCGAAGGGTCTTTGGTGGTACGGTCCGCAGGGAAAAGGACCCGCCTCGCGCGCCGCGGAATAAGGCGATGTACACGTATCGAGTCTACGAGAACACGTCGAGCGTGATCGTGGAGAAGCTCCTGCCGCATCTCATTACGAAACGACCACACGCTAAGATCGCGCAAAAGATTTACCGTCTGAAGGCGACGCTCTCGCCGAAGGAGTTTTTGCGAACGCCCGAGCTGTATAGGCTTGTTCACCGGCTGCGCCTCCTGAACAGCACAAAACACCTCGGAGCGCGCCCGCCGATTCAACCCCCAGCCCTGCGACGTCGGCCTTCTGCTCGGGCGGCCAGAGCAATCGCAGCTTACCTCGCCAGCGCTGACGTACGACTGGTGAGTCGCGATCGAGCCGCTCGACTCAAATGGTTCCGCGTCCGGGATCTATCACGAAGGCCACTTGAGCGTCTGCAGGCAGCATTTGGTGGCAATGTCATCAGGAAGGGCCGAGCCTATTTCTATTCGACAACGCCGGGAATGGCCCGCAGAATCGTGAAACGCCTTGCACCCTACGCTGACACCGAGAGACTCTCAAGCCTCCTCGGCGTCGAGAAGTGACCGGGAAATCGCAAACTGCGAGACGCCAGCCATCCGGGAGCGTAGTCGGTGCCGAAGCGGGGATTCGTTCGGCGTCTTCCCGAATAGTCTCGTCTGAAGCGGATTTTCTCGCCTCTGCGATGACTTGGGGGACGTCATGCCTTGAATACGGAGTGACACAGAACCACATCATTTCACGGCGATGGCGGTACGAAGGTTCCACTTCGATCCCGAGGCTGTTCCCCGTGCGCATCGTCGCCACCGAAGTGGTTCCGGTGCCAGAGAAGGGAACTGCTGGCGGTTTTTCTTCTGGCCGCCACCGAGTCACCCTATCCCTTTTAGTGGCTAGACGAGCGGCAAGTCGATCTCGCGTACATAGCGGCGCTCGAAAGAGTCGTAGAAGAGTATCAACGACGGTTCCGGTAGAGTATGAAGCGGCTCAACCCGGTTGAATGGCTATTGGCGAGTAATGTCATAAGATAGAGGCAGAAAAGCGAGCGATCTCGGGCGAGAGGAGGCGAACGGGACGTATGCATTCGCGAGGCAGCTCGGACAGGTCAAAAGGCGGTGCTGGATTCCACCCAAGCTCTCCAGCAACTGCTGGCTGTCCTCGAGGTAGCGTGGCGCCGAGGTTTACGGCAGCAAGGCTGAAAGATGGCTCAGCTTAAGCGATTGACTGTCCGCGGCTTCAAATCTATTCGTGCACTGGAAAATTTCGAGCTGCGCAGCCTCAACGTGCTCATCGGTGCGAATGGTGCTGGTAAGAGCAATTTTATCAGCCTCTTCCGAATGCTTGCGGAACTTATAGAGGGCCGGCTGCAGTTGTTCGTTAGGGACGAGGACGGCCCGGATGCACTCTTATTCGGCACACGCAAGCGCACGCCTCAGATGGACGTGGAGTTCTATTTCGGCCGAAACGGCTATCTCGTTTCTCTGAAAGCCGCCGGTGACACTTTGGTGTTCCTTCGGGAGGCGACGTGGTTTCGAGGCGACTTCGCAAAACGCACACATCCCCTCGCGAGTGGCCATGTTGAAGCTCGCCTACCCGAGACGCGTGGCGACACGTTCGCTCCGTACGTACGCAATGCCATATCAAGTTGGCGCGTGTACCACTTCCACGATACCAGCGCCGCAGCGCTGGTGAGACATGCGCAGCCGGCACGAGATAATCTCCGACTCAAGCCAGACGCTTCGAATCTTGCTCCGTTCATCCGATTGCTGCGTGAGCGTCACAAGGGTTATTACGATCGCATCGTACAGACAGTTCGTCTCGTCGCACCCTTTTTCGAGGACTTCGTCTATCGGGAGGAACCGGGGGAGCGTATTGATCTGGAATGGTTCGACGTCACGGACCCAGATACGCCGTTTGGTCCACGCCAACTCTCAGATGGAACGCTTCGATTCATCTGTCTCGCCGTTCTACTTCTGCAGCCCGCATCCCTACAGCCTGACACTATCCTGCTTGACGAACCCGAGTTGGGCCTGCATCCCTATGCATTGAACGTCCTAGCCGGGATGCTAAAACAGGCTGCTGAGGCAAAGCAGGTGATCGTGTCGACGCAATCCGTTGAATTGATCAATGCACTGGAGCCGGAAGACATCGTTGTGGTCGATCGGCGTGCAGCCGAATCTCGCCAGATGGCCGAATCCACGTTCGGACGACTGAAACAGAATGAGTTAGCCGACTGGTTGAAGGAGTACACGCTCGGGGAGTTGTGGAAGAAGAACATCATTGGCGGCCGCCCAGGACCGTGATTGAAGTCATTGTTGTCGGCGAAGGTCAAACCGAGGAGACCTTCGTCCGCGATGTTTTGGCTCCAACACTGGCGCCAGAGCTAATTTTCCTCTACCCACGCCTGATTAGGACATCGCCGGTCGGGCAAGGTGGTGCACTGAAATACGCGCGGGTGTTGCGTGATCTGCGTAACACATTGAGGCAGCGAGTGGACACATACGTGAGTACGTTCTTTGATCTCTACCACTTAGACCCTGACTTTCCAGGTTACGATGAGGGGCGCGGGGTGTACGATCCTCTCTCGCGGGCGGCGCTCATTGAGAGGCGGTTCCGAGAAGCCGTGGTGGCTGAGGCTGGCTGTCGCGAAGATCGGTTCTTACCTCACATCCAACCCTTCGAGTTCGAAGCCCTGCTCTTTTCGGATGTGAACGGTCTTGTGGAGATCGAGCCGGAATGGAGACGTCGCGTCGGGCAGCTCGTCGCAGTGCGAGCGGCGGTCCAGAGTCCCGAGCACATTGACGACGGTCCGGATACGCACCCGTCGAGGCATCTAGATCGCATCCTGCAGCCGCGCTACCGGAAGGTGTTACATGGGCCGCGGGCCGCGCTCCACATTGGACTCGCGCGGATAGCGGAGCAGTGTCATCACTTTGCCGAATGGCTGAACCGGTTGCGCGGGCTTCGGCCGCTCATCAGGCCCGGAGTTGCGGCTCCATAACGGTTGTCAAGCGAAACCCGACCGTGGGTTCGGCGATCCTTGCCCACGCTCTTCCGGCGCCCTCCTCCATCGCATCGGTCGCACGGAAACGAGCAGGTTTGCGCGGTGGTCGGTTGCGTTTTGCCCAGCGGCACGGTGGACGGCAGGCAGAGCCCGATGAAGAAACAGTCAAAATCACAGCATATTGGGCATCTCGCTGAAGTCGAATTCGACCGGTCCGGGCTCCGGGCAGGCGTCCTGCCGGAAAAGGTCCGAAGGGACTTCGGCGTTGATTTCCTCTGCCAAGTGGCCGGGCCGCCGGATAAAGCGGGCACAGCGATCGTGGGTGGGGCTGTCATCGGAGCAGCTGTGCGAGGGACTGACAATCGAAAGCCGAAGATCCGATTAACTCGGAACGATATATCAAAACTCTTGTCCGCGGACTTCCCCATCTGTGTAGTTCTGGTACATGCACCTTCGAGCCAGCGTCCTCGGCTCTTCTTCCGATTCATTGATGAGGCGTTTTCTCTCAAACTGAGGGACGCGTTGAGTAGCAGCGCCCACTCAACGGTTATCCGTAGTAGCGATCTGTTTGCGTGGTCGATGTTCACCACCGAGGTGGCGCGGGTGACTGCGCCTGGGTTTGTCGAGCGAATCCGTCTGAGCCGGGCGACGCGGGCGATCAACAGGATCCTTCCAGCGAGTCGGCTCATGGTGCGGCGAACCGAAAACGGGGAGTTGACGGTGGTGTCGGTGACTGATTTCTTCGGTCAGTTCGCAATCGAATCGGCAGAAGAGAAGCGGCAACTCCATGCGGCAGCGTTCGGCGCAGCCAGTCGGCTCACTGATCGCTTTGCTGACCTTAAGGTCAAACCTGCTTTGATCGAAGCGCTTCATGGCCTGCCGAGTCCGATCGCGATCACGGCGCCAGTTGTCGAGGAAGCCATCTCGATTACTGGCCCATCTGGCGACGAGACATGCGTCTTCGAGCGTCGTCACACGAACGACCACTTCGGTTGGGTGCATGCGAGCGGATTCTCGATTACGATCTCGCACGCTGTTCAGGAGAGCGGCCGGTGGGTGCACATCCAAAGTTCTCAGACAGACCCCGCAATCACGCCCGAGCTTCAGGCATTCCCCGATTTGTGGCAGTTTCTCGAGAAATGTGTCGCCGGAGCCAAGTTGCGACTCCCCGACGGGAATCTGGTGCTCAAGGTTGATGCGATCGGGAGGCTGGTGCGCTACGGATATTTCGCGCGGCACTTGAGATCGGCGACGAAGCTATACTCCTCGCCCGCTGGCACATGGCTGCTCACCGACGCCTTGGCTGAGGAGCCCCTTCACACGCTTGCCTGGTTGTCGGCGCTCCAGGAAAAAATCCGCACGATAGAAGGCTGGGGAATGGTTATGAGCGACGAAAAAGAAGAGAACCTGGAGCCGAGCACAGGCACGTTCATCGTACCCGTCTGCGCGAATACGCCTCGCAGCGGCCTTGTAACGTGGCTGACCGTTGAGGGACACCGTATGAAGGCTAAGGGGGAGATCGTTGGGTTTCGGATCTTGACGATCCAGGACGTCGAGATTGAAGAACGTGGAGAGAGATTTGGAAAGACGGAGTGGCCGGAGCTAGTTCTTCATACCGACCTCCCGACCGTATTAATTCCCGCGATGCAGATGTCGATGACAATCGCCCAGGATTGGAACGTCGGTATTCGTCTCGAAGCCGATGCGATCTCCGAGGAAGAGAAGGGCGATTAAGCTCGACCCCCCGGGCACGCTGAACAGATCCGCCGTTTGGCCGCAAAGCGGGCGTGAGTGGCTGCCTCACTTCATCTGAGGTAGTTCCAAAGCGACATGCGCCGCCACCCGATCGGAGTTCTTAATCATGGCGTTGCGACAATTTCTCCGAAGGGAGACTGCTTTGGAGGGTAGGCCAATATTTCTACAGGGCGGTCGCCTTCCACTTTTTCGCGGAGTTGCACAGCCTGAGGGATCTGACTTCGTCTGTGGCTGGTGTCGGGAGAGTGTTCTCGCGGAAAACATCTTGCCTCGACAGCTGTGGGACTTGACGCTCGGTTGTTTCCGCTGTGCTGGAAGGAGCGTGTTTCCCAATCGACCAGTCGGTTCTCCGCTCGGACGTAACGTCGGCACCCCGTTCCCACGCACACGAGTCGTTGTAAGGACAAGTCCAATCGAGCTTTCCAGCGGTGTTGTCTATTCGTCTGTCGCTTGCGCGGATGCCCGGGAAAAGGAACTGGCTCGCTTGGCGGCGCCACTACGGGATCTGCCATCTCGTAGCCTCGCTGGTCCGCGTGTCCTCTTGGAGCTTGTCGAGCGCGCACGTATGGCTTTTCGTCCATTGATCGACAGCGACTCCCATCCTGGTGCCGGACGGTCGGCGCGCCGTGATCCGCATCGGCAACGTTTTCTCGTTGAGCGCGTGCAGGCGTCGGCCCAGTCTTTCCCACACGCGATCGACATTCCCGCAATCATCGAACTTGATCTCGTTGTCGAGTTGGCTCAAGCGTGGGCAACACATCCGAGTTGGCGCACGAGGATCAAAACTTTGCGAGACCCGGGAGAGTTGAGTCACGGTATTCTGGAAATGGCTGCGGCGAGCTTCCTGATCGCGATCGGGAACGATGTGGGACCGCAAGCGCCCCAGGAGAGACATCGGACCGCGGATCTGGAATGCGTTATCAGTGCTGCCGACGTGCTTTCACTCGAGGTAAAAGTACCTCGGCGACACCAATGGCCGACCGCTAGATCGCTGACGCATGACGAAGCTGTCGCAGTCGTCAATCGGGCGCTCGGTTCCGCAGGGACTGGGCCAGGGGGGCAGCTTGAGCCCGGGACATCTGGCCTCCTCGTCGTCGGTGGCTATCACGTGCCCCTCGATGAAGCGGCGCTGCTGCGTGACGTTGCGAAAGAATGCCTAACCCAAGAACATAGTCACATATCAGCGGCAATGGTGGTGGGCTTGGCGACTCACTCGGCTGGTGAGGCAGTGGACGGGCTAGTCCAGGTCCCCGCAGGAAGAGGAATGGGGTGTGCGATCATCCATCTCGTTGCTCTCAATCCCTTCTATACCGGACCGATCATTCTGAGGGCGCGTGAAAGTCCTGACGATCTCCGTGACCTGCCGTCATTCGGCGAACAGCGCCAGTTGCTTCCGGGTGGCCCGGCTTGGGAGGAATCGGGGCGATGAATCGCCGGGCCCCTGATCCGACCTGGTCGTTTTCAAAAGGGCTGTTTTTCGCGCGTGTTTGAGTCTCGTCAAATTTTTCGAGTCACCTGGCGCGGAAGGGGCTGGAACGCGTGGCGAAAACTGGACCGCGACCAAACACGGGTTTGAGTCTCGAAGAAGAGGGAATTCGTCCGCGGATCAGCCCGCGCCGTCAGGCCCAGTGCGCCTGACTCGCGTTCACAAACCCTCGCGCTAGGTACGAGGACAAGGCCGCGAAAACACAAGCGCGCGAAGCGGGTTCAAGGCGTTTCCAAACCACTAGATTTGGGAACAGCGTGCGGTACAGGTCCGCGGTTCAAAACGAAGCGGTGGTCGTCCTTGGGGGCCCACGTCAGCGTCGATCAGGATGATCGAGGACTTCGCGGACCTTGCGGGTGAGGGCGTCTGGAGTAAACGGTTTCGGGAGGAAGGCCGTACCAACATCCAACACGCCATGATGGACGATGGCATTGTTCGTGTAGCCCGACATGTAGAGCACCGGCATCCTCGGTCGGCGAGAGGCCAGCCGTTCGGCGAGCTGGCGGCCGCTCATGCCCGGCATCACGACGTCCGTCAGCAATAGGTCGATCGAGTCTGAATGGCGCTGACAGATCTGGAGGGCCTCGTTACCATGACGCGCCTGCAGCACCGTATAGCCGTTGGCCTGAAGGATATCTCGCGCAAGGTCCCGCACGGCCTCTTGTCCTCGACTAGCAGAATGGTCTCGCGACCGTGGGCCGTCGACCGCTTCCATCTTCCTCGCCTGGCTGAGCTGGTCCTGGGTTTCTGAGAGCTCGTCGTAAGCCCGCCGCGTCTCCTGGTAGAGGCGACTGTTCTCAAGGGCCACGGCGGCCTGGGCAGCGAACGCCGTGACGATCTGCAGATCCTCCGCGGAGAACCCTCGCTCTCGCCGCGTTCGGATGCTCAAGACCCCCAGAATGCGCATTTCGGTCATCGCGATCAGTCCGATCGGAGCATCGCGATCACGCCGATCGGGGGATCATGATCGGAGCGAAGCGACGCTGGGCGGCCGACGGTTAGTTGTCGAGCTTCTCC
>JAHFDK010000176.1 GCA_023249095.1 Candidatus Rokuibacteriota bacterium | reverse complement strand
ACCACCCGGCGGAGGTTCGGCAGGCGCTCGGACCCCGGGCCGCCCAGGTCGGCCAGCATGCCCAGATAGTCCTGGCCGGCGAAGCGCTCGACCGTGATCAGCGTCGTGGCGTCCGAATGATCGAGCATGTATGCGAGCTCACGGGCCCGCGACCACGTGCTGATCGGCACGAGCGTGGCGCCCAGCAGTGTCACCGCGAAGTCGACCAGCAGCCACTCCGCGCGATTCGGCATCAGGAGTGCGACCTTGTCGCCACGCTTCACGCCGAGCTTGAGCAGCCCCTTCGCGACTTGTCGGGCGCGGGCGCGCGTCTCGTCGTAGCTCAGACGCTCCGTCCCGCCGACGATGAACTCGCGTGCCGGGTCGCGCGCGGCGATCTCGTCCAGCAGGTCCGGCAGGGTGCGGCTTCGGGGCTGGACCACTTGTGGCATCACACGCCGAGTCAATTTCTACCGTAGCCGGCCGGACGCTTCAAGTGTGTCGAGTCGTTCGGGCCCGCCCCAGAAGGCGGGGCGTCCAGAAGGCGGGGCGTCCTTGACTCCTCTGTGCGCGCGGCGCTACCCTGCGCGCCATGACCTGGATCAACCCGCAGTTCTTGGTCGAGACCGATTGGCTGGCGGTCCACCTCGACGACCCTGCGCTGCGCGTGCTCGAGTGCACGACCATCCTCCACCCGCGGCCCGAGGGCGGCTATCGCGCCGAGTCGGGGCGCGCAACGTGGGCGGCCGGGCACATCCCGCGCAGCGGGTTCGCCGACCTCACCGACGATCTCTCGGATCGCGCATCCTCTCTGCTCTACATGATGCCGACGGACGAGCAGATGGCGACGGTGATGGCGCGGCTCGGGGTAGGCGAGGGGACGCGCGTCGTGCTGTACGACCGCGCGGTGAACATGTGGGCCGCGCGCGTCTGGTGGATGCTGCGTGCCGTCGGCTTCGATGACGCGGCCGTGCTGAACGGCGGCTGGAAGAAGTGGACGGTCGAGGGGCGATCGACCTCCACCGAGCCGTGCGCGTACCCGCCCGCCCGCTTCGTGGCGCGGCCGCGGCCGGAGCTGTTCGTCGGCAAGCGCGAGGTGCTCGCGGGCCTCGGAGAGCGGGCCACCTGCGTGCTCAACGCGCTCTCGGAGGAGCAGCACCGCGGCACCGAGGGCGTCACGTACGGGCGGCCCGGGCGCATCGCCGGCAGCGCGAACGTCCCCGCGCGGTCGCTGGTCGACCCGAGGACGCACGCCTACCTGCCGGCTGACACGCTGCGCGCGCGGTTTTCCGCGGCTGGCGTGCTCGAGGCCGAGCGGGTGATTACCTACTGCGGCGGGGGCATCGCGGCCAGCAGCGACGCCTTCGTGCTGGCGTTGCTCGGCCACGACCGGGTGGCCGTGTACGACGCCTCGCTCTCCGAGTGGGCCGCGGACTCGTCGCTGCCGATGGAGAGGGGCTGAGGCTAGCGTCAGGCTCCAAGGTACGCACGCTGTACGCGCGCGTCCGCCAGCAGCGCCTCGCGCCGGCCGGCGAGCACGACGCGGCCGGTCTCGAGGACGTATCCGCGGTCGCACAGCTCGAGCGCCTCCACGACACGCTGCTCGACCAGCAGGATGGTCAGCCGGCGCTCGCGCCGGATGCGATCGATGGTCTCGAAGATCTGCTCGACGATGCGCGGGCCCAGGCCCTGGGAGGGCTCGTCGAGCAGGAGCAGGTCGGGCTGGGCCATGAGCCCGCGCCCCAGCGCGAGCATCTGCTGCTCGCCGCCGGACAGCGAGCCGGCGAGCTGTCGGTGACGCTCCCGAAGAATCGGGAACAGCGCGAGCACCTCGTCCAGCGCGCCCTTGCGGCCGGCGCGCGCCGCGCGGCGATACGATCCGAGCTCGAGATTCTCCATCACCGTCAGCGAGGGGAAGACGCGGCGGCCCTCGGGGACGTGTGCGATCCCGAGCGCGGCGCGCTCGCTCGGCCGGCGCGCGCCAAGGTCCTGCGCCAGATACGTGATCCGGCCGGTCTCGGAAGGGACCGTGCCGGAGATGGCCTTGAGCAGCGTTGTCTTCCCCGCGCCGTTGGGCCCGACGATCGTGACGAACTCGCCCGCGCCGACCTCGAGCGACACGTCGACGAGGGCCCGCAACCCCTCGTACGACACGCCGAGCGAGGCGATCGTCAACATCAGCGCGCCGCCAGCCGGGCGAGCCAGCGTTTGCCGAGGTAGGCCTCGATCACCCCCGGGTCCTGGGTGACCTGACCGGGCGCGCCCTCAGCGAGTCGCCGACCCTGGTCGAGCACGATGAGACGGTCGGCGAGCCTGAGGAGCGCCTGCATCGTGTGCTCGATGATCACGACCGTCACGCCGCCGGCCCGCACGCGCCGGATCATCGCGATCATCACGTCGATGCCGTCGGCCGAGAGGCCGGCCAGCGGCTCGTCGAGCAGGACGAGACGCGGCGCCGTCGCCAGACAGCGCGCCAGCTCCATGAGCCTGAGCTCGAGCGTGGTGAGGCCGCCGGGAAAGGCCTCGGCACGGTCGGCCAGCCCCATGCGGGCCAGGGCCGCCATCGCCGCCACCCGCGCGCGGCTCACGGCGGCATCGCGCGCGAAGGCGCCGACCATGACGTTTTCCAGCACGGTCAGGTGCGGAAACGTCCGAGCAACCTGGAAGGTACGCCCGACGCCGCGCCGGCAGAGCGCGCTCGGCCGCAGGCCCGTCACCGGCTGGCCGAGGAAGCGCACCTCGCCGCGGTCGGGGATCAGGAAGCCGTTGAGCACGTTGAAGAGTGTGGTCTTGCCGGCGCCGTTCGGCCCGATCACGCCGAGGATCTCGCGCTCGCGCACGTCGAAGGACACGTCCGACAGCGCCTGCAGCCCGATGAACGCCTTCGACACGCCACGCGCCTGCAGGAGCACGGTCTGGGTCGGGGCGCTCGCGACCGCATCGTCGGCGGGCGGCGCGACGATCACGGAGCGCGCCGCCTCGCCGCCGCGGCCCGCGCGGGAGCGGACTGCCTGGCGCACGCGCCAGTAGAGTCCCTCGGGCGCGTAGAGCATGATCAGCATCAGTGCGGCCCCGTAGACGACACCCTGGATGCCGGGCAGGCGATCGCCGACCGTCGTGTCGAGGATCTCGCTCACCGGCACCATGAGTGCGGCGCCGATGAGCGGGCCCCACAGCGTGCCGGCCCCGCCCACCAGGGACACGACGAGCGTCTGCGAGATCACGAGCAGGCCGAAGACGGCCTCGGGCGTGACGATGAACAGGATCGCGTGGATATAGACGGCGCCCACCACCGCCGCAGGCGCCGCGCTCAGCATGTACGCCGCCATCTTGCAGCGGAAGCCGTCCACGCCCATCGCCTCGGCCGCCTGCTCGTTCTCCCTGATCGCACGCAGCCGGTAGCCGAGCCGCGACGTCTCGATGACGCGCGACAGGGCCAGCGTCGCCGCCAGCACCCCGAGGGCCAGGAGATCGAAGCTCCGCGGCTCGTTGAACTGCATGAACCAGCCCGGCTGCTCGCGCTTCATCGGGATCGCAACTTCCTGGTAACCGAGCCAGTCCATCACGATGCGGAAGATCAATGGATAGGCGAGCGTGGCCAGCCCGAAGTAGATCCCGGCCAGCCGGAAGGTCGGGATGCCGATCAGCACGGCGGCCAGCACCGCGACGCCGACGGCCACGACCATCCCGACCCATGGCGTGAGGCCGGCCTTCACGACCAGCAGCACCGTGACGTAGGCCCCGATGCCGAAGAACACCTGGTGGCCGAACGAGATCTGGCCCGCGTAGCCGCTGATGATGTTCCACGCGAGCCCCATTGCGGCCCACAGGAAGACCAGCGTCAGGACGCGGTGGTGATAGCGCTCCTGCACGGCGAACGTGAGCAGGAGCCCCGTCGCGACGACCGCGGCGATGGCGAGCCAGCCCCGCGTTCGGGACGCCACGACTACACGGTGCGGGCCCGGCGCCCGAACAACCCCTGGGGCCGGAAGTAGAGGACGAGGAGGAACACGATGAAGACGCCGGTGTTCTGGAGCTGGAACGGCAGGACGAGCAGCGTGAGCGACTGCACAAGCCCGATGACGAGGCCCCCCACGAACGCGCCGGGGATGCTGCCGAGCCCGCCGAGAACGACTGCCACGAACATCAGCACGATGAAATTGCCGGCGACGGTCGGCTCGATCGGGTAGTAGGTGGCCAGGAGCCCCCCGGCCGCCGCCACCAGCGCGATGCCGATCCCGAACGCCAGCCCGTGCATGGCCCGGACGTCGATACCCTGGTAGCTGGCGGCCTCGGGATCATCCGCCGAGGCCCGTAGCGCCTTCCCGAGATCGGTCCGGGTCAAGAAGACGTACACGGCGGCGGCGAGCACGAGCGCCATCGCGAACGCGTAGGAGCGCGCCTGGTTCAAGAGCACCGGGCCCAGCGCGAACGCCTGGGTGGCGTAGCCGGTGCGGATGCCCAGGGGCGTCGGCGTCAGGATCATCGTCGTCGCGTTGGTGATCACCAGGGACAGCCCGAGCGTCAGGATGAGCTGGGCGTCCATCTGGCGCTGTGGATCGCCGCCGCCGGTGACGCGTGCCAGGAGGCCACGGTGCACGATCCAGCCGAGCACGAAGAAGGGCGGGATGGTCAGGAGCGCGCCGAGCAGCGGATCGACCGAGCCCGAGATCGCGTAGAAGTACGTCAGGTACATTCCCAGCATCATGAAGTCGCCCTGGGCGAAGTTGACGACGCGCATGACGCCGAAAATCAGCGCGAGCCCGATGCTCATCAGCGCATAGACGCCGCCGACGAGCAGTCCGGTGGCGACGTACTGGACGAGCTCAGCCAGGGCCACCGGTGCCCGAAGAGCCGGCTACTTGTGCCAGGCGAGAGGCCGCGTCGCGACGGCGGCCGGCACGACCGTGAATGGCTCGCCGCCCTGCCACTGCACGATGAGCGGCGCGGCGCCGACCCGCCGCCCGCGCTCGTCGAACTTGACGCGGGCGGGATAAAACGCGCTCGTCGCCGGCCCCGAGGAGAGGTCGATCTTCGCGAGCGCGTCGCGGATGGCCTTCGGATCGGCCGACTTGGCCTGCTCGATGGCCTCCTTGATCAGCCAGACGTGCGCGTAGGTGCAGAGCGGATCCTGCGTCATGAAGGGCTCGCCCGTCCGCTGGACGAACTTCTTCACCAGATCCTCCTGGCCCTTGAGCGGATGGGCCGCGACGACCGTCTGGATGTTGTCGAGCAGCTCCTTGCCGACGGTCTTCACGTACTCCGGCGTCACCAGCCAGGCCCCGACACCCTGGATGGGTGTCTTCACGCTGAACTCCTTGATCTTCTGCAGCACCTGGATCGAGTCGGGGAAGTTCGTGCCGCCGTAAAACATGATGTCGGGCTGAGTGGTCCGGAGCTTCTGCACGATCGCGGTCGCGTCGGCCAGAGGCGGCGTCCACACCTCGTCCACGACCAGCTCGATGCCCTTGGCAGCCAGCAGCTTCTCGCGTAGCGGCTTGAAGAAGAAGACGGTGGCCGCGGTGTTGTCGCCCACGATCGCCGCCTTCTTGATCGGCCGGTTGTTCCGCCTGGCGACGTCGGTGACGAGCTCCAGCGCCTGCTCGGCCTGGAGCGACGAGACCGGCGAGGTCTGGAAGGTGTACTTGAAGCCGCGCTCGGTGATGCTGTCGGCGTAGGAGAGCGAGAGCCACGGTACCTGCAGCCGCTCGGCCACCTCGGTCACGCCCAGCGTGAACGACGAGAGCCAGGAGCCGATGCCCGCGCTGATCTTCTCGCGCGTCAGCAAGCGCTGGGCCGCGCTCACCGCCTTCTCGACGCTGTCCCCGGCGTCCCCCTCGCGGAGCACGATCTTGGCCCCGCCGAGCGCCTTGATGCCGCCCTGGCTGTTGATCTCCTCGATTGCCATCTCCGCGCCCATCTTCTTGAGCTGGCCCTGCCGGGCCCAGCGGCCGGAGAGCGGCGCGACGAGCGCGATCTTGACGTCCTCGGCGGCCGGCGCCGGCCGGATGAAGAGCGCGGGAGCCACGAGGGCGAGGGTCAGGACGACGATCGTGGTGCGCGAGAGAGGACGCATCAGTTGTCTCCTCCAGAGATCGGGGCACAGCCCCTTGGATCCGGATGGTCACCGACTATACCACCCCGGGGCCATGGCACTCGCCCGCGCGGTGTTCTAAGATCCAGCTATTCGAAAGGAGCCAGCCATGGCGACGAAAAAGAAGGGCACGGGGCTCATGATGGTCTGGGCGGACATTCCGGCGGACAAGGAGAAGGAGTTCGATCGCTGGTACAACGAGGAGCATCTGGCCGAGCGACTCTCGTTGCCCGGGTTCTTGAGCGGCGCGCGCTACGAGGCGGTCAAGGGCGGGCCGAAGCATCTCGCCGTCTACGAGCTGGAAAGCGTCGCGGCGCTGGAATCCGACGCCTACAAGCGCGTCCGCACCAACCCGAGCGCGTGGACCAAGCGCTGCTCGCCCGAGGTCATCGGCACCAACTACATCCGTAACGTCTACACGTTGATCCATCCGACAGCCGTGACGCCGCCGGTCGCCGAGAGCGATATGGCGCCCGCGCTCCAGCTCGGGCGGATGGACGTGCCCCCCGAGATCGACGCCGACTTCAACACCTGGTACAACACGATCTACATTCCGAACTACGAGAAGGTGCCCGGCGTGATTCGCGGCCGGCGCTTTCGCGCCGTGACGGGCACGCCGACCTATCTCACGTTCTACGAGTTCCAGAATCCGAAAGTCTCCGAAAGCGCCGCCTGGGCCGCCCAGCGGGACATCGCGCCGGAGACCCAGCGGATCCGGCCTCACATGCGGCACGCGCCAGGCTCTCCAGGGGTCTACGTCAAGACGTTCTCACTGTAGGAGGAGCCATGAGACTCAAGGATAAGGTCGTCATCGTCACGGGAGGGGCCAAGGGTATTGGCCGGGCGTACTGCCTCGGCGTGGCGGCCGAGGGCGCACGGGTCGTGGTGGCGGACATCGCGGACCCGAAGCCCACGGTCAAGGAGCTCGAGGCTCGGGGCGCGCAGGCGCTGGGGGTGGAGTGTGACGTGTCGCGTGAAGAGGACACGCTGCGCCTGACCACCGAGACCCTCGCGCGGTGGGGCCGCATCGACGTGCTGGTGAACAACGCGGCCCTCTACGGCGCCCTCAAGCGACGGCCGTTCATGGAGATCCCGGTCGAGGAGTGGGACCGGGTGATGGCGATCAACCTGCGCGGGCTCTTCCTGTGCTCGCGCGCCGTGTTCCCGGCCATGAAAACCCAGGGCAAGGGCAAAATCGTCAACATCGCCTCCGGCACCTTCTTCAAAGGCGTCCCGAACTACATCCACTACACGACGTCCAAGGGCGGGGTGGTGGGGTTCACGCGCTCGCTCGCCCGCGAGCTCGGGGAATTCGGGATCCGCGTGAACGCGATCGCGCCGGGGTTCACCCTGAGCGGGGAGAACGAGAAGAACATGCCGGCAGAGGGGAAGGACGCGAATGTCAGGATGCGGATGCTGAAGCGCGCGGAGGTCCCCGAGGACATCGTGGGGACACTGATCTTCCTGGCCTCGGACGACAGCGACTTCATCACCGGCCAAACGGTCGTTGTGGACGGCGGCGGCAGCGTGCATTAGGGATCGCGACCGTCCTATTCCGGCGTCCAGGAGCCCGCCGGAACAACGGCGGTCGGTCCTTGCCCTTCGAGACGAGGCCTTTTCTTCGACCGGCGCCCGGCGGCTAGCTCGAGAGGCGTTTGATGGCTGCATTGGCGTCGTTGCCTATCTTGGTTGACCTGCTGCTGCTATACCTCTTACTCGCGAACTCGCTCAGCACGCGGCGGTACGAGGCCAGCGCGCCGGCACGATCGCCGCCGTGCTCCTGCAACTGAGCGAGGACGAAGAGGAAGTTGAACAACGAGGGCGCTCCATCGCCCTCTGGGAGGTCGTCCTGGGGGAACAGCCAGCGAAACAAGGAGAGGTGCTCCGCCGGGGGCAGCGCGGCCAGGAGCGGTGCCTGGTGGTCGTCGGTGATGAAGCCGAAGTGGTAGATGTTCCACAGCTTCCGCCTGAACGAGCCCGGCCCCCAGCCTTTCGGCCTCGTCTCGCCGTTGATCCGCATCTCGTTCGCGACCCGGATCGCCTCGTTTTCCCGCTCCGGGTCCTCGATCCAGACGTTTGTATAAGTCTGGAGCAGCGCGGAGATCTGCAGGGACCGGAGATACTCGCGTTCCCGCCGGGATTCGAGGGCGGCCGAGAAGTGCCGCTTTGCTTCGGCGACAGCGGCGAGAGAGCGGCGCTCTCTCAGGATTTCGAAGCCCCACATGGCGTGCGCATAGACGTTGCCCGGATCGACTTCGAGCGCACGGCGATAATGCTGCGCGGGGAGGAGCCCGCCGATTCCGCTACCCCGCAGGTAGTCTGCCCATCCCGTGTGGGCCAGGAGGTTCGCCAGGCGCTCGCCCTTCGCCCCGGACGCGCCGCGTGACAGCACCGGCAACGTCCTGTTCACGAGGTCCTCGAAGTAGCCCTTGCTGCTGCCCAAATAGTTGACGCCGGCACCGCGGAGCAGCTTCATGGCCAGCCGTTCCTGCGCCTCGAACACGTCGCTGGACGCGGGCGCGACGGCGTTGGCATGCTCCAGCAGCTTCCACGCGTTCGCGTAGTCCCCGGAGTCGGCCTTCGATTGGCTCTGCTTCACGAGCGCCCCCGCCCGGGCGGTCTGCTCCCGGCGCTCGAGATAGGAAGGCAGCCCCATCCACGCGCCGCCGGCAAGGATGAGCACGACGACGACCGTCGGCACCAGCCGTTTCGGCTCGAGCATCCGCCGCCACCACGGCGCGGTCATGCGTACGACCTCGGCGGCGACCTCGGCCGTAACATTCCCCCGCGGATGCAGCATCGTGACCGCGCGCAAGAAAGCAGGGATGGCGTCTTTCGGGATCGGTTCGACCAAGACGGGAAGTACGTGTCCTGCCGGATGCCTCCACTTCTGTTCGGCGAATTTGAGCTCGGTGAGCGTGTAACGCCCCTGCGAGATCGACTCGCGGCTGATGAGGAAGATGAAGAGATCGCTTTCCTCGACCGCGGCGCGTATCCGTGCGTCGAAGGACTCGCCCGGGGGCAGCGACGAGCGATCGCGAAACACGGAGTACCCTTCTCCCTTGAGCGACAGCTCAATGCGCGTGGCCGCCTCGCCCTGCTCCGAAGCGTACGAGAGGAAGACCGTACCCATTATTCAGGCTCCCATCACTGTGGCGTGCACTGTGCCGCTGCACACCCTCGGCCGTCAAGGCCGCTGAATTCCCGGGGATCCCGGAGGGGGGAGGCTTAACAGCCCGTGGTGAAAGTGGGTGAGAGATCCATCGTCAGAATCGAGGATGAGACCGTAAACTGCGGCCATGGCGATGGGTAAACGCAAAAGCGAGCAGACCCCGATCTGGGTTCCCACGACTGATTTGCCGGTCTCGCCGGGCCATCCATTCTACGCGTGTCTGAACACCATCCTCGACGAGGCGGACTTCGACCGGTTCGTCGAGGACCAGTGTCGGTCGTTTTTACGCGCCGCTGATGGGCCCACCGGGGCCGCTATATCGGTCTCCCCCGCCCTGCGGTGAACTGCGGGTATGATGGCCTGCCGACGCGCTCAGCCACGTTCAACAGCGAGCGGGACAATGAATAAATAGAGGAAACGTTTACACAGAGACTCGATCAGCTCGAACACCAGTGGGCACGTGACTCGTAAAGAGTAGCGGCAAGGATTCCTATGGGCTACAAGATCAGAACTCGCGACGAGCATTTTCAGAACGACGGAACACCGAAGCGGATTCTGGCGCTGGACGGCGGCGGCTTGCGGGGTATTCTCACTTTGGGAGTCTTGGCAAAGCTCGAGAAGACGTTAGGGAAGCGGCACGGGGGAGAGGACGGTTTCCGGCTTTGCCACTACTTCGACCTCATCGCCGGCACTTCAACGGGCGCAATTATCGCCGCCGCGCTCGCCCTCGGCATGAAGGTCGAAGACATTAGCAAGATGTATCTCGATCTGGGTCAAGGCGTTTTTAGGAAGAGTCTGTTCCGAAAAGGAATGTTGCGCGCGTTATACGATGAGAAAGCGCTTACTGAGAAACTGAAGGGGGTCTACGGAGCGAAGACAACCCTCGGGAGTCCCGGACTGACGACGGGCCTACTGATTGTTACCAAGAGGCTCGATTCCAATAGTCCTTGGCCGCTCGGAAATAATCCTCTCGGCAAATACTTTGGGCCCCAACCGGGGCGCGATGTGATTCCCAACAGGGACTATCCTCTCTGGCAGGTTGTGCGTGCTTCAACGGCAGCCCCTCGCTACTTCGAGCCGGAGGCGATGGATATTGTAAAGGCGCCCGGGAAGAAGACCGTCCGGGGACAATTCGTTGACGGCGGAGTCAGCCCGTTCAATAATCCCGCCCTGCAGGCGTTCATGTACGCCACACTCGGCGGCTACAGGGTGGGGTGGCCCATGGGCGCAGACAACGTTCTGCTCGTTTCGCTGGGTACAGGATCACGGGATCCGACCGTCACTCCCACCAGTATCACTGCCAGTCACGCGGTGAAGTCGCTGCTAGCGCTCATGGATGACTGCGCGGTGCTGGTCGAAACTCTTCTGCAATGGATGTCGACCAGCCCTACTGCGCGGACAATCGACCGTGAACTCGGCGATCTGGGCGGCGATGTGCTCGGCCATACGCCGCAGCTACGCTATCTTCGCTACAACATTGAGCTCAAACGCGATACCCTTCGCAATGAGCTAGGGCTGGACCTTTCCCCAGACGAGGTAGCACCCTTAAGCGAGATGGACGACCCAAACAGTATGCCCATCTTGAGAAGAATCGGCGAGCTCGTCGGCGAGAGAAAGGTCGATGGAAAGGACTTTCCGGCCAACTTCGATCTCCCGGCCTGATGAACGGTGAGCGAGTCGTTTGAGGAGAAACAGATTGGGCGTCAGGCGAAAATACAGGAAAAAGCCGACCTCGTTTGTCACGGCAGTTCAGCTCGACCTGGACACCGAAGGATTTATTTACAATAAATGGGGCGGTAAACAGATATGCAAACGGGGAGACTGGCTCGTCGACAACAACGGTGACAAGTACACTGTGTCGCACAAGACGTTTCTCAAGACCCACCAATTGGTTAGTCCCGGCGTCTATGTCAAGTCGTCACCGGTCTGGGCCGAGGTCGCGGAGAAGGCCGGGAAGGTGAAAACCAATGAAGGCGAAACGGCATACCAGACTGGAGATTATCTGGTCCACAACAACGAAGACGGCACGGACACCTATGCCGTGAGTGCCGAGAAGTTTGAGTCCATGTATGAGCTCGCCGAGGGCGAGGTCGACGTCGACCTTGCAAAATCGCCTCCTCCGTGAAGCCCCAACGTACCGCTTGAACCCATGTTGCCTGCCCAGCTAAGTCGTCTATCGCAGTTCTCTCGTGCAGAAAACGGGCCACGTTTTCGATCACGCACAGCATCACGCAAATCCTGCCGGCTGGTTCGGGACGACTAGGCGATCAGGGGAGGTCAGGTCGGATACCACGGCGGCGGGCTTGAGTGACTTGGCGGGTGAAGCGGGCTCTCCTGCGGACCGCAGCTTCACGCCCTCCCCGTCGATCCGAAATTCCAGCGGCGCCGGCGCAGAAGCGGATGGATGCTCCCCGGTCGATGACGCGGAACTCTAGCGTGTGAACCTGGACGACGCCGCTCCCCGATCTTCAATCAATTCGCGGGAACGGGGTCGGTCGAGACGCGCACGCGGACGAAGTAGTCCTTGAACCGCTCGACGTCCGCCTCGGAAACCATGTCGGACACCAGGAAGCAGGCGAGCTCGCCCTGCCGCCACACCCAGGCCGAGAACCCGCTGTCGTGCATGAGCGCCGGCCTCCACCGTTTTGTACCCTGCTCGATCTGGACGCGCAGGCGGTCCGGTACCGGGAGGCCGGGAACGGGCAGCACGACGTAGGTCAGCAGGTGGCCGTCGCCGTCGCGGTAGTGGAGCGCCATGCCGCGGTGCCCTTCCAGGTACACGGGCTCCGCGCCGACGAACACGAGCCGGTCGTCCCCGACGAAGACCTGGCGGAGCCCAATGCCCGACTCCTGGGTGAGCCAGGGCAACGCCGTCGGGATGACCTCGGGGTGTCGCGCTCCCCACATGAGGGCACGCGTGTGCTCGGCCACGACGGACCGCACGAGCCGCTCCGTCGGATCCGCG
>JAHFDK010000175.1:7685-12254 GCA_023249095.1 Candidatus Rokuibacteriota bacterium | reverse complement strand
TGCGCCGCAGCGCGCTCTTGATGGCGACTTCCCATACGCTTGCGGCGCTGTAGAACACCTCGTTCGCCGCATCGAGGATGAGGGACCGCGCCCCCTTCGGCAGCCGCCGCGAGCTCGCCACCGCCCAAAGCAGCAGGTGCGTATCGACCAGAACCCTCACCGCCGCTGACCTTCGAAGGCGGCGATCACCTCGTCCGGCAGCGGTTCGTTGAAGTTGTCGGGGACCCTGAACTTGCCGTCGAGCAGACCCAGCCGGCGCCTCTTTCCCTGCCGCGCGAGCGGCCCGAGCCGGGCCACCGGCCTGCCGGCCTTCGCAATCACGAATTCCTGGCCCGTCTGCGCCCGGTCCAAAAGCCGCGAGAAATGCGTCTTCGCCTCGTGCACATTGACTGTTTTCATAGTGGACTAAGTTTAGTCCATCCGCGGCCAGCCGTCCAGCACCTCCTGCCCCAGCACCTCCGCCGACAGGATTGCGCTCTACAGCACGCCCTCGCTCTTCAAGGCGGCGATTTCGCCGGCGCCGATGCCGAGCCAGTCGCTCAGTACTTCGGCGCTGTGCTGGCCCAAGAGCGGCGAGGGCTTGAGCCGCGCCGGCTTGCCGTCGACCCGCACCGGCCGGCACCCTGACACCGCTGACCAGCGCCATGGCCTCTTCCTTATTATCGTGTGCAGCGGCTGGCCTGTCCGCCGCCGAGATCATCCCGATCGACAGCCTCACCGCGCAGAAGCACATGGTGGAAGCCGCCTTCGGGCTGGCGCTGCTGCCGAAGAGCAGCGTCGACGAAGAGCTGCGGACCGGCACCCTGCACGTGTTGAAGATTCCTGGGATGCGTTCCACGATTCCGGTCGTGCTCGTCCATCGCCGCCGCGCGTATCTGAGTGGAGCCGCCCGCCGGCTCTTGGCCGTCCTCAAGGAGGAATGAGATGCAGGCCTTCAGCGCGGTCCTGGCGAATTGCCCGCGCATGGAAGCGACGACGCACTCGTATTCGAAACGGATCGCCGGGTGGTGACTTCTAGACGTCGATCACGATCCACGCGCGGCGGCGGATGCGGCCGGTCAGCCGCGAGCCGAGGTCGAGCAGCCACTTCTGCCAGCCGTACTTCTTGCCGAGCGCGGCCTGCGCGCGCCGGATCACCGCCGTGTCGGTGACGAGGCGTGCCGTGGCGTCCCGGTAGGCGCCGTGCAGCTTTCCCCGCGCATCGCACGGCGCGATGCGCGCCCGCGGCGACCGCCGCAGCCGCTTCACCTTCCCGGAGTCGCCCGCCGTGAAGACGTAGAACGTGCCGTCGCCCGACGCGAACCAGACCGGTGTCGCCACCTCGGCGCCGTTGGCGCGATACGTAGTGAGGCTCAGGTAGCGATATCGGTCGTCCAGCGCCACTCCGCCCGACATCGGGCTCATCATCCCCCCCGAGCGTCCGTACCGGGTTACTCCGACAGGCTCGTAGCCGCTACAGCACGCCCTCGCTCTTCAAGGTGGCGACTTCGTCGGCGCCGATGCCGAGCCAATCGTTCAGCACTTCGGCGCTGTGCTGGCCCAAGAGCGGCGAGGGCTTGAGCCGCGCTGGCTTGCCGTCGACCCGCACCGGCCAAGTCGGCATCTTGAACTTCCCGTTCGGGTGCTCCATCTCCTGCATGATGCCGCGCTCCTCGAAGGTCGGATCCTTCTGCAGCTCCATCGTGTCGAAGACCGCACCGGCCGGCACCCCGACCCCGCTGACCAGCGCCATGGCCTCTTCCTTGGTGTGCTGGCGCGTCCACTGGGTGATGATCGCGTCGACCTCGGCCTCACGCTCGATCCGGGCGGCGCCGGTGGCAAAACGCGGGTCGTCGATCAGCTCCTTACGCCCGATCAGCCGCATCAGCCGCCCCCAGTGGTCGGGATTGCCGCGGCTCGTGGTGATGTAGACCCAGTCGTTGGAGCCGAGGGGCTTGCACTGATACAGGCCGGAGGGTGAATTGTTGCCGCCGCCGGATTTCCCGCCGCGGCGCGGTGCCGCTTTGCCGGTGCGCGCCTGGGTCGCAAAGCAGGTGCGCATGTAGTGGATCATCGCGTCCTGCATCGCCACCTGCAGCCGCCTTCCTTTGCCGGTCCGCTGCCGCTCGTACAGCGCGCCGAGGATGGTCGCCGTCATCAGCATGCCGGTACCGGTATCGCCAAAGCTCGGGCCGGGCTTGACCGGCGGCCGATCGGGCTCGCCGGTCACGCTGATCGTGCCGCCGGCGGCCTGGGCGATCATGTCGAAGGCGAGGCCGTTCTCGTACTTGCTCCCGGTACCGAACCCCTGGATCTGGCAAAAGATGATGCGAGGGTTGATCTTCTTCACCTCGTCATAGCCGAGCCCGAGACGCTCGATCGTCCCGGGCGCCATGTTCTCGACCGTGATATCGGCTTTCTTCAGCATCTCCTTGACGAGCTCGAGCCCACGCGGCGATTTGAGGTTGATCGCCAACGATTTCTTGTTGGCGTTGAACATGTGGAAATACCACGGGTCGTCATCGGGCTTACCAGGCCGCAGCCGGCGGCCGGGATCGCCCGTCTTCGGGTTCTCGATCTTGACCACGTCGGCGCCGAGCCAGGCGAGCGCCTCGGTGCAGGACGTCCCCGCCTCGAACTGGGTGAAATCGACCACCCGGATGCCGGCGAGACAATTGAGGTCCTGGCAGTTTTCACTCATCGCTGATCCCCTCCTGCGAGTTGGCTTGTCGATCAATCCCACCTGCACCGCCGCGGCCAAGGCCCGAAGTGCTCGGGCATATGCTGCACGATAACGTATACCTCTTGGTCAACTGCAAGTCGAACGAGATTCGCTCCTGCTCCTGCCGCCGCTTGTGCGCTGGGGTAGGATCGCCATGAGAGGGACCATGGGACGGATGGCACCGAGGGTGAAAGGCAGGAGGGCACGGGGCGCATCGTTCATGACGAGGCGCGCCAGAGCGAAGCCCTGGCGGCCTTGCAGCGCAAGTATGGCTGGCAACTATCTCTGGCGATGTTGGTCTACCGGCTGCGTGGGTTCCATCGCGAGCGTGTGGTGCTGGAACTGACGCCGTCGCCCACGACCTGACGTCCGCGACGACCCAACTGACGAGGAGGAGAGCTCATGCAAGTCCAACCCTACCTGTTCTTCGACGGCCGCTGTGAGGAGGCCGTGGAGTTCTACCGCAAGGCGCTCGGCGCCGAGGTGACGATGCTCGGGCGTTTCAAGGACAGCCCCGAGCCTCATCAGCCCGGCATGGTACCGCCCGGGTCGGAAAACAAGGTGATGCATGCGACCTTCCGCATCGGCGATGCGACGGTGATGGCTTCCGACGGCCGCTGCCAAGGGCGGCCGACCTTCCAGGGCTTTTCGCTGTCCATCACGGCGCCCGACGCAGCGAAGGCCGAGACGCTGTTCGCGTCCCTTGCCGAAGGCGGGCAGGTGCAAATGCCGCTGACCAAGACCTTTTGGTCGCCACGCTTCGGCATGGTGGCCGACCGCTTCGGCGTGTCGTGGATGATCAACGTCGCGCATTGAAGCTCGCGAGAGACCTCCTCCATCGCTACCTGGCTGATCGCGCATCCGACGAAGAGCGTCGGTCCCTCCGGCGGCGTGATCATCCGATGCCGCCGTTGACCAGCAGGATCATGCCGAAGTGGAAGTCCCCATGAACACCCCCGAGGCTGCTCACGGGACCAAGGCGCGGTGCGAGCGGTACGCGACGATGCTGCTCATCGTAGCGACGGCGCTCGCGGGGTGTTCGGCGATGCAAGGCACGGCCGCCATCAAAGGACCGATTGCCCAGCCGGTGTGGAAGGTTGGAAACGAGTGGGCGTACCGATACGAAACCCCGTCAGGAGCCGGGACCTTCGTCTGGCGCCTGGACCGTATAGAAACCCTGGCGAACGAGCCGCACTACGTCATCACGGCCGGCACCCGTGAGATCTTCTACCGCGTAGCAGACCTCGGGTTCACCAAGGAGATCCTTGATGGGAAGACTGTCCGCCAGATCTCTCCATCCACCTGGCGACCCGTCGCATTTCCATTGAGCGTCGGCCTGTCGTGGGACATGAAGTATCTCGAGACCAGGCCGACCGAGCAGCAGACGGAGAACGTCGAACGCCGGTGCATGGCCGAGGGAGAAGAAGTCCTCACGGTGCCCGCCGGCACTTTCGCCACCATCCGGATTGTCTGCAACCAGGCGCGGAACAATGCCTGGGTGATCACGGTGTGGTACTCACCGGAGGTCAATCACCTTGTGAAGGATGAGTATCCGGTGAGGACCGGTGGGCGCGGGTCGCGTGAGCTACTGAGGTTCAGGCTGAAGTAATCCGCCATTGAGGATCGCGGGGGGAGCGTGTCCCCCCGCGTCCGAACACCGAGCACCGACGATCACGCAGCGGCCGGCTGCTCAACGCTGATTGGCACCGTCTGCGCCGTCAGTTCCTTCCTGAGCGGCACCTCGACGTTGAGCTCGCCGTTGCGATACGTCGCTTTGACGGCCTTGGCGTCGACCTCCTCCGGCAGCGTAACCGTGCGCTCGAAGCTGCCGTAGGCGATCTCCCGGCACCAGTAGTCCTCTCCGGGGA
>JAHFDK010000175.1:0-7585 GCA_023249095.1 Candidatus Rokuibacteriota bacterium | reverse complement strand
CTCAAGCGCAGCGCGGAGATGGACGCGCGCCGCATCACTGTGGAGGTCTCCGGTAGTAAGGTCACGCTTCGCGGCAGCGTGCGCTCGTGGGCGGAGAGCAAGGAGGCCGAACGTGCGGCCCAGACCCACGCTACGGAGAGCGAGATGAAAAGGCTCCGGTTCTAAACCGTCGGCGAACCTCGGGAGTGTTCGATCGGAACAGCGCCTCGTTGAACGCATAGACGATGACGAGATAGGACCAGAAGATCCCCCACGGGGCGGCCGGTCCAGAAGCCAGCGCGGCCGCGGTCGCGATCACCGAGATCGCCCACGCCTCCAGATATGTCGGCAGGTTCCGACCAACGAACATCACCACGCGATCGACCCGGAGCGCGGCGGCGAAACGACCGCGCAACGAGACCTGCAGGAACGCGGCGGGCATGACAAATGTCGTCCCCCAGAAGAGCAGCCCGATCACGACCATCTCGACGCCGGAGAGCTCGATCCAGTCGAAGAGGTACCAGTAGAGCGGTGGGATCAACGGCAGGCAGATCGGCAGCAGAAACAGGATGGCCACGCCAAAGGCGACGAGCTCCACGGCGTGGTCTCGAACCCCAGACCAGTCGTCGAGCGCCATCGACCAGAATCCCAGCAGGAACGGCACAAAGTAGATCAGGATGATCCCAGCTGCCTTGAGTCCCTCCCGTAGGAAGATCAGCCACTGCCCGCGCCACGGGGGCAGCAGTGGCGTCCGCCCCTCGACCAACCCACACAGGGTCTCCTTTCGATATCCCAAGGCGATCGGCCATCCCAGCGGTGGAAACGCCAGGAGCCAGAGACCTCCGACGAAGATCTTCGTCTTCCACTCAGGGTCCTGCAGCATGAAGCAAAAGGCGGCTTTCCAGTGGAGCCTCATTCACGCGTGTCCATCGAATCGAATTCCCCGCGCTGACAGTCGGCTCGCCCAATCGTCCGGGCCGAGCCAGGCCGCTGGGTTGATGCAGCCGCGTTCGCGGAGTCCGCCGTCGGCGAGCGCCTCGAGAGCCAGGACGCAGGGAAGCACGGCCAGCCGCTGGCCCAGCCCGGTGAGCACGGCGCGGGCGTACTCCCCCGAGGCGCCGAACACCTCGGCCTGCAGGCTCGAGATCTCGGATCCGAAGACACTGAAAGGGGCGGCCAGCGCGCTGAGCACCCGGGCGAGACCCGTTCGCGCAGGCGACCGCGCCGGCCCAGGTCGCTGGAGCCAGGCCATGAGGCGGTTGGCGAAGCTCCATTCGAAGGCGACGCGGAACTCGGCTTCCAGCCCCAGATCCTGGCGGAGGAGCACGTCGTCGGGGGAGGCGAATCGATAGGCAAGACGGCGACCGGCGGGGAGGTCGACGGGCTGCGGATCGCCGAAGCCCGACATCCGCGCACTTTCGATCGCCGCCGGGCCCTTGGCGTTGCGGTTCCCGATATACAGGACGACGCGGGCTCGGCGCGGGTTCACGAGGCGATTTCTCGCCCACCGGACCAGAGCGCCGGACAGGGCCGGAATGCTGGATAGGCCCGGGATGACGGCCGTCCCGTTTTCCAGGGCCCTCTCGTGGAGCGCTCTGTCGGCCAGGATGGCCAGCACCCATTCCGTGACGTCACTGATGTCCAGCCAATGGGCGCCGGCTTCGGCCACGACGCGCGGAAGCTCCCTGTCGAGCGACTGGAATGGACCAGCGGCGCAGGCGACGGCAAAGCAATCTTCGCTGGCATCCGCGACTGCACGCCGGTCGTGGAGGTCCGGAACCCGCGGCTCGACCCGATCACCCGCCCTCAGTGCGCGACAAGCCTTCGCCAGGCGCCCCGCATCGCGACCGGCGATCGCAACGCGGACGGGAAGCGACGCGAGGACCTCGCGGGCGAGAACACGACCGAAAACTCCGTACCCACCCGCGATCAGGACACGCAGCGGACCCCTGATCCTCCCTTTCGGCACCTCCTCAGTGACCGGCGCCGGCGCTCTCCAGGACGGCGAGGGCGGCCTGGCCGCAGAGGATATCCTGCTCGGCGCCGTGAGCGCCGGCCACCCCGATGGCGCCGATGATCGCGATGCCCTCGGCGATCGCGATACCGCCGGCCACGGGCATGATGCGACCGTGGTGGGAGATCACGAGGCTCCGCAACCAGGGTTGTCGCGCCTGGGGCACCAGCTCCGCGGTGGCCACCTGGAAGGCGGCGGCCGTGTAGGCCTTGTTGAACGCCAGCTCGGCCGCGTTGGGGTCCGCGCCATCCATCCGCCCGACGACGATGGGACAGCCGGCTTCATCCACGACGACCGCCGCCACCTTGAGCCCGTTGGCCTCGGCATAGGCGTGCGCTCGATGCACCATCTCCCACGCGGACTGCACGGGAACGGGCCCGCGCACGGCCTTGTGCCGGCGAAAGAAGCCGGCGTTCACTTCGATGGAGGCCGCGTGTTCGGCGGGGATGTCGATGTCTTTGAAGATCGCGTCCACCGGGCACACGATCTCGCACTGCTCGCAATCGATACACACGTCGGGGTCGATGTAGAACTGCGGAGCCCCCGGCGTCGTATGGATGCAGGCGACCGGACAGACCTCGACGCACGCTCCATCGTTGGTGCAGAGACTCGTGATGACGTACGGCATGCGTGCTCGCTGTCGCTCGGAAGAGAGCTGAGGGTCGAAATCCCGAAGGGCTAACCGTCCGGCGCGAGCGGCAAATCGGTCAGGATCACGTCGGCCACGTGCACGCGGGCGCCGAATTCGCGCGTGACCAGCCGGCCGCCGGCGTCGAGCGTTCCCAGGCCCGCCGCCGCTGCCAACTGCTCCGCACGCGCATTGGCCGTCGCCGTGGCGCGAAACCCGAGCTCTCGGATCCACGCGCTGAGGACGAACGTGGTAAAGAGGCCATTCTGCACCGGCACCTGGCCACCGACACCCGGCGACGTTCGCGGATCGTAGTCGGCGCGCGCTGCGCAGACGACGGCGAAGGGAAATTGCTCGTCCTCCGCGTCCAACCTGGCGACGCCCACGAGGTCGGCGCCGAGGTAGCGCGCCATCTCTTTGACGTGGCCGGAGGTGATTTCGGGCGTGTGCAGCTCGGCCTTGGTCGGGAAAATGTTGCCTTCGGGCGCGCTCCGGATCAGTTCCGTCACCGAGTTCGCGAGGTCCACCGGCGGGGTGTTGATGAAGAACTTCCAGTAGGGATCATTGACCGGGCGCAGTCTAAACGGCACTAACCATCCCGCTTGACGAACCGGTTGGTGTTCTCCTTCAGCGGGACATAGTAGCCGATATCTCCGACCACCTTTGCCGACTGACCGTCCGCCTCGTGCGCGGCGGTGCACCCCGCAACGGTACAGGCCCGCTCACCGGGCTTGATGCCGGTGTCATAGTCGAGCCAGCGCACCCGCTTCTGACTCACGACCCCCCAGAAACGATCGTCGATCGCCTTCAGCGCGCGCACGAGCAGCGGCCGGGCGGGAATGGGGCACGTGTGGAGCGCCCAGACCGCGAGGCTCCGCCACCACGTGTTGGGCTTGGTGAACGGGCACACGGTCGCGCAGGTGAGGCAGCTCGTCCACTCGTCGTGGACGTACGGCCTGAGCTTGTAGCAGGTCAGCCAGTTGATCTTGTACTTCTCGACGCCGTTGAAGGCCACCTTGTCGCCGAAGGTGATGCTGTTCGTGGGGCAGTTGACGGCGCATTTGCGGCAGATCTTGCAGAAATCCTCGACGCCGATGTCGACGGGTTCATCCGACACCAGCGGCAGGTCGGTCAAGATCGGGTCCGGCATATGGATGCGGGCACCGTAGGTCTTGTTGATGATGAGCCCGTTTCGTCCCAGCTCGCCGACCCCCGAGGCGACCGCCGCGGCTTGCGGAGTGACCACACCCCGGAGCGCCGTGTAGCCCAGCTCCTTGATGTAGCCCTCCAGGGCCTTGAGGATCATGTGGCCCTTGATTTGAGAGACGTGGTAGGCGGCATCGCCGATAAAATGCCGGTGAGCCTGCAGCTTGTCGTAATCCCAGGCGGTCGTCGCGACGATGATGTAGGGAAACTTTCGGACCAATCCCTCCGGCGTGCTCTTCTCGTAGGCGTCCTCCGCCGTGCCGTCTTGAATGTAGCGGCTGCCGGCGTACATGAAGGTCGGATGCGCGCGCGCAATGGCGACGACGTCGGCGCCCATGTACCGGGCGACGGCCTTGATGTGACGCGTCATCGCCACCGCATCCGAGACCGGCACCCTCTTCGCGTTGACCTTGCCCGTGGTGGCCTGGTTGATCACCGTCGCGATGAAATTCCGACGGTCGGCGAAATGATTCGGCGCCGAGACCCGGGTGAGCGGATCCTTGGAGACCGAGTTGTGGTACCAGTTGAAGAGGGCTTTCCCCAGCTCGCCGCGCTGGTTTTTCGGATGCGGCGACTGGTTCATATCGACGTTGACGACCGGCCCCACGATGCGAACCGACCGCCCGAGGTAGGGTATCGGGAACTCCGGGTCTGTTTCGACCGTGTCGGCCATGAGGAGTCCTCCTTTACCTGCCCTGCTACGCGTACGATGCCAGCGCCACTTCAGCGCAGCGCTGGTCCTGCTCTTCCGTCCCACCAGCCACGGCGACGGCGCCGACGACGTTGCCGCCCTCGACGATCGGCAACGCGCCGCCCCCCGGCATGATACGCCCGTTGCTCGACACGACCAGACTCTGAAACCAGGTCTGCCCGGCGATCCCCGCCAGCTCCTTCGTGGGCTGCTGGAAACTGGCCGCAGTGTAAGCTTTGTTCAGCGCGATTTCCACCGAGATGGGGCGGGCCCGGTCCATTCGGCCCAGCGCGATCATGCGACCGCTCTGGTCGACCACCACCGCGGTCACGGCAATGTCCAGCTGCGCGGCCTGCGCGTGAGCGCTCCGCACCATCTGAATCGCTTTTTCGCCAGGGATCGGCATCGTCGCCCGTGATCCTCCTCGTTCTCGATGTGCGGCCCCTAATATAGCAAGGCTAGACGCAGGCGGGACCGCTTACGACTCATGCCACTTCCGCTCGACCACCGCCGGCGCGCAGCGACGCGTGGAGCCCCGTGACGCGTCGACGATCAGGGCAAACCGCTGCTCGGGTACCTGGAGGACTGGAAATGATGCGCCAGGGTGTTGCCGAGGCGCGCCGCCTATTGCGCACGGTGCTCGTCGACCGGCTGGCCTTCACGCCCGTGACGCTGCTGCCGGAGCTGCCGATTAGGTCCGAATAAATCGACGCGACTGAACTACGCAGTTTGTCCTGACCGCGCTTAATGTAGAGCACGAGACCGCGGAGGCCGTCGCGATACGTCTTCAACGCTTCGAAGATCGCGTCGGCGATCACCGGAAACGCGTCTCCACGAAAGCTCGAAGGTACCAGGAAGAAGGAGTTTGGAAATGGTGGGAGACCGAGCCTCATCGAGGTAGACCTTCACCGAGTGAAACGCACCAGCCCCGGATACCGCCTCTCGATCGCCTCGGGCGTCATCGCCGCATTCGCATCGATCTTGGCCTGAACTTCATCCCGATAGCGGGTGTAATACATCAGCGCGGCCGTCACCTGAGCTTGCGATAGTCCCGACTGAAGTCACGCACAACTTCCCACACACCCAAACCAGTCCCACCAATCTTCGCCGTCCGACCGCTCGGTCCATCAGCGAATTAAATGCCTGGGCAGTGCAACACCGAAACCCCGGAATGCCTTTCAGGCGCTTCAGCCCTCGCGGGGCTTCGTCGCGAACGTCGCGACGAGGTGATCGAGATACTGGAGGTTGAGAGGCTTGGGGGCGTAGGAAACGGCCCCCAGCTTCAACGTCTCGGCGGCCACTGAGCCGTCCGTGTTCCCCGTCAGCATGATGACCGGGATCGTGGGATCCAGAGCGCGGAGGGACGTGAGCACCTGGACGCCGGTCATGCCCGGCATCTCGACGTCCAGGATCACCAGGTCAGGACGGGCGCGCGCGACCATCCAGAGCGCTTCGCTCCCCCGTGCTGCCGTCTCGACGACGTAGCGGTTCCCAAGCTTCTCGAGGTATTCGCGGAGCGTGTCGAGGAGCTCGGGATCGTCGTCAATGACTAGGATCCGGATCCGCTCGTCTGTCACTGGGCCGTTCCGCGTCGCGTCGGTCGCACCATCGGCAGATTTAGCTCTCTAGCCGGGCCAGGAACCGGGATCGGAGGCTCGCGAGTCGCTTCATGGCAGTGGGTTACGAACATCGTAATCGAGGCGGTGGCGAAAGACCTAAAGACAGTGATCCGTGACACCGCCTGCGCGCTTGTGCGGAGACGCGTTGCCGTCGCCGTCTTCTTCGCGCTATCATCCACGCCAGTATTCGGCTCCACTGTTAGTCTCACCGCCGGCTGGCGGGAACGCCACCGGCCGGGCCGTGAGTGGCCCATTGCCAGAGAACGGATTGGGAGGGAAGCAGGATGCCCGCCGTTGGTATGGTCACGAAGGTGCTATTCAGTAAGCAGGTCTTGGAGCCGCTGCTGCTGACGATCCCAACTATCGTCCAGACCGCCCGTAACGTCTACGACGACTACCGTAAGCGCTCGACGAAGTCATCGGTGCCGGTGCCGCTCGAGGAACTCGAGCGGCAGGTATCCGAGCAGGCGCTCCTGACGTCGGAACTCGCCGCACGACTCGAAGACACCGCCCGGGCACTACGGCTTCTCTCCTACCGCGCACTCGTCGCAATCTGGGTCGCCATTGCCGCGCTGGTTCTGGCGGCCGCAGGACTCGTCCTGACGCTCGCCCGCTGATGCTCTAGCCCCGAGTAGCGTCGTTCACACGCTGAACCTCTTCTAGCGGCCCGGGGCCTCGCCGCACATGAGCAGCTCGGCCTCTCGATTCAGCTCGCCGTAGATGACCGCGAGCTGCCCGTACTGCCGGCCGAGCCGCCGGGCATCGTTTCGGTCGATCCCGAGGACGAGGAGACTTAGCTCTGGTGCCCATTGGCCATCGTCCCCGATCCCTTCGCCGGGGTCTCGCTCCCTGCTCGAATCTCCGGTGCCCGAGGCTCGGCGCTCGATGCGGGCGAGAACAACCCAGAACGCTTCTCCTGTCCCCTTCCTGTACGCTGAGAAGCCATGACCTACGCGTGCGCGTTCTGCGGCGAGGAGAACGACACCTTCGTGGATCCCGGTGGTGGCGCGCGGCAGGTCTACACCGAGGACTGTGCGGTGTGCTGCCGGCCGAATCTCATCACCGTCACCCTCGACGCCGACGGCGATGCACAGCTAGAGGTAACGCAGGAGTACGAGGCGTGAGACGCGGCGGCCGCGGTTGGTGATCGTTGATGCGGATGGAACACCAGGCAGGATTCAGCGGCTCAGGCCAATGGAACTGCCACTTGGGCGTGAATCGGTTCATCAGCGCGACGAAGCGAGCGTTGTGGGTCGGTTCCAGCAAGTCGTACAGATGGTAGTGGTCGTGTCCTCAGACGCGGAGCTGAGATCTCAATGAGATTCGAATGGTGGCCCCAAGGGGATTCGCGCGCTATTGAACACCCCGATTCGCGGGGTCGTGAGGTGCGCTGCCTGAGGCCGTGGCCCCGCCCGCGCGGACCAGAGAGCCTGTCTTCAGGTGGCTCG
>JAHFDK010000450.1 GCA_023249095.1 Candidatus Rokuibacteriota bacterium | reverse complement strand
ATTCAGTTTTTTCAAGAAGTCCTGGAATTCCGCGTGAGCGAGATGCTGGTCAACCCCGAAGGGGTTCCGATTGCCGCGTGGCTCTGGCAACGACCGGCACCGCATGACATCGCCATCGTGCCAGGCCGAGCGGGAGGGTTTCACCATGCCGCTTTCGTCGTGGACTCCGCCGAGGCGCTGTTCCGAGCGGCGGACATCCTGACGATGCACAAGGCGCGGATCGACTACGGGCCTGGGCGTCACGGGATTACGCGCGGGACGACGATCTATTTCTTCGATCCCTCCGGCAATCGGCTCGAGGCGTTCGGCGGCTACACCGCCTACCAGATGGATCCGGACTGCCGAGCGATCAAGTGGACGACGGATCAGATCGGGCCCGCCGTCTTCTACTATTCGCAGGAACTGAACGAGACGTTCTTAAGCGTCTACACATAGATGTGTGGTAGCTGACCCGTGAAGCAGAAGAAGGCCCGGCAGGCGAGGGCGGGATGTACACGATCACTCTGAGCCCGGTGTGCGATGCCGTCGCGTGTGGTCCCGAGGAGACTGTGCTGGCGGCGATCCTCAGGTCGGGGGCGAGCGTCATCTTCGGCTGCCGAGGGGGCGGCTGTGGTACATGCAAGATGCGCCTGATCTCCGGCCGGGTCGCACGCGGGCGTTGCTCGGCCGCAGTTCTCCTGGAAGAGGAGAAGGAGGACGGGTGGTTCCTGTCGTGTCAGGCTCGGGCCCTCAGCGATCTCACCCTCGAGCTGGCGGCGGCGAACAAATATCGTGGGCTGACCGCGTGGCGCCGGCTGAGCCTGCCCGACTCCTGATGCTCTCGTGTTGCCCTTGGCACCCAGACAACAATGAGGTGCGTCTGCACTAACTCATGGCCCCGGCTGTCTGATTGTCATTGACCGGTTCCGAGCGCCGGGACGAGCCTCGGCGCTCGCGCCGGACATGCCGCTACCGTGAGCACGAACGCACTCACGGGTTCTAGATCACACGGATCTAGGGACGACGACAGGCCTGCTGTAGGCCCGGCGATAGCTTCCCCCTCCCTGGGGCCGCGATCTTAGACATTGACAACCCTTGAGTTCAGGCCTACAAGAGGCCCGCATCGGCCGCTCGGTTCTGTTGAGCAGCGTGAGGTGGTAGGTGGACCTCGGGTTCCTCTGGGTGCTCGTTCCCTTCGCGATTTCCTCTGCGGCTTGCGCACGCATTTGGCCGGGGGCAGCCAATGCCTATTCGGACTAAGCGCGTCACGGCCGGCGGCTGGAGGACCCTGGAGTGGTTCTGGAATGTAACGACGACTGGTTTCTTTCGGGCGCCTGCAGGAGCCGAGATCAAGATCCGCTACAGCGGCTGGTGGTTCGGGGTGGACCGGCAGCGGCAAACCTTGGATGGACAGAACACTAAGAGGCTCGTGGTACCGCGATGGTCAGCCTTTACGGCCAGAATGCAGATGCGCGTGACAAGGGAGGCCGAGGTGACCTACTACATCGAACCCGGGAACGTGGCGAATCTACCGCCGGGAGTCAACGTCTAGGGCGATCGGTCTCAGCTGGGAGAATACACGAGTAGCCGCCAGCAGGGGCATCTGTGAGACAAGGAGAACAACAATGAGCGTGTTACAAGAAGTTCTGAAGGCGAATGCGGGCTACGCTGCGACGTTTGGCACGAAGGGGAAGTTGACAATACCACCGGCGCGTCACTTTACGATTCTCACGTGCATGGACGCCCGTCTGGACCCGGCCAAGTACGCCGGACTGGCGGAGGGAGATGCCCACGTTATTCGCAATGCCGGAGGACGCGCGAGCGATGACGCGCTCCGCTCTCTGGTCATCTCCTACAAGCTGCTCGGCACGAATGAGTTCTTCGTCATTCACCACACCGACTGCGGCATGCTGTTCTTCACAGACGAGGTGATGCGGAATCTGCTTGCCAATAGCCTCGAGACCGCGGAGCTCACGCCCAACGGTTTCCAGGATGTCGGGAAAGGCCCCGGATCGACAGAGGGTGAGTTCGTTGATTGGCTCACAATGAAGGATAATGCGGCTGCTGTCCTCGCCGACGTGAGGCGCATCCGGAACCACCCGTTGATTCCCAGGTCTATTCCGATCTACGGATATATTTACGACGTGAGAACTGGCAAGGTAGAAGAAGTCCCCGGAGCCACGGCCGCGGGCAAAGCCATGTAGTAAGCGGCGAGAGCATCAACTATCTCGAGAGGGCCAACCACGTCGACTCACAGGGTTCTGTCGATCCTGGAGAGCAAAGAAGAAACGAGGGATCGACCATGCCGCACTACGAGTTCATGTGCGAGAAATGCCAGAAGCCGTTCGAGCTCATCATGACGATCTCGGAACGGGCGAAGGCCAAGGTCAAGTGCCCAACGTGTAAGAGCACGAAGGTGACACCGCAGCTCGGATCCTTCATGACCCAGACATCGAAGAAGAGCTGAGCGTGAGGGCGGGCGCGACTGTTCCTAGAACAGAGCGATCTAAGGCTACGAGAAACACCGCTCCTGGAAGAGGGTGATCTGGGATGTCCCGAGCCCGAGGCGGTGTTGATCTGCGACGGTCCCAGTGGGCATGGATCTAACGCGCGATTGGTATGGCTCCTCAGAACCGCATAGCGGGTGGGGCCCCGCAGGCGGAAGCCTGAGTGGGGCCGGTGTTCGTTGGGCGCAACCCGACGCCGAACGCACCCGCAAGGTTCGCCTGGCGCTCAACCTGGCGGTCGACAAGCAAGCCATCATGCAGCGGGCGCTCGGGGGGCTGGGAACCGTGACGGGCTCCTGGCTCGCCTACCCCAACGACCCCTGGGACAGCGAGGCATTGAAGAAGCCGTATCCGTACGACCCGGCCAGAGCCAAGATCCTTCTGACGGAGGCGGGCTATCCCAATGGCTTCGAGGTGACCATGAACCTGACGGCTTGGCCGGGGCGAGGCTTTCTCCCGGATCTCGGCGAGGCCATTGCGACGTACTGGGAGAAGGTCGGCATCAAGGTGAAGCGGCGGCCGCTGGATCGAGCGGTCTTCATGGCGGACTTCCGCGCGCGCGCGTACGCCGGGGTGACGTTGGCCTATGCGGCCCCGGTCGTCGCGCCCGAACCCTGGGAGTTCCTCATCCGCACCGGCCACACCAAGGCCGCGGTGCACGAAGTGGTCGTCTGGCCGCTCGTGAACGGCGGAGTGTTGAGGATTCGCCCGTCCGCTGTCCGCTGAATAATGAGCAGGTGACGCACGCTGCCATCGGCAGGCACGCCCTGCGCGATGCTCCGACAGATCCTCCGGGTCAACGCGGGCGTCGGGGCCGGTCCCGGTGAGCAACAGAGGCCCCTTTCCTTTCGGTGACTCAGCCGACTCGGTTAGCATAGGAGGGCCATGAAGACTCCCGCCGAAATCCTGCGCGCGATCGACGCCCTCGATCCCTTCAACGATCCTGACTACGCCCTGAAGATCGAGACCCTGCGGCGCGAGTACATCGAGGCGAGACTGGCCGAGGCCGACCAGGAGGCCGCTGGCGTCCGACCGCCGCCGCACGGTTGAGACGATCTGCACGTGTCATTGATCATCGGCTGAGCCGTGGACGACACAGGCGAGAAACGAAGAACGGTCATCCGCCAGCGACTCGCGGATGGCTCGCTGCCTCGGAGTCGTCCGCGCATCTTCGCGCCTGCTAGCGCTGTTGGCAACCCTACGCTCATGGTCGCCGTCGGAGGGGGCCAACCGTGTTCAGCGTGCGGAGAGACGATCGGCACCCACGAGA
>JAHFDK010000025.1:4536-39472 GCA_023249095.1 Candidatus Rokuibacteriota bacterium | reverse complement strand
GGTCGGGGGGCGGGGCGGGACCGGACGGGGCCTCCCTCGACCCGCTAGCAACAACCGCAGTGCAGCGATCGAACTCGGTCGGCGATCGGGTCAACCCTGACTACACGGGTCGAGGGAGGCCCCGTCCGGTCCCGCCCCGCCCCCCGAGACCCTGAGACGACGCTGCTATAATCCTAATGTTATGGACGAGTCGAACGTGCGAAACCCCGAGCCTCTCGAGTCCGTGCCGTCCGCAGAGGCGCAGGTCGAGACGGTCGAGGAGCTGAGGCGGCAGGTCGAGGAAAAGCAGGATCGGCTGCTTCGCGCGCTCGCCGAAGTCGAGAACATCAAGCGGCGGACCCAGCGGGAGCGCGAAGAGTACATCCGCTACGCGAACGAGTCGCTGCTCCGCGACGTCGTCCCTGTGCTCGACAACCTGGACCGGGCGCTCGAGGCGGCGCGGGGGACCGGCGAGGTGTCCGGCGTCGTCGGGGGCGTCGAACTGATCCAGCGCGAGCTCATCAAGGTGCTGGAGCGCGCGGGCGTCACGCGATATTCCGCCCTCGGCCACCCCTTCGATCCGACGCGACACGAGGCGATCGCCCGTGTGGTGAGTACGGACGCCAAGCCGGGCACCGTCACCGGCGAGACGTTGCCGGGCTACCAGCTGCACAACCGCGTCTTGCGCCCCGCGCTCGTATCCGTCGCCGCCGCGCCGGACGAGGACGCCTGAGCCCGGTGCCGCGCGACTACTACGAGGTCCTCGGCATTGCGCGGAACGCCGGCGAGGCCGAGATCAAGAAGGCCTACCGTCAGCTCGCGATGCAGTTCCATCCCGATCGAAACCGCAGTGATAAGAACGCCGAGGAGCGGTTCAAGGAGGTGAACGAGGCGTACGCCGTGCTGTCCGATCCCGACAAGCGGGCGCACTTCGACCGCTTCGGGACCGCCGGACCGGGGGTCGGCCCCGGGTTCGGCGACACGGGCTTCGGCACCCTCTTCGAGGACATCTTCGAGAACTTCTTCACCGGGGGTGGCCGAGGGCGCGGCTCGCGCGCCGCGCGCGGTGAGGACCTCCAGTACGAGCTGAAGATCACCCTCGAGGACTCGGCGGCCGGTCTCGAGACGAAGATCCAGATCCCGCGCCTCGAGCGCTGCGAGACCTGCGCGGGCGCGGGCGTCGAGACGGGTAGTCGCCTGGAGACCTGCGACATGTGTCGCGGCGCCGGCGAGGTCCGGCGGAGTCACGGCTTTTTGACCGTGGCCCAGACCTGCCCCAAGTGCCAGGGCGCCGGCCAGCTCAACCGCGCGCCCTGCCGGGAGTGCCGCGGCCAGGGTCGGCGCCGGGCCGAGCGCCTGCTGAGCGTCAAAATCCCGGCAGGAATAGACGACCGGATGCAGCTTCGCATCAGCGGCGAGGGTTCGAGCGGGTCAAACGGCGGACCGCCAGGCGACCTCTATGTGCTCGTACGCATCAGCGAGCACGACCTGTTCACGCGCCAGGGGGCCGATCTCTACTGCGACCTACCCGTCTCCTTCGCCCACCTGGCCCTCGGCCACGACGTCGAGGTGCCCGTTCTCGGTGGCGCGACCAGGCTGAAGATCCCTGCCGGCACGCAGCCCAACGACGTGCTGCGCCTCCGGGGCAAGGGCCTGCCGCACCTGCGCCAGCGCGGGCACGGCGACACCTGCTACCGCATCGTGCTGGAAGTCCCCCAGAAGCTCAACGCGCGACAGCGCGAGGCGCTCGCGGCGTTCGAGGCGGCCTCGAAAGAAGAGCGGGGGCCGCTGGCGGCGGCGTTCTTCGAGCGGATGAAGAAGCTCCTCGGCTGACCTGATGTCATCCTCCCGCTTCTGGGAGCTCACCGTGGGCGTGCCCGCCGACCTCGCCGAGGGATTGACCAATCTCGCGTGGGAGCTCGGCGCGCTCGGCGTGGTCGAGGAGGAGCGGCCGGGACGAGGCCCGCGGCTCCGCGCGTTCTTCCCGGCGACGGTTTTCGCGAGCGCGCTCGAAGCGAGCGTCCGGGAGTACCTGGACGGGCTGCGCGAGCTTGGGTTCGAGCCCGCCACTGGGCTGAGCGTCGTCGCGCTCGCCGATGAAAACTGGGCGGACGCCTGGCGAGCCCATTTCACCCCGCGGCCGGTCGGGCGGCGGCTCTTGATCGCCCCGCCGTGGGACAGGCCCGCCGCGAATGGCCGGACCGTGATCACGATCGAACCAGGACGCGCGTTCGGGACGGGTCACCACGGGAGCACGGTCGGGTGCCTCGAGGCGCTGGAGTCCGTGATCGACCGCGACGGCCCGCTCCGCATGATCGACCTCGGCACCGGATCGGGCATCCTCGCGGTCGCGGCCGCCCGGCTAGGCGTGAGCGCAGTCCTCGCGGTGGACGACGACCCGGACGCCATCGCCTCCGCGGTGGCGAACGCCGCCCGCAACCACGTCTCCGACCGCGTACGGTGCGTGCTCGCCGACGCCGGGAGGCTCGAGGAGACGCGCGCGCCTCTGGTTGTCGCCAATCTGCTCTCGGCCGCCCATCGGAGGTTCGCGTCCCAGTATGAGCGCTCTCTGCTGCCGGGCGGAACGCTGCTGCTCGGCGGCATCCTCGACGGTGAGGCGGCCGACGTCGCCGCGGCGCTCGGCGGCCACGGGTTCGTTCCACGCAAGCCGCTCTCCGTTGAGGGCTGGACCACGCTCGAGCTCCGTGCGCCGCTTCACGATCACGCCTGAGCGGATCGCCGGCGGACGCGTCGTCTTCGACCGCGACGAGTCGCATCATCTCTCACGCGTCCTCCGGCTCCAGTCCGGCGACACGGTGCTCGCCGCCGACGGCACCGGCCACGAGTACACGGTGCGCCTCGAGACGGTTGGTGCGCGGGCGACGGGCACCGTGCTCGGAGTCGCCACGCGCGAGACCGAGTCGCCGGTCCAGATCACGCTCGTGCAATCCGTCCCCAAGGGCGACAAGATGGAATCGATCGTGCGGGCGTCCACCGAGCTGGGCGTGGCACAGGTCGTCCCGGTGCTGACGGCGCGGACGGTGATCGCGCTCGAGCCCGGCCGCTGGCGCGATCGCGCTCGGCGCTGGCAGCGCGTCGCAAAGGAGGCGGCGAAGCAGTGTGGCCGGGCCGTGGTTCCGACGGTCCATGCGCCCCGACCGCTCGCCGACGTCCTCGCGCGCGACGAACCCGCCGACCTCCGGCTCTGCCTCTGGGAGGGCGCGATGACGGCCGCGCGGCAGGGTGGGGAGCAAACCCGCCCGCCCGGAACGACACTCGCCGCGAGCTTGCCCCACACCCTGCCCCCGGCCGCGCGCATTCATCTGCTCGTTGGACCGGAGGGCGGATTGAGCCAAGGGGAAGTCGAGAGCGCGCAGGCGCGAGGCTGGACGATCGTCGGCGTCGGGCCACGCACCTTGAGGGCCGAGACGGCGGGACCGGCGATCATCGCGGTGCTGCAAGCGCGATTCGGCGATCTGGGCGTGGGTGGATGAGCGCGCGAGAGGCCGGCTGGGAGCACTTCGAGACCGAGGCGGATGTGGGCGTTCGAGCGTGGGGCTCGACGCGCGCCGACGCGTTCGCCCAAGCGGTGCTGGGCGTGTTCGCGCTGATCGTGAAGCCCGACGAGGTCGCGGAGCGGGAGCGTCGCGAGGTCCGGGCGCAGGCCGATTCACCGGAGCGATTGCTCGTCAACTGGATCAACGAGTGCCTCTACGTGCACGAGATCGAAGGCTTCGTGGTGCATCGCGTGGAGGTGGGCGCGTGTACCGCGACGCTTGTCCACGCGACGCTCCACGGCGAAGAGATGGACGCCAGCCGCCATCGGTTCGGGACGATCGTCAAGGCCGCGACCATGCATCGTCTGGTCGTGGTCGAGCGGGAAGGCCGGCACGAGGTCCGTGTCATCGTCGACGTGTGATGTCTCGCATCGGAGACGCCGAGCCGGTCAACCCGTGTCATCGGTGCCACCTTCGCCACCCGGACTTCGACCAGATGCCATAACAATCAGATAGTTCCAGCCACCTGATCGCTGGCATTCCCGTTGCTACTTTCCGGATTGGTCTATGCGCCAGCACACAATCCGAAAGCCAGTCGGCATCGAGGGTGTCGGTCTCCACTCGGGAAAGGTCGCCCGAATCACCCTCGCTCCCGCACCCGCGGACGCCGGCATCGTATTCAGAGTCCGCTCGACGGGTGAGCGGATCCCGGCGAGGGCGGAGAGCGTCGTCAATTCGCACTACGCCACCACGGTGGGCGTGAACGGCACGCGAATCCAGACGGTCGAGCACCTGATGGCGGCCGTGTCGGGGCTCGGCATCGACAATCTCGATATCGAAGTGGACGGACCCGAGATCCCCGCGCTCGACGGCAGCGCGAAGCCCTTCGTGGCGCTGCTGGCGTTCGCCGGTCGTGTCCAGCAGTCCGCACGGATTCGGCCGTTGACGCTCCCGTGCCCGATACGGGTGGGAGGCGGCGGACGGTGGATCCAGATCGTCCCGGCGGAGAGGTTCCGTATCACCTACACGCTGGACAACGATCACCCGGCGATCGGGACGCAAGTCCTGTCGTGGACGCCCAGCGAGCGGTCGTTCGTGGAGGAGTTCGCGCCGGCGCGTACGTACGGCTTCCTCAAGGACCTGGGACTCATGCGGAAGAACGGCCTCGCGCGCGGCGGCTCCCTGGACAACGCGATCGTGCTCGGCAATCGCGGGGCGCTGAACGGCCTTCGCTACCGGGACGAGTTCGTCCGGCACAAGATGCTGGATCTGGTCGGGGACCTCGCCCTCCTGGGCCGCCCGATCCGGGCGCACGTCATTGCCCGTAACGGCGGCCACGCGCTCAACATCGAGCTCGTGCTCGCGGTCCAGCGAGCCGTCGGGCTCGAGCGCCGGGCCGCGCTCGAGGTCGCCGCGGCAGCCGAGAACGCCAGGCGCCGCGAGGAGTTCGTGACGGCGCCCGGCCTCGCTACCATCTAACCGGCGCTCCGCGCCGCCCCTCCCACGCTATATCGCTATATAATGACCCGTTCGCGGTATGCGTGCTCTATGGCTCCTCAATCACCTGGGCGCGGCAGCGATGGTGCTGGCCGTGGCGGCACCCGCCCGCGCCGAACTGCGCATCAGCGACCTGGACGTCTTCCTCAACGATCATGAGGTGACCGTCCACGTCGTGCTACTGGGGGCCCTGCCCGGGGGGCTCCACGAGGGCATCCAGAGCGGGATCCCCGCGCACGTCCGCCTCGACATCGAGCTCTGGCAGTACCAGCGGTGGCTGCCCGACCGGCTGCTCGTCACGAAGACCGTCGAGCGGACGCTCGCGTACAACGTGGTGACCAAGGAGTTCAAGGTCGCGTCGCTCAAGGGAGACGCCCGGCTCGTCCACACCACGCGCGATCTCCGCGACGCCCAGCGGATCCTCTCCGACATCCGGGGGGTGAAGATGACACCCGCCGCGGCGCTTGATCCCGCGGCGGTGATCTACGTACGCGTCAACGCGACGACGGCGTTGAACGGCGAGAACACCTTCGTGGCTCGGATGAACGGGACCGCCGAGCAGATCATCCGGCAGTCCGACTACCGTACGATCCAGCGAGTCCAATAGCCATGCCCCTCCTCAGTGACGAGAATCGGCGCAAGCGCAACCTGATCATCCTCGCCGGGTTCCTCGTGCTGGTGGGCACGGCGAACTTCCTGGACATCGGCGTCTACGCGCCGGACCTACCGCTCGCGTCCAACATCGCCGTGTTCGCCCTGCTCAATCTGAACCTGATCGTGCTGCTGCTCCTGGTACTGCTCCTCTTCCGCAACCTCGTCAAGCTCTGGTTCGAGCGGCGCGAGAACGTGATCGGCGCCAAGTTCAAGTCGAAGCTGGTGCTGGCGTTTCTCACGCTCTCCCTCATCCCGTCGACGCTCATCTTCCTCATTGCCTCCAACTTCATCACCAAGTCGATCGAGGGGTGGTTCAAGCCGCAGGTCGAGCGCCCGCTGGACCAGGCGCTCGCAGTGGCGCAGACCTACTACAGCAACCTCGAGCGCACGGCGCTCCGTCACGCCCAGCACATCGGCCGCGTGATCGATCGCGATGGACTCCTCGCCGACACGCGGCGCGAGACGTTGGCGGCCTACCTCGTCGAGCAGCAGGACCGGCTCGGGATCAGCGCGATCACCGTCTTCGGGACGCAGGGGCAGGAGCTGGTCCATGTCAAGGATCCGATCCTGGGCGATCTCGCGACGCGGGACGTGAACGAGAACCAGCTGCGCCAGGGCGCCTCCGGACAGGAGCTCACCACGGTGCGCGAGCTCGCATCCGGCGACCTCGTCGAGGCAGTCGTCCCGGTCTGGGCAGCGCGCGGCGCCGAGCGCCGCGTCGTGGGCGTGGTGGTCGTCGGCACGCACGTCACGGATCGGCTCGAGGCACGCGTGCGCGGGATCTCGCAGGCGTTTCGCGAGTATAAGCAGCTCAAGCTGCTGAAGATGCCGATCAAGGGCATCTACATCCTGCTCTTCCTGCTCATGACGCTGATCGTCGTGTTCTCGTTCACGTGGTTCGGCCTCTACCTCGCGCGCGGGATCACGGGCCCCATCGCGCAGCTCGCCGAGGGCACGCGCGAGGTTGCCGCCGGCAACCTCGCCTACAAGGTGCAAGCGCGAGGAGACGACGAGATCGGCGTCCTCGTCGAGTCCTTCAACCATATGACGGACGACCTGGCGAAATCGAAGCGGCAGCTCGAAGAGGCGTACCTCGACCTGTCGGACAAGCACACGGAGCTCGAGGATCGGCGCGTCTACATCGAGACCGTCCTCGAGGCCATCACCACCGGCGTGGTCTCCTTCGACCCGCTCGGGCGCCTCACGACCATCAACCGCGCCGCGGCGCGCATGCTCGGCGTGAACGCAGTGACGGCCGTCGGACGCTTCCTCGAGGAGGTCTTCGCCGGCCCGGACCTCAGGGCGGTGGTCGCGCAGATGCAGCGCACGCGGCGCCCTCGGGCCGCCAGCACGGAGCTCGAGTTCCAGCTGCGGCGGGGCGGCGCCACGCTTTCGCTCCTCGCCTCCGCGACGGCGCTGCGGGGCCCGGACGGCGAGTACGCCGGCGCCGTCGTGGTCCTCGACGACCTGACGGAGCTGCTGAAGGCCCAGCGGGTGGCGGCGTGGCGGGAGGTGGCGCAACGGATCGCCCATGAGATCAAGAATCCCCTGACGCCGATCCAGCTCTCCGCCCAGCGACTACGCCGACGCCTGGCCCGCACGCCGGGCGAGGAGCGGCTGGTGCTGGAGTGTACCGAGACGATCATCCACGAGGTCGACGGCCTCAAGCGCCTGGTGGACGAGTTCTCGCGGTTCGCCCGGATGCCCGTGCTCACCCCGCGGCCAACCGACGTGCGCCAACTCATCGACGGCGTCGCGAGCCTCTACCGCGAGTCCCATCCGGCCCTCTCGATCGAGACCCATCATCCCGACGACCTCCCGTTGCTCGAGGTGGACCCGGACCACATCAAGCGCGCCGTCCTCAACCTCGTCGACAATGCGGTCGAGGCGATCGGCGACAGTGGTGTCGTGTGCGTCGAGACGGTACACGTGGCCGAGACGGGGCACGCGCGGATCATCGTGGCCGACGACGGCCCGGGCATCAGCCCCGAGGGCAAGGAGAAGCTCTTCCTCCCGTATTTCTCAACGAAGGTCGCGGGCATGGGGCTTGGGCTATCGATCGTGCACGAGATCGTGACCGAGCACGGCGGTACGATCTCGGTCGAGGACAACGAGCCCAGCGGGACTCGCTTCGTCATCGAGGTGCCGGTGTCGCGCGCGGTCGTCCCGGTCGAGGCCTGACATGGCCAGCGAGATCTTTCATACGCTCGCCTCGCACGGCGGGGCCCCAGCCCCGCGACGTCCCTTTGGAGAAGGGGGCTACGCCCCCCTCTCGACTCCCCCGGCGGCTCGCACCGCGGGTGCGCGCGCGAGCGCGCTTGCGCCTGGGGCGCGGCGGAAAGGGTGACATGGCCAGCGAGCATATCGGTGCGCGCGTGAGCGCGCCTGCGCCTAGGGCGCGGCGGAGAGGGTGACATGGCCAGCGAGCATATCTTGATCGTCGACGACGAGCCGGCTATCCGGTCGACCCTGCGTGACGTTCTGGAAGACGAGGGGTACCGCGTCTCCGCGGTCGGCAACGGCACCGACGCGCTCCGGTTCTTCGCCGACGAGCTGCCGGAGCTGACGTTTCTCGACATCTGGATGGATCGAATGGACGGTCTCGAGACTCTCGCCGAGATCAAGCGGGCGCGCCCCGAGGCGGTCGTCGTCATCATCTCCGGCCACGGGACGATCGAGACGGCCGTCAAGGCGACGCGCCTCGGCGCCTACGACTTCGTCGAGAAGCCGCTGTCCCTCGAGAAAATCTTGATGACGGTCAGCCGCGCCCTCGAGCACGCCCGGCTCGAGCGCGAGAACGCGGCGCTCCGCGCGAGCCTCGAGCAGCGGACCGAGATCATCGGCGAGAGCGCGGGGATCCGCGCGCTCCGCGACCAAATCGCGACCGCCGCGCCCACCAACGGCCGCGTGCTGATCCACGGCGAGAACGGCAGCGGCAAGGAACTGGTCGCGCGGGCCATCCACGTCAACTCCGTGCGCCGTGAGCGCTCCTTCGTCGAGGTCAACTGCGCCGCGATCCCCGAGGAGTTGATCGAGTCCGAGCTGTTCGGCCACGAGAAGGGCGCATTCACCGGTGCGCTCACCCGGCGCCGCGGGAAGTTCGAGCTGGCCGACGGCGGCACGCTCTTCCTGGACGAGATCGGCGACATGAGTCTCAAGACCCAGGCGAAGGTCCTGCGCTCGCTCGAGGAGCAGGCGTTCGAGCGGGTCGGCGGCAAGGACACGATCCGAGTGGACGTGCGGGTGATCGCCGCGTCCAACCGCGACCTCGCGGCCCTGATCCGGGACGGACGCTTCCGAGAGGACCTCTACTATCGCCTGAACGTGATCCCGATCGACGTCCCGGCCCTGCGGACGCGCAAGGACGATATTCCCGCGCTGGTGAGCCACTTCATCACGCAGTTCTGCGCCGAGAACGGCAAGCGCGCCAAGACGCTCTCCCGGGAGGCGCTCGGCTACTTTCTCGCCTACGACTGGCCCGGCAACGTCCGCGAGGTCCGGAACATGGTCGAGCGCCTCGTAATCATGGCCCCCGTGGACCTGATCGACGCCGACGATCTGCCGGCGCCGCTGCGCCCGAAGGAGACGGCGCCCGCGGTCGGCGGCGAGGCGCGCGAGCGGTCGCTCAAGGACGCGCGTGACAACTTCGAGCGCGGCTACATCCTCACCGAGCTGCATACTAACGACTGGAACGTGACGCGGACCGCGGAGCGACTCGGGATCGAGCGCAGCCACCTCTATCGGAAGCTCAAGGCCTACAACATCAACCCGCCGAAGCGCGACGCCTGAGGGCCCTGCTTCATCCCACGGGTACCAACGCCGTGAGCGACCCCGGCCGGCTCGCCGGCGTCGCCGGCCGAGGGCTCGGTCTCCTGATCCTGCTCGGCCTCGCCTGGCAGGTGATGGCGCAGGGACTGAGGCCTCAGGGAGGCGGGTTCCTCGGGTTCATCCACGGCGTCGACCTGATTTTCCACGAAGCCGGCCACGTGATCTTCGGGTTCTTCGGCGAGTTCGTCGCAGTGCTCGGTGGCTCGCTGAACCAGGTCCTGATCCCGGCGATCGCCACCACGGCTTTCCTGAGAACCCGTCAGTGGGCCTCGGCAGCCATCGCGCTCTTCTGGACCGGACAGTCGCTCACCGACGTCGGGGTCTACGCGGCCGACGGGCGGGCCAGGGCGTTGCCCCTCCTGGCCGAAGGACTGATCCACGACTGGAACTACATCCTCGGACGGCTCGGGCTTCTTGGGTCTGCTGAGACCGTGGGCCGGCTGATCTTTGGGGCCGGCGCGCTGGTGATGCTCGCGGCGCTGCTGCTGCTCGCCCTCGAGGTCCTGCGCTGCTGGAACGCGCCGTCGGCGGACGCGCGGACGCGCTGACGTGCTCGACCTCGTCCTTCGCGGCTGCCGCCTGCCCGACCGGGAGGTGCCCGTCGACCTCGCGATCGCCGACGGGCGCATCGTCGCCATCGGGCCGGTGAGCGGGCCCGCGCGGGAGACGATTGACGTCGCCGGACGGCTCGTCACTCCGGGCCTCGTCGACGCGCACATCCACCTGGACAAGGCGCTCCTGGCCGATCGGGTGTCCGGATCGGCGGGAACAGCCGCGGAAGCCATTCGGCTCACCAGCCTGGCGAAGCGAGGCTTCACGGTGGACGACATCACGCAGAGGGCGCGGCGCGTGCTCGATCTGGCCGTCCCGGCGGGCACGACGGCGATGCGCGCGCACGTCGAGGTCGACCCGATCGTGGGGCTCGCAGGCATGGAGGCGATGCTCGCGCTCAAGCGCGAGTACGCTCCGGCCATCGACATCCAGCTCTGCGCCTTCGCTCAGGAAGGCATACTCCAGGTGCCGGGCACCGAGGCGCTGCTCCGTCGTGCCCTCGGGATGGGTGCCGACCTCGTCGGCGGGTGCCCTTACAACGACACCGATGCGCTCCGGCACATCGAGATCGTGTTCGCGCTCGCGGGCGAGTTCGGCGTCGACGCGGACTTCCACGTGGACTTCTTCGACGAGCCCGAGCACCTGCACGTGCGCGCGATCGTCCGTCAGACGGTCCGGGCCGGCTGGCAGGGACGCGTCGCGGTGGGACATCTCACCGAGCTCGCCGCACTGCCCCCCACCGAACAGGCGGCGTTGATCACCGAGCTGGCGGCCGCCGGGATCGGCGTGATCAGCCTTCCCCTGACCGACCTCTACCTCATGGGACGGCGGGACGAGCGGAACGTCCGCCGCGGCCTGACGCCGATCCGCCAGCTCCTCGAGGCCGGCATCCCGGTGGCGCTGGCGTCCAACAACATCCGGAACCCGTTCACGCCGGTCGGCACGGCCGACCCCGCTCACTTGACGTTCGTCGGCGCCGTCGCCGCTCACATGGGGACGCCCGAGCTCATGCGGGACCTCGTGGCCGCCGTGACCACGCACCCGGCGCGGATCCTCAATCTCCGCGACTACGGCTGCGCCCCCGGCTGCCGCGCGGATCTCGTCGTGTGGGAGTGCGAGCGGGTGGAGGAGATCGTGATGGCCTTGCCTCCACGACGCCTCGTGGTGAAGGCGGGACGCGTCACGGTCGAGCACGAGCGACGGACGGTCGAGCGCTGGCGCCCCGGCGGCAGCACCCAGACCCATCGAGGTTGACACGGACGGAGCGCGCCATGTAGAGTGACGAGAGTCAGCTCACGTGCTTTCCTTTAAGCGAGCCCGGAGAGGCTCGTAAGGAGAGAAGATGGCCAGCCCCGCACGACGCCCCCGGGAGAAAGCGCAGGTCCTCGACGAGACCGCGCTCGACCGGGCCCTCACCCGCATCGCCCACGAGATCCTCGAGAAGAACGGCGGCGCCAAGGACCTGGCGTTCGTCGGGCTGCGGACGCGCGGCGTGAGTCTCGCGCATCGCCTCGCCGCCAAGATCGCCCAGATCGACGGCACGACCCTCCCGGTCGGGACGCTCGACATCACGCTCTACCGCGACGACCTGGGCATGCGCGGCACGCCGGTGATCCGCGGGACCGACATCCCGTTCTCGATCAAGGACAAGACGGTGATCCTCGTGGACGACGTCCTCTTCACCGGCCGGACGATCCGCGCGGCGCTCGACGCCATCATCGACCTCGGCCGGCCGACCGCCATCCAGCTCGCGTGCCTGATCGACCGCGGGCACCGCGAGTTGCCGATCCGGCCAGACTACGTCGGCAAGAACCTGCCGACCTCGCGCCGCGAGACCGTCGCCGTGCGGCTCCAGGAGCACGACGGCGAGGACCGCGTCGTCATCGAAGAACCCGAGGAGGCTTAGCATGGGCTGGAGGCGGAAAGATCTGCTCACGATGCGTGAGCTCGAAGCGGGCGAGATCGTGTTGCTGGTGGACACCGCCGCGTCGCTCCAGGAGATCGCAACGCGCGAGATCAAGAAGGTCCCGGCGCTCCGCGGCAAGACGGTCGTGAACCTCTTCTATGAGGCGTCCACCCGGACGCGCACGTCGTTCGAGATCGCCGGGAAATGGCTCTCGGCGGACGTGGTCAACTTCTCGGCCAGCGGCTCGAGCACGAGCAAGGGCGAGAGCTTCATCGACACCGCCAAAAACATCGGCGCGATGAGCCCTGATGTGGTCGTCGTCCGCCACTCGTCGGCTGGCGCGGCCGAGCTTCTGGCCCGCGCGCTGCCCTGCTCGATCGTGAACGCCGGCGACGGCGCCCACGAGCATCCCACACAGGCGTTGCTGGACCTGTTGACGATCCGCGAGAAGAAGGGCCACTTCGAGGGCCTCCACGTGGCGATCGTCGGCGACATTGCCCACAGCCGGGTCGCGCGGTCGAACATCCACGGGATGCGCAAGCTCGGCATGACCGTCACCGTGGCCGGACCGCCGACGCTGATTCCGCCGTTCGTCCAGGAGCTGGGCGCGAAGGTGAGCTACCGCCTGGAGGACGCGATCGGCGACGTGGACGTGATCATGATGCTCCGCCTGCAACAGGAACGGATGACCGCGGGCCTGATCCCGTCGCTCCGCGAGTACGCGCACTACTGGGGGCTCACGCTCGACAAGCTCGCGCGGCACGCGCGGCCCGACGTACTGATCATGCACCCCGGGCCGGTGAACCGCGGCATTGAGCTGGCGCCCGAAGTCGCCGACGGTCCGTACTCCGTCATCCTCGACCAGGTCTCCCGGGGCGTGGCCGTACGCATGGGAGTGCTGCTCCTCCTCGCCGGGCGCAAGGGCGGAGACGGCGGATGAGCCTCCTCCTGCTCCGGGGCGGCCGCGTCATCGATCCGGCGAACAATCTCGACACGGTCCAGGACGTCCTGCTCGCGGACGGCAAGATCGAGCGTCTCGGCCGGAACCTCGCGGCGCCTGCCGACGCCGAGGTCGTGGACGCACAGGGCAAGATCGTCTGCCCGGGCTTCATCGACATGCACGTCCACCTGCGCGAGCCGGGCTACGAGTACAAGGAGACGGTCGCGACGGGCACGCGGGCGGCCGCCGCGGGCGGGTTCACCGCCGTGTGCTGCATGGCGAACACGAACCCCGTCAACGACAACGGCGCGGTCACCGACTACATCCTGGCCAAGGCGAGGGCCGAAGGCGCGGTGCGCGTCTATCCGATCGGCGCTGTCACGCGGGGCCTTCGCGGCGAGGAACTGGCCGAGCTCGCCGAGCTCGCCGAGTCGGGCTGCGTCGCCTTCTCCGACGACGGCCGGTGCGTAATGAACGCCGGCCTCTATCGGCGTGCGATGGAGTACACGCTGCCGTTCGGCGCACCGCTCATCAGCCACGCGGAGGACTCGACCCTGAGCCGGGGCGCGTCCATGAACGAAGGCGTCGTCTCCACGGAGACCGGCATCCCGGGCCAGCCAGCCGCCGCGGAGGACGTGATGGTGGCCCGCGACATCCTCCTCGCCGAGCTGACGGGCGCCCACGTTCACATCGCCCACGTCTCCACCGTGGGCGCGGTCCGTCTGGTCCGCGACGCGAAGGCCCGCGGCGTCCGTGTGACGGCCGAGGTGACGCCACACCATCTGGTGCTGACCGAGGACGCCGTGAGAACCTGGGATTCGAACACGAAGATGGCGCCACCGCTCCGGACCAAGCGGGATGTGGAGGCGCTGATCGAGGCACTCGCCGACGGCACCGTCGACTGCATCGCGACCGACCACGCCCCGCACGCGCTCTCCGAGAAGGAGGGCGAGTTCGATCGAGCGGCCTTCGGCGTCGTCGGGCTCGAGACGGCGGTGGCCGTGCTGCTCGATCGGCTGGTGCGGCCGGGGCTCCTGTCGCTCGCGACGCTGATCGCGCGGTGGAGCCGCGATCCGGCGCGCCTCCTCAACCTCCCCGCGGGTACCCTCACCGTTGGCGCCCCGGCGGACGTGACGATCCTGGACCCCGACGCGGAAACGACCGTCGACCCCTCACGGTTTCATTCCCGAAGCCGGAACACGCCGTTCGGCGGTTGGACCCTTCGGGGTGGGCCGTGGATGACGGTCGTCGGTGGGAAAGTCGTGCGGCCGCGAGCGAGCCGGTGAGAGTGACAGGGCGAGCCGCAGGCCAGGCGAGCTCATGAACAATTCCGCCTGGCTCGTGCTCCGCGACGGACGCACATTCAAAGGCCGGTCGCTCGGTGCCGTCGGGGAAGCCTCGGGTGAGGTCATCTTCAATACCGCAATGCAGGGGTATCAGGAGATCCTGACCGATCCGTCCTACCGAGGGCAGATCGTCGCGATGACCTACCCGATGATCGGCAACTACGGCGTCAACGACGAGGACGTGGAGTCGCGGCGGCCCTGGGTCAACGGGTTCATCGTCAAGGAGGCCTCGGCCGTCGCGTCGAACTTCCGAGCCGGTGCGAGCCTCGACGAATACCTCGGGCGCCACGGGATCGTCGGGATCCAGGACATCGACACGCGGGCGCTGACGCGCCACCTCCGTGACCACGGCGCCCAGGACGGCATCGTCTCCTCCGTGGAGACCGATCCGCGTCGCCTCCTCGAACGCGCCCGCGCCCTTCGCGGGCTCGTCGGCCGCGACCTGGTGGCCGAGGTGACCGCCGACGCGCCCTACACCTGGTCGGAGGGCGGCTGGAAGCTCGCACGCGGCTACATGCCGCCGCCGTCGCCGCGCTTCAAGGTCGTCGCGTACGACTGCGGGATCAAGTTCAACATCCTGCGCCAGCTCCGCATGGTCGGGTGCGCTGTGACCGTCGTGCCGGCGGCGACGCCTGCGGCCGATGTTCTCGCGACGAAGCCCGACGGCGTGTTCCTCTCCAACGGGCCGGGCGATCCCGAGGGCGTGCCCTACCTGATCGAGTCGGTGCGTGAGCTCCTCGGACGGGTGCCGATCTTCGGCATCTGCCTCGGTCACCAGATCCTCGGCCTAGCGGCCGGCGGGCGCACCTTCAAGCTGCCGTTCGGCCACCACGGTGCCAACCACCCGGTCAAGGACCTCACGACCGGGAAGGTCGAGATCACGGCGCAGAACCACGGCTTCGCCGTCGGCCCGGAGTCGGTGACCGCGCTCGGGTGGGAGCCGACACACCTCAACCTCAACGATGGCACGTGCGAAGGCCTCCGGCACCGGGAGTGGCCGGCCTTCTCCGTGCAGTACCATCCCGAGGCCTCGCCCGGTCCGCACGACGCAAACTACCTCTTTCACCGCTTCACCGACCTCATGATCCAGCCGGGAGGCTGAGCGCGTCATGCCCAAATACCTGATCTCGTACCGGAAGACCGAAGGGGGCGGCCAGAAGCCCGAGTGGACCTCGTTCACCGCGCAGAACGAGACCGCGCTCGAAGCCCATGCGATCCGCGAGCGGGTCGACCGACGCATGAGCGTCCTGGGCGAGCAGCTCTGGGGGAGCGGTGAGGTCGCGTGGATCGGCAGCGGCCGCCTCGACGACGTGCTCTACCGCCGTGAGGAGGCCGCGCCGGAGACATCGATCGTCTATGGCCTCGTGGAGGAATAGCCGGCGGGGCGCGCGCCGCGCGGGAGCCCGATGCCCAAGCGTACCGATCTGAAGCGCATCCTGATCATCGGCTCCGGGCCGATCGTCATCGGCCAGGCCTGTGAGTTCGACTACTCCGGCACGCAGGGCTGCCGCGCGCTCCGCGAGGAGGGATTCGAGGTCGTCCTCGTGAACTCGAACCCCGCCACGATCATGACCGACCCGGAGCTGGCGGACCGGACCTACATCGAGCCGCTGACCGCCGAGTTCGTCGCGAAGATCATCGAGCGCGAGCGGCCGCAGGCGCTGCTGCCGACCCTGGGTGGCCAGACGGGCTTGAACATCGCCGTCGCGCTGGCGGAAGACGGCACGCTCGATCGCCTCGGGGTCGAGCTGATCGGCGCCAAGCTCGACGCGATCCGCAAGGCCGAGGACCGGGCCCTCTTCAAGCAGGCCATGGAGCGCATCGGGCTGGCGCTTCCCCGCTCGGGCCCTGCCCGGAACCTCGAGGAGGCGCGCGCCATCGTGGGCCGCGTGGGCTATCCCACGATCATCCGCCCCTCCTTCACGCTCGGCGGCACGGGCGGCTCGATCGCCTACAACCCCGAGGAGCTCGAGGACGCCGTGCGGTGGGGCTTGCAGGTGTCGCCGGTCGGCACGATTCTCGTCGAAGAGTCGGTGATCGGCTGGAAGGAGTTCGAGCTCGAGGTGATGCGCGACCTCGCCGACAACGTCGTCATCATCTGCTCGATCGAAAACGTTGATGCCATGGGCGTTCACACGGGGGACTCCGTCACCGTCGCGCCCGCGCAGACGCTGACCGACAAGGAGTATCAGCTCATGCGCGACGCCGCGATCGGGATCATCCGCGAGATCGGCGTCGAGACGGGCGGCTCCAATATCCAGTTCGCCGTGAACCCCGAGGACGGTCGCCTCGTCGTGATCGAGATGAACCCGCGCGTGTCCCGATCCTCGGCGCTCGCCTCCAAGGCCACCGGCTTCCCGATCGCGAAGATCGCCGCCAAGCTCGCGGTGGGCTACACGCTCGACGAGATCCGGAACGACATCACGCGCGAGACGCCCGCGTCGTTCGAGCCCGCCATCGACTACTGCGTGGTCAAGTTCCCGCGCTGGGCGTTCGAGAAATTCCCGGAGGCCGATCGCACGCTGACGACCCAGATGAAGTCCGTCGGCGAGGTCATGGCGATCGGCCGCACGTTCAAGGAAGCCCTCCAGAAGTCGATCCGCTCGCTCGAGCAGGACCGCTGGGGCCTGACGCTCGGCCGCGCGCTCGGTGACGCGGAGCTCCGCCAGCTGCTGAGCGTCCCGAACCCCGACCGGATCTTCGCCATCGGGGACGCCTACCGGGCCGGGTTCACGACCGAGGAGATCCGGTCGCTGACCCGCATCGACCCATGGTTCCTCGAGAACATGCGGGAGATCGTCGCGTTCGAGCGGCGGATCACCGAGTCGGCGCTGACCGATCCGGAGGTGCTGCGGCGGGCCAAGCAGCTGGGGTTCGCCGATCGGCGCATTGCCGAGCTCACCGGCACCCCGGAGGCCTCGGTCCGGGCGCACCGGCTCGAGCACGAGATCCGCGCGACGTTCAAGACGGTGGACACGTGCGCCGCCGAGTTCGTCGCCCACACGCCGTATCTCTATTCCACGTACGAGGACGAGGACGAGGCGCCGCCGACGCCGCGACCCAAGGTCGTCATTCTGGGCTCGGGGCCCAACCGCATCGGCCAGGGCGTGGAGTTCGACTACTGCTGCGTCCACGCGGCGTTCGCGCTCCGCGACCTCGGCGTGGAAGCGATCATGGTCAATTGCAACCCCGAGACCGTCTCCACGGACTACGACACCTCCGACCGGCTCTACTTCGAGCCCCTGACGCTCGAGGACGTCCTCAACATCGTCGAACGCGAGCGGCCGCTGGGCGTCATCGTGCAGTTCGGTGGGCAGACCCCGCTGAAGCTCGCCGTGCCGCTACGCGACGCGGGCGTTCCGATCCTCGGCACCTCGCCCGACGCCATCGACCGCGCCGAGGACCGGCAGCGGTTCAGCGCGCTGCTCGTCGAGCTGGGGCTCAGCCAGGCGGCGGGGTCGACCGCGCGCTCCTTCGAGGAGGCCCGGACGATCGCGCTACGAATCGGCTATCCGGTCCTCGTGCGCCCCTCCTACGTGCTCGGCGGACGCGCCATGCGGCTCGTCCACGACGAGCAGGACCTGGGCGAGTTCATGCACGAAGCCGTCCGCGTGTCGCCCGAGCATCCGGTCCTCATCGACAAGTTCCTGGATGACGCGATCGAGATCGACGTGGACGCGGTGGCGGACGGAACGCGGGTGCTCGTGGGCGGGGTCATGGAGCACATCGAGAAAGCGGGCATCCACTCCGGCGACGCCGCCTGCGCGCTCCCGCCGTACTCGCTCGGCGAGGACGAGATCCGGACCCTGCGCGCCCAGACGCGAGCGCTCGCCCTGGCCCTCGGCGTGGTCGGACTCATCAACGTGCAGTTCGCCATCCGGAACGACACCATCTACGTGCTGGAAGTGAACCCGCGCGCTTCCCGGTCGGTCCCCTTCGTCTCCAAGGCGATCGGGCTGCCGCTCGCCAAGATCGCGACGCGGGCGGCGCTCGGCGAGACGCTCGAGCCCTGGCTCGGGTGGGACGGACGCGATCTGCCCCACATCGCCGTCAAGGAATCGGTCTTCCCCTTCGTCAAGTTCCCGGGCGTGGACACCGTCCTCGGCCCGGAGATGAAGTCCACCGGCGAGGTCATGGGCATCGACTACGACTTCCGCAAGGCGTATCTCAAATCGCAGGTCGCGGCCGGCTTGCTGATGCCCACCTCAGGCAAGATCTTCGTTTCGGTGCGCAGCGGCGACAAGCGGACGGTGGCGCCGCTCGCCCGACGGCTCACCGATCTCGGCTTCGCTTTGGTGGCCACGCCAGGCACCGCACGCGTGCTGGGACGCTACGGTGTGACGGTGGAAACGATCCACAAGGTCGGCGCGGGCTACCGCCCGAACGTGATCGACCTCATGAAGCGAGGCGAGATCGCGCTTGTCATCAACACGCCGGACGACGGCCGCGCCCGGAAGGACTCGAGCATCATCCGGAGCACCGCGGTTGCCCAGGATATCCCCCACTACACGACGCTCGACGGTGCGCAGGCCGCCATCGGCGCGATCGAGGCGCTGCTCAAGGGCGAGCACCGCGTGCAGAGCCTGCAGGAATACCACGCTGGCCTCGCCTAGCGCCGCCGACCGGGTGCTGGTGGCACTCGACGTGCCGAGCCTGGACGAGGCGGAGGCGCTGCTCGGCCGCCTCGCTGGCATCCTCACCGGGTGCAAGATCGGCTCGCAGCTCTTCACGGCCGCGGGCCCGGCGGCGATCGAGGCCGCCCGCAAGCGGGGCTTTCGCGTCTTCCTCGATCTCAAGTTCCACGACATCCCGAACACCGTCGCCGCCGCGGTGCGTGAGGCGACGCGTCTGGGTGTCTTCATGCTCAACGTCCATGCGAGCGGCGGCCTGGCGATGGCGCGCGCAGCCGCCGAAGCGGCGGGAAAAGCTGCCGGCGACTTCGGGTTTCCCCGACCCCTCTGCCTCGGCGTGACCGTGCTGACAAGCCTCGACCGCAAGGCGCTCCAGCGCGAGGTCGGCGTGCCGGCAAGCGTCGCGGTCCACGTTCTTCACCTGGCGGGGCTCGCGCAGGCGGCCGGCCTCGACGGTTGCGTCGCGTCGCCCCAGGAGATCAGCCTCCTGCGCTTGGCGATGGGCCAGGAGTGGGTCATCGTCACGCCGGGAATCCGTCCAGCCGAGATCCCCTCTCTCCCATCGGGGGGAGTCGAGAGGGGGGCGGAGCCTGTCCGCGTTTCGGACAGGCGGACCCCCCCTCTCCAAATAGACGATCAGGTCCGTATCGCGACCCCACGGCGGGCGCTTGCCGCCGGCGCCAATTACCTGGTCGTGGGGCGACCGATCAGCGGGGCCCCGGACCCGGCCGCCGCCGCGACCGCCATCGTCGACGAGCTCCGCGGGCCATGACGGACCGCGAGGCGCTCGACCTTTACGGGAGCACCGGCGCCCTGCTGCGCGGCCACTTCCGGCTCACCTCGGGCCTCCACTCCGACGTCTATCTCCAGTCAGCGCTGATCCTGCAGCACCCGGTCCACGCCGCGTCCCTCGGCGAAGCGCTGGCGGCGCGGTTCCGGGACGACAGTGTCCAGACGGTGCTGGCGCCCGCGATCGGGGGCATCCTGGTCGCCCACGAGGTCGCGCGCGCGCTCGGCGCGCGCGCTCTCTTCACCGAGCGCGAGGACGGAATCATGCGTCTCAGGCGAGGGTTCGCGCTGGCGTCCGGCGAGCGGTGCCTGGTCGTCGAGGACGTGATGACCACGGGCGGCTCGATCCGCGAGGTCGTCGCCTGCGTCGAAGCTCTCGGCGGTGTGGTCGTGGGAGTCGGCTCGCTGATCGACCGGAGCGGCGGAGCCGCACACTTTCCCCTGAAGCGCGTGGCGCTCGCGACGGTGAAGGCCACAACCTGGAAGCCGGAGGAATGCCCGCTCTGCCGGGCCGGCAGCCAGGCAGTCAAGCCCGGCAGCCGCGTTTAGTGACGTGGCGGCCCCGACGTGGCCCCCCACGACCCGGCTACGGCGACCCGCTCGCCAGCGTCGCGTCGACTTTTTCCACGAGGTCCTGCAGCGAGAGGTGCGCCTTGACGAGGTACGCCGCCGCGCCCAGCGCCGTCGCCTGCTCGACGTCCCGATCCTGGCCGAGGTTCGACAGCACGATGACCGGGATGCCCGCCGTGGCTGCGTCTTGCTTGAGCGCCTTCAGGACGTCGAACCCCTGGAGCTTGGGCATGACGACGTCGAGAAGAACGAGATCCGGACGCTGCGCGCGCGCGACCCGCAACGCCTCCTCGCCGTCGATCGCCGTGAGCACCTCGAACCCGTGCTGGCGCAACCGCGCCTCGGCCGCCCGGCGCAGGAAGCGGTCGTCCTCCGCGAGGAGGATCCGTCGGGCTCCCTCAGCCATGCTGGCCGTCCAGGACGCGCCCGACCAGCTCGCCCAGCTCCTGAAGCGACAGATTGGACTTCACGAAGTACCCGGAAACCCCCAGACTGGTGACCTCGGCGATGTCCTGCTCACGGGAGGAATTGGAGAGAATGAGCACGGGCACGCTGCGCGTCGCCTCGTCGCTTCTGAGCGCCCGCAGCACCTCCAGGCCCGACAGCTTCGGCATCAGCATGTCGAGCAGAATGATGTCCGGCCGCTCGCTCTGGGCGAGGCGGAGCCCCTCCTCGCCGTCCGCAGCGGTCGTCACTGTCAGCCCGCGCTGCCGAAGGCTCGCCTCGCACGCCCGCCGAAGGAACCGATCATCCTCGACCAGCAGGACCCGCTTTCCCGTCGTCTCCATGGGCGTCACCCGCTCGTTGGGAGCGCGAAGATGAACGTCGATCCCCGGCCTTCCTCGGACTCGCACCAGACCTGGCCGGCGAGCTTCGCGATGATGAGGCGAACCAGGTAGAGACCCAGTCCCGTTCCCTCGGTTTCTACGGTGTGGGCGTTGTCGGCTCGGTAGAACTTCTCGAAGAGCCTCGCCAGGGAGGCTTTCGGAATCCCGATGCCGCTATCCGTGATCGCCCAGCGGGCCGTCCGGCCGTCCTCGACGCCGAGGGAAATCGAGATCGCGCCGCCGGCGGGCGTGTACTTGATAGCGTTGGACGTGAGGTTCACGATCACTTGCTGGAGGAGCTGCGGATCGGCCATGACCGCCGGCACGCCGCCCAAGCCCGTCACCGACAGCTGGTGTCCCTTCTCGCGGATCAGGGCCCCGAGGTCGTCCAACGCGCTCTGCGTGAGCTGTCCGAGGTTCGTCGGCTGGAGCGTGACGGTCAGCTTGCCGCTTTCGAGGCGGGAGATGTCGAGCAGGTCGTTCACGAGGCCGATCAGGCGCTCGGCGGCGGCACGGGCGTCCTCGACGTAGCTCCCGGCTTCCTCGGGGACTTGCGGCGTCTGGGCCGCGAGCTCCAGCATCCACTTGATGCCCGCCAGGGGGGTGCGGAGCTGGTGGGTGACGAAGGAGACGAAGTCGGTCTTCATCTGGCTCACCTGGCGCTCGTGCGTCACGTCGCGGAGCGTCAGCGTGAAGCCGATGGTCTCGCCCGAGGCGTCTTTGGTCGGCTGGGCGGTCCAGTGGACGGTGCGGCCGCTGCGCCGGAGCTCGAGATCTCCCTCGCCGCCCCGGTCCGGATCTTCGAGGAGCGCCGCGAGGTCCCCGAACACCCGATCGTAGTCGGGCACCACGCTCCGGGCGCCGGTCCGGAGCTCGGCCAGGCGGGTCCCGATGACGGCGCTGGCATCGAACCCGAGCAGCTCGCCGGCCTGCCGGTTTGCCGCCTGGATCTCGCCCGCGCGGCTGACGAGCACGATGCCGTCGGAGGTCGAGTCGAAGATCTGCGCGAGACGTAGCCGCTGTGTCTGCGTCTCCTCGTAGAGTCCCGCGTTCTCGAGCGCCGTCGCGAGCTGGTCGGCATAGGACGTGAGGAGGCGTGTCTCGGCGTCGGGGAACGCCTGCGGCGACGTGTAGTAGAGGAGCAGGACCCCGAGCACGCGCTCGCTCTGGCCGACGATCGGGAACGCCGCGATGGACCGTACGCCGTGGGCGATGTTCGCCGGATGGACGAAGTCGTGGTGCTTCGTGACATCGCGCAGGAGCAGCGGCGACCGCGTCCGGCGCACGTGGTCGCTCATCGCTCCCAGCCGTCCCGGATCGCCGGGGCGCTGCCCGTCGGACACCCAGTGGCCGAGGCTCCGGCTCAGGCTCCCGTCTTCGGCGAGAAGGTGCATGAGCACGCCGCTGGCGCCGAAGGCCCGGGCCAGTTCCTTCAGCGCGCCGTCGAGCATCGCGTCCACCTCGAGGGTGCGGTGGAGCGCGCGGGCCGCCTGGTTCAGGAGGACGAGACCCTCGGAGAGCGTCTGGGCCTCGCGCTCGCGACGTTGTGTCTCCTCGAAGAGGCGCGCGTTCTGAAGCGCGAGGGCGGCGTGGTCGGCGAGGGTCGAGACGAGCTGGACCTCCCGCGCGGTGAAGTCGTGCGGCACGAAGAAGTACACGACGAGGACGCCGTGGGTCTCTTCGCGACTGATGATGGGCACCGCCAGATAGGCGCGCGGCGCCGACGCATTGACCAGCCGCTGGGTCGCCGGCGAGTGTCGGAGCGTCGGGTCCGTCAGGCGGTCTCGCGTCCACACCGGCTGGCGTTCCTGGTAGGCACGGCCCGCGATCCCCTCGCCGGGACGGAGCGCGAGGTCGCGGGTCAGCTCCGCAGGCAGGTGCAGCCCGCGATGGAAGACGAGGACGCCACGCGTCACGTCGTAGAAGAAGATCCCGACCGCGTCACACCCCATCAGCTCTATCGCCTGTTCGGCGATGACATCGAGCAGGCGTTCGCGGTCGAGGCTGGTGGCCAGCTGCCGGGTCACGGCATAGAGCCGCGTCGCTTCCTGCTCGCGGGCGCGGGCTTCGGCGTAGAGCCGGCTCTCCTCGAGCGCGGTCGCGAGGTTCTGGCAGAGCGAGCTGAACGGCTCGACGCTCTGGGGGCTGATCGGCCGCCGACTCGGCTTGTTGTCGGCGCTCACGACGCCGATCACGCGCTCGCCGACAACGAGCGGCGCGACGACGAATCGGCGCGAGCGCAAATACGCGTGGTCGAGGCGCGCCCGATCGAGCGGCAGCACCCGCGCGAGGTCCGCGTCGGACAGTACCGCGACTGGACGTCGGCTCTTCAAGGCCTCATGGTACGGACCGGCTTCGGATGTCAGTGGCAGCCGGAGCCCCGGGGCGACCTCGTCGCCACCGGTCGTCACCAGCTCGAGCTCCGCGCCGTCGGCGGTGAGGAGGAACACGTTCACGCGGTCGAAGCCGACGACCTCGCGCGCCGCCTGGACGAACGCGCCGAGGCGATCGTCCCGCTCCCAGGAGGTCTGCATCGTGAGGGCGGCATGCGAGAGCTGCTCGAGCAGCGCCCGCCCCTCCTCGGTCTCTCGGAACAGACGCGACTTCTCGATGGCGAGCGAGGCCTGGTCCGCGAGCGCCGACAGCAGCGCGATCTCGTCCGGCAGGAAGTGGCGCGCCCCTTTGGTGAACACGTTGAGCGTGCCGACGACGCGACCGTGGGCGCGGAGCGGGACCCCGATGAACCCTCGGAAGCCCCCCTCGAGGGCGCCGCGCTTGTGGGCGGGATCGTGGCGTGTGTCGGCGGCCAGGTCCTCGACCACGACGGACTCTCCGGTAGCGACGACCAGACCGCTCAGGCTCTCCCCGGGCTTGAGCCGTGGCCGGGACATCACGGTGGCGGCCGACTCGGTCCTGGCGCTGACCACGAGATCGTCGCCCTCCAGCAGGCGAAGTCCCGCCGCCTCCGCGCCCACGAGCCGGGCGGCCTCGTTGACGATGATCGTCAGCACCTCCTCCGCGTCGTGGACAGCGGCCAGTCGGCGCGACACGTCGTTCAGGACCTCGAGCCGGTGCCGGTTACGCTCCGCCTGCTCGTAGAGACGGGCGTTGCGCAGGAAGAACCCGACCTGCTCGCAGACGTGTTCGAGCGCGCGGAGATCTTGCGCGGAGAAGCGGCGGCGGACCGTCCACCACACCAGGTAGAAGCCGCCGATCACCTCGTCGTCGACGATCAACGGCAGGAGGAGCCCCGACTGGTGCGGGAAGCTCCTGAACATCCCGTGCGTGAATCGCTCGTCGTGCGCGATGTCGTCCGAGTACACGGGACGCCGCTCCGCCCACAGGGGGAGGAAGAAACCCTGGTCCCTGAGCGGCAGCGGAGCCGAGGAGAGCGTCGCCAGGTATTCCTTGGGCACGTGGTACGCGGCGGTCGGCACAAGCTGACCGGTTCCGAGCTCATGCAGATAGGCGGCCGCGGTGTCGGCGCCGAGCAGACGGGCGAGCTCTCGGCAGATCCTTCGCAGCGCCTCGCGGACGTCCAGGGTCGAGCTGACCGTCGCCGAGATCGCGGCCAGGGCTTCACTCTCGCCGAGTCGTTCCGCCAGCTCGGTGTGCAACCGTGCGTTGTCCTGCGTCAACCGCCGCCGCTCGAACACCCGGGCGACGATCGAGCCCAGCCGGGAGAGGTCGACGGGTTTCAAGATATAGCCCGCGCTCCTGCTCTCGACCGCCTGGATCGCCGAGTCGAGGGTCGCGTGGCCCGTGACCACGATGACCTCCGGCGGCGCCGCGACCCGCCCGGCCTCGCGCATGATGACGGTGCTGTCGACGTCGGGGAGCTGGAGATCGAGGAGGACGAGGGCGAAGCGCTCCTGGCGGAGGAGACGCAGGCCCTCGCCGCCGGTCGCGGCGGCGACGACCGAGTATCCCTCGCGTTCGAGGAAGTCGCTCAGGAGGAGAGCGGCCTCAGGGTCAGCGTCGACGACCAGGATCGCGTCCTGCTCGCCCATCCTTCGAGCCTATCACCACCCGGCAGCCAACATACCGTTCTGGAAGAGCACGAACACCAGCCACGCGATCTGCACGCCGACGAAAATCACCAGGCCGCGCTGGCGCCCGACCCGGACGTGGGCTCGGTACTCGCAGACGGCTCCGAGGAGACCGATCACGGCGAACGCGGGCGAGTAGTACGTGGCGAGCAGGCCGTACGTCAGCGCCAGGCCGCCGGCGAAGCCCCAGAGCACGTACACCGCGAGCCATCGGGCGGCGATGGACACGCCGATCGAGGCGCGCGACCCGGATTTCCCGAAGAACCGGGCGACCGCGACGGTGACGACGCCGAGGATGAGGAGTGCGCCCAGTGTGGCGAGCGCCCACCGGGTCACGGCATGACCTTCGCGGCGCGTCCGCGGCCGGCGATGAGTGTAATGAGCGACACGAGCGCGCTCCTCGCGGGAGTTTAGCCGCCGGATCGGCCCGTGTCAACCGCAACATATTGACACTACAGGAGATTTCGCCCTATGATCGCTGAATGACACCCTCCCGGATCACCCCGATTCCGGCTCTTCGCAGCATGACGGGATTCGGCCGGGCCGAGGCAACCGGGGACGCCGCGACCGTAACGGTCGAAGCACGCTCTGTCAATCATCGCCACCTCGACATCGCGTTGCGGCTGCCGCGCGCGCTCGGCGCCTTCGAGATGGACGCTCGCCGGATGATCCAGTCGCGGCTCGAGCGCGGGCGGATCGACGTCGCCGTTCAGCTCGGACCGGCGCCCGGCCAGTCTACGCAGCAGGTTCGTGCCGACGCCACGCTCGCCGCGCAATACGTCGCGGAGGCGCGGGAACTGGGTCGCACCGTGGGGCTCGGCGGTGACGTGACGCTCGCGTGGGTGCTCGAGCGCCCGGGCGTCGTGCGCATGCAGGACACAGAAACGCCCGCGGGCGGGATCGCGTGGCCGGTCCTCGCCGAGGTGCTCGGCCGCGCACTCGACGAGCTCGTGGCGTGTCGCGGAGCGGAGGGTGAGGCACTCGGCGCCGAGCTCCGCACCCTGCACGCCGCCCTCCGGATGCAGGTGGACGCGGTCGCGGCGCGCACGCCCGCGGCGCTCGCACGGTATCAGGAGCGGCTCCGGGAGAGGATCGGCGCGCTCCTCGGCGAAATCGTCCGCGACGAGGGCCGGATCCTCACCGAGGTGGCGATCTGGGCCGACAAGACCGACGTACGCGAAGAAATGACGCGGCTCGGCGCGCACCTCGAGCAGCTGACGCTCCTGCTCGACAAGGGTGGCGCGGTCGGCCGGGCGCTGGACTTCCTGATCCAGGAGCTGAATCGCGAGGTCAACACGATCGCGTCGAAGGCGGACGACCTCGAGCTGAGCCAGGCGGCGCTCGCCGCCAAGGGAATCATCGAGAAGATGCGCGAGCAAGCGCAGAATCTTGAATAACCGCACGAACGGCGGGAGCCGACTGGTGACGCACCTGGTGAACGTGGGACACGGCAATGTGGTCGTGGCCGAGCAGATCGTGGCGATCGTCGCGCTGGACTCGCTGCCGGTGAAGCGGCTCATCGAGAGCGCCAAGGGCAGCACGAAGCTGGTCGACGCCACGAACGGACGGCGCACGCGCGCGGTCATCGTGACGGGGAGCGACCACCTCATCCTCTCGTCGCTCGAGCCAGCCACGCTGGCGCAGCGTCTCGTGACGGAGCGGAGCCCGGCTGGTGATTAGCCGACGCGGCACGCTGTTCGTCGTCTCGGCGCCGTCGGGGGCCGGCAAGACGACGCTGTGCCGCGAGATCAGGCTCCGGCTGCCCGACCTGGCGTACTCGGTCTCGGTGACCACGCGGCCGCCGCGGCCGGGCGAGATCGACGGGGCGGACTTCCGCTTCGTCGGGGCGCCCGAGTTCCGGGCGATGCTGGCGCGCGGCGAGTTCGCGGAGTGGGCGACCGTGCACGGCAACCTCTACGCCACGCGGGCGCGCGCGCTCGAGGACGCCCTGACCACCGGCCGCGACGTGCTGCTCGACATCGACACGCAGGGCGCCGCGCAGCTCCGGGCGCGCTATCCGGACGCGGTGCTGATCTTCATCCTGGCGCCGTCGGTGAAGGAGCTGGAGCAGCGGCTCCGCGAGCGGCGCTCCGACATGGACGCCGACATCGAGCGGCGCCTGGTGCGGGCGCGCGAGGAAATTGCGCTGTGGCGGCAGTACGATTACCTCATCGTGAACCGCGATGTGAAGGAGGCCATGGAGCAGCTCGAGTCGATCATCCTGGCCGAGCGCTGTCGAGTCGCACGCCTCGGCCTCACCCTGCCCGATCTGGAGGTACGCAATTGATGGCATTCCCTTCGCTTGAAAGCGCGTTGAACAAGGTCTCGAACCGGTATTTGCTCGTCGTCCTCGCCGCGAAGCGGTCACGGCAGCTCAATCGGGGCGCGCCACCGCGCGTGGAGAGCCGGCACAAGAAACCGACCAGCGGCGCGCTGGAGGAGATCGCGGCGGCCAAAGTCGAGTACCGCGTCAAGGACGAAGACACGCCCAAGGCATGAGCCTCGAAGGCCGCGAGCTGATCCTCGGCGTCACGGGGTCGATCGCCGCCTACAAGGCAGTGTACTTGCTGCGCGAGCTCGGCCGGCTCGGCGCCTCGGTCACGGTGTGTCTCTCCGAGCACGCGCGCGAGTTCGTCGGCCCGCTGACGTTCCGCACCCTGTCGGGGCGATCGGTGCTCTCCAACCTCTTCGACCCGCAGAGCGCCGACGCCGTCGAGCACGTCGCTCTCGCGGAGCGGTGCCACGCTATCGTCGTGGCGCCGGCGACCGCGAACCTCCTCGCGAAGGCCGCCCACGGGATCGCCGACGACTTCCTGACGACGCTCCTGCTCGCGGCCCGGGCGCCGGTCCTCATGGTGCCGGCGATGGACGGCGGCATGTGGGAGCACCCGGCCGTAGCCGCCAACGTCGCCACGCTGCGCGGCCGTGGCGTCACCGTTCTCGAGCCGGATACGGGCGCCCTTGCCTCGGGTCAGAGCGGCAAGGGGCGCTTCCCGGAGGTCGACGACATCGTCGAAGCGTTGCGCCGCGTGCTGGCGCCGATCCGCGACCTGGCCGGCGACCGACTGCTTGTCACGGCCGGCCCCACACGCGAACCGATCGACCCGGTGCGGTACATCTCCAACCGGTCCTCGGGCAAGATGGGTTACGGGCTCGCGGTGGCGGCGCTCCGGCGCGGGGCGCAGGTCACGCTGATCTCAGGCCCCACCGCGCTCACCCCGCCGCCCAGCGCCGTCTTCGTCCCGGTACAGACCGCCGAGGAGATGCGCGAGGCGGTGCTGCACCACCTCGACCGCGCCACGATCGTCATCAAGGCGGCCGCGGTCGCCGATTATCGAGTCCTGCAAGTGTCGAGCGTGAAGATCAAGGGCAAGCGCGACCTCACCCTCGAGCTGACGCCGAACCCCGACATTCTGGCGGAGATCGCGGCGCGGCGCACGAACACGTTCGTTGTCGGCTTCGCCGCCGAGACGCACGACGTCGCCGCGAACGCGCGCGCCAAGCTCGAGACCAAGGGGATCGACCTCCTGGTGGCGAACGACGTGAGCCAGGCGGGCATCGGCTTCGACGCCGAGGACAACGAGGTGCTGCTGCTCGACCGCTGGGGGGGGGCGCGCGCGCTGCCGCGGATGCCGAAGGCCGCGGTCGCCGACGCGATCCTCTCGCACGTCCTCGGCCTGCGCGCCGGCGCCGCGACCCGGAAGACACCCGCCTAGCGCGCGATGGCGACCGCCGATCCGCGCGCGATGCTCGCCGATGCCCTCGGCGCGCTCGGTGAGACACTGCGCCACCACCGCGATCTCGGGTTCACCGAGCTCCCCCTCACCGGCGACTATCTGCTCGATGCCGCGGAGGCGCTCCGGGCCCAGGAGAAGGCCCTCCAGGGCTGCCGCAAGTGCAAGCTGTGCGAGGGGCGTTCGACGGTCGTGTTCGGCTCGGGGAACCCGCGAGCGGAGTTCGTCGTCATCGGTGAGGGCCCGGGCGCCGACGAAGATGCTCAGGGCCTCCCCTTCGTCGGGCGGGCGGGACAGCTCCTGACGAAAATGCTCGAGGCGCGAAAGGTCGAGCTGTCGCGCGACGAAGTCTACATTTGCAACGCCGTCATGTGTCGGCCTCCCGGGAATCGAAATCCCGAGGCCGACGAGCTCGCCGCCTGCGCGCCGTTCCTCGCGGCGAAGCTGGCGGTGCTGCAACCCAAGGTCGTCCTGGCGCTCGGCAGCGTCGCGACTCAGAGCCTCCTCGGCACTCGAGAGCCGATCGGCAAGCTCCGCGGACGCGTGCATCCCTACGGCTCAGCGGTGCTGATTCCCACCTTCCATCCCGCCTTCCTTCTCCGCAACCCGGGCGAGGAGTACAAGCGCATGGCATGGGAGGATCTCCAGCTCGCCCGACGGGAGTACGACCGCCGCCGCACGCGATGACGGTGCCGCACAGGTTGTCCGCAGAAACGGAGCCGGGTCGCACCTGTTTCAGGCCACCCTCGGTAGCGCCGTCCCCACGCTCCGATACATGACCATCGCGGACGTCGCCTTCGACGCCCCGGTCGCCCACTTTTTCTCCTATCGCGTGCCCGACGGCTGGGCGCTCGCTCCGGGGCAGCGTGCGATCGCGCCCCTCCGGGGCGCCTCGCGTGTTGGCATGGTCGTGGCGCTCCACGACGGCGCCGATCCTCGGCTCAAACCGCTCGACCGCCTCGTCGACCGCGAGCCCGTCTTGTCTCGCGCGCACCTCGACCTCGTCCACTGGATCGCCGGGCAGAGCCTCTCGTCGGTCGGCTCGACGTGCGCCGCGCTCCTGCCGCCGCCGCTCGCTGCAAGCGGATCCGGACCGAATCGCGCCCCCGGTCGCCGGCCGGCGACAGCGCTCGAGCGGCCGGCGTTGCTCATCGGCGCCGGCCGGGAGAAGCGGCTTCTCGAGCGCATCGAGGCGATGCCGGGCTCGGCGCTCGTGATCGCGCCCGATCTCGAGACGACCGCTCGCTGGGCGCAGCGACTCGCCAAGATCGACCGTGTCGTGCGACTCGATTCGGGCGTGACCGACGAGGAGCGCGCAGCCGCGTGGAATCTGCTCCGTGACGGATCGGTGCGCCTTGCGGCCGGGACCCGGTCGGCGCTGCTCGCTCCGCTCCCCCCGCCGGCCACCCTCGTCCTCATCGACGAGCACGAGGCCGCCCACAAGCCGCCCGGACCGCCGCGGATGCATTCGCGCGACGTCGCGCTCGAGCGCGCCGCGCGGGAGCCGGTCGCCCTCCTGCTCACGGCGGCCACGCCGAGCGTCGAGGCGTGGTGGCGCGCCAAGTCGGGCCTTCTGGACATGCCCCCGCCGCAGCCCGGGCCCTGGCCCGCGGTGAGCATCGCCGACACGCGCGGGATCCTCCGGCGCGAGCCGCTCACGCCGTCCCTCGCACGCGCCATCCGCGAGACGCTGGCCGCCAGGCGGCGCGTCTTCCTCGCGGTGAGCCGGCTCACCTCGTCGCTCGCCTGCGACGAGTGCGGGACCGTGGTCCGCTGCGCCGAGTGCGCGATCGCGCTCGTCTACTCGCGCGCCGCCGCGCAGCTCGTCTGCCGGCTCTGCGCCGCCGCGCACCCGCTGCCGGACACCTGCTCCGAGTGTCGCGGGCGACGATTGTCTCCATTCGGGTGGGGTGCCGAGCGGGTCGAGCACGCCGTGCGCCGCCGCTTCCCGGCCGCGCGCATCGCGCGCTGGGATCCCGACGCGGTGCGGGGCGGCCGGGGCGAAGCGCAGCGCGCGGCGGCGGCCGTCGCCGACGTCGTGATCGGCACCCGTGGCGCGCTCCGCCTCTTCGGTCCCGCGTCGCTCGGGCTCGCGGCATTCGTGGCGCCGGACCAGCTCCTGCGCGCGCCGGATTTCCGCGCCGGAGAGCGCACGCTCGGGCTTGCGTGGGCGGCCGCCGAGCGGGTCGCCGCTGACGGCGCCCTCATCATCCAATCGCAGAACCCCGGGCACTACGCGTTCGAGGCGGTCGCGCGCCAGAATCTGCACGAGTTCTACCAGCACGAGTTGACGTTCCGCGGCGAGCTCGGCTATCCGCCCTTCCGACGCCTCGCCGTCGTCACCACGCGCGCCTCCGAGGCCGCCGAGACGCGCCGGCTGGCCCAGGCGGCCGGCGCCGCGCTGCGCGGGTGCACGGGGCTCACCGTCTATGCGCCCGTCGCCGACCGGAGGGACCGCGCCCATCGGATCGTCGTAAAAGGCGACGCCGATCTGCCGCGCCTCCTCGAGGAGGCGCTGCGGGAGTTCAAAACGCCGCGTCCGGCGAGCCGAGGTATCATTGACGTGGAGGTCGATCCGGTCGAATGGCAGTTCTAAGAGTCCTGAAATACGGCGATCCGGGGCTCAGACGGCGCGCTTCACCGGTGGGCGAGGTGACTCCGGAAATCCGGGCGGTCATCGCGGACATGACCGAGACGATGTACGACGAGGTCGGCATCGGCCTGGCCGCGCCTCAGGTGGGGATCTCGCTCCGGCTCATCGTCATCGCCGATGAGGAGGGCCGGGGCGTGCAGGCGGTCCTGAACCCGGCGATCGTCGAGCGGGGCGGCGAGACGACGGGCGAGGAAGGGTGCCTGTCGATCCCGGGTGTGTTCGCTCCGGTCGTCCGCTCCGCATGGGTGAAGGTCGAGGCGAGGGACGTGAACGGACAGCCGCTGGCAATCAACGCCCGCGGCCTGCGCGCGCGCGTCCTGCAGCACGAGATCGACCACCTCGACGGCGTCCTCTTCATCGATCGCGTCGACCCGGTGACGCGCGACCGCATCAAGCGGAAGATCAAGAAAGACGGTCTCCGCGAGGACGCTTCCCGCCACGCCTTCGCGCTTTAAAGTTCTCTTCTACGGCACGCCCGAGTTTGCGCTGCCGACGCTCGAGGCGCTCCTGCGCCACCACGAGGTCGTCGCCGTCGTCACCCAGCCCGACCGGCCGGCGCACCGCGGCCAGCGGCTGACTCCCCCACACGTCAAGACGCGCGCGCTGGCCGCCGGGCTCGACGTCTTCCAGCCGGCGCGGGTGCGTGATCCCGAGTGGCCCGAGCGCTTCCGCGCGCTCGGCGCCGACGTGGCGGTCGTCGTTGCGTTCGGGCAGATCCTGCCGAGGGCGGCGCTCGAGGCCCCACGGCGTGGCTCGATCAACGTCCACGGCTCGCTCCTGCCGCGCTATCGCGGCGCGGCACCGATCCAGTGGGCGATCATGCGCGGCGAGACGGAGACGGGCATCACCACGTTCCAGATGGACGAGGGCATGGACACCGGACCGACCCTCCGCTCGGCGTCCGTGACCATCGGCCCCGCGGAGACGGCCGGCGAGCTCGCCGCGCGGCTCGCCGTGCTCGGCGCCGACGTCCTGGTCGACACGCTCGCGCGGCTCGACACGCTGATGCCCCGACCGCAACGTCACGAGGACGCGACGCTGGCGCCGCGATTGAAACGCACCGACGGTCATCTCGACTGGAACCGCTCCGCACCGGATCTCGTCAACCTCGTCCGCGGCTGCAATCCCTGGCCGGGCGCTCTCACCCACAGCCACGCCGGCACGCTCACGATCTGGCGCGCGACGGCCGCCGGCGCCGGACGGACGCATCCGCCGGGCACGCTGGAGCGATCCGCCGCCGACCCCGGCGACCTGGCCATCGCCACCGCCGACGGCTGGCTCCGTCCGATCGAAGTCCAGCCGGAGAACCGCCGCGCGATGTCCTGGCCTGAGTATCTCCGGGGTGCGCGCCTCGCCCGCGGTGCCATGTTCGCCAAGCCCGACATCTCCAGCACGCCGCGATGACGCCCCCGAGGAGGCCAGCGGAACCGAAAGCCAGGACCCCTGCCCGGCCTCCCTCGCCGTCGCGGGAGGTCGCCGTGAGCGTGCTGGAGCGCGTCGAGACGGACGCGATCTTTGCCGACATCGCCCTCGAGCGCGAGCTCGCGGCGCGCCGACTCTCGGCCCGCGACGCCGCGCTGGCGACGGAGCTCGCCTACGGGACGCTCCGCTGGCAGCGCTATCTCGACTGGATCCTGGCGCCGCACTCCCGGCGCCGGCTCGAGTCGCTCGATCCCCGCGTGCGCGTGATCTTGAGAGTGACCGCGTACCAGATCGCTTTCCTCGAGCGCGTGCCGTCGTTCGCCGCCGTGAACGACGCGGTCACGCTGGCGCCGCGAACGCCCGGGGTGAGGGCGTTCGTGAACGCCGTGCTCCGATCGTTCGCCCGCCGCGACCCGCGCGAGCGCGAGCCGGCGCCGCCGCGCGATCCCATCGACGCCCTGGCGACGCGCTGCTCGTTCCCCACGTGGCTCGCCGAGCGGTGGGTGGGGCGGTACGGCCGCGAGGACGCCGAGGCGCTGATGCGAGCGCTGAACGAGCGCCCGCCCCTGACGCTCCGGGCGAACACGCTACGGATCACTCGCGACGCGCTCGCCCGCCGCCTGGAAACCGAGGAGGGGCTCGCCTGGCGCCCGACGCCCCTGGCCCCCGAGGGGCTCGTCGTCGGGCCCGGCGGGGCACCCGGCGAGTGGCGCGCCTTCGCCGATGGCAGTTGTGCGGTGCAGGACGAGGCCTCGATGCTGGTCGCGAGATTGCTCGCGCCCGAGCCCGGGAGCACGGTCGCCGACGTCTGCGCCGCGCCGGGCACCAAGACGACGCACCTCGCCGAGCTCATGGGCGACCGCGGCCGCGTCCTCGCCTTCGATCGAGACCCGGCGCGCCTGACACGCGTCAGGGAGGCCGCTGCCCGCCTCGGGATCACGAGCATCGACGCCCGCGACGGACCGGTGGAAGCCCTCGCGCCCGGCTTCTGTGCCGCGTGCGACAGGGTCCTCGTCGACGCGCCCTGCTCGAACCTCGGCGTGCTCAGACGCAACCCCGAGGTGAAGTGGCGACGTCAGCCGTCCGATCTGCTCCTGGGGAGCCGACGACAGTCCGAGATCCTGGCCGCCGCGGCGACGATGGTCAAGCCCGGCGGCCGCCTCGTCTACGCCACGTGCTCGCTCGAGCCCGAGGAGAACGAGGCGGTCGTGAGAACCTTCCTCGCCGCGCATCTGGACTTCGCGACCGATCCGCCCGACACGTTTCCGCTGCCGCTCGACGTCGACGGCTGGCTCCGGTGCCTGCCACACCGCCACGGCACCGACGGCTTCGCGGCCGTCCGCTTCCGCCGCTCGTAGCTTTCGGGGTATAACAACCCCGTGATCAAGATCGCCCCCTCGATCCTCTCGGCCGACTTCGCCGCGCTCGCCACCGACATCGCGCGCGTCGAGGCGGGCGGCGCCGACCAGCTCCACGTCGACGTCATGGACGGGCGGTTCGTCCCCAACATCACGATTGGCCCCGTCGTCGTCGGGGCGATCCGGAAGCGGACGCGCCTGCCCCTCGACGTCCATCTGATGATCGTCGAGCCGGAGCGCTACATCCCCGAGTTCGTGGCGGCCGGCGCCGACATGGTCACTGTCCACGTCGAGGCCTGTCCGCATCTCGCGCGCACGCTCGCTCAGATCCGCGAGCTCGGCGCGAAGGCGGGTGTCGCCTTGAACCCGTCGACGCCGCCCTCCGCCCTCGAGTTCGTGCTCGACGACCTCGACCTCGTGCTGGTGATGTCGGTGAACCCGGGATTCGGCGGCCAGTCGTTCATCCCGGGTGCGCACCGGAAGATCCGCGAGATCAGGACGCTCCTGGGGACCAGACCCGTGGATGTCTCGGTCGACGGCGGCGTGAAGGCCGACCTCGCGAGGTCCCTCGCCGAGGACGGGGCCTCGACCCTCGTGGCCGGCTCGGCGATCTTCGGTGCCGCCGATCCCGCTGCCGCGGTCAGGGCTCTTCGCGCCGCCGCAACGGTGGTGTAGTCGCGCGATGGACGTCGTCGACGCGCTCG
>JAHFDK010000025.1:0-4436 GCA_023249095.1 Candidatus Rokuibacteriota bacterium | reverse complement strand
GCGCTCGTCCGCATCGGCGAGACGGAGTACAAGGCCGCGGCAGGGGCCCTCGTCATGATCCCCGCCCGGACGCGCCACCACGTGACGAATCCCGGCAGGGTACCGCTCTTCTTCGTGACCGTGTACGCACCGCCAGCGTACTGACCGCGCGCGGCACGGGAGGAACGGGGTGTAACCCGGGCTTGCTTCCTGGTTTACTTCCTTTGGAACAGGGCCGGGAGCCTCACCCACTGGTACACGCCCGCGTTGAGCTGCGTGATTGTCCAGCGCTCCGGGTACACGAAGCCGGTGGTCGTCTCGGTGACGTAGTACCCGGGGATCGTCTGCCACTGCTGCTCGGTCCTGCGGGGTACACCGTCGGGAACCGGCACATCCACGTTCAGGACTACCTGCTGGGCGGACACCTCGATGTACCGGATGACCTGTCCGGCCTCGAACCCGTGGAGGTTCGGATTGTAGTACGCCCAGGTCATGGCCGGGTGCGGGTTGGCGGAGAAGTTGCCTGGATTCGCCGGATCGCCGGCCTGGGCGAACACAGGCACCGCGCCGGAGAGTTGCAGCGCCAGTGCGGCAAGCGCGGCCGCTACCGTCCTGATCACTATGAGGGCCCCATGGCCCGAGAATACCGCCGATCGCCGCTAGTGGTTGAAATTTCTCCGGTCGTTCCGTAGAGTCAGGAGTTCCCAATAGGAGTCCCCAATAGGTTGCCGGGGATCCCGTTCTCGTCTATAGTGCGTTATCGTGCCAGCTCTCAAGATCACGATCGTCTTTATGCTCGGGCTCCTGGTCGGGGGGGTCAGCCGGGCTGCGGCTCAGACGATCGGGCAAGTGGGGCCCTCGGCCGCGCTGGGACAACTGGGCACCGTGAACCCGTCGAATCCGGTGTTCATCTTCAGACCTAATCCCACCGGCCCATTCGTGGTGGTGCCCTCGGGCTTTCCGTTCTCGCGGGAGACGGTCCCTTTCGGTGACGAGCCGCACCGTTTGAACAATGCCCACCCGATGCTGCCGAATGCAGGGCTGGGATACGCCGTCAGCCAGGTGTGGGTGCCGGCACAGCCCATCGCGATACAGGTGTACGTCCCGGCGCCTAACGGCGTGCCGGCCACCTACCAAACTCAGTTCGCCCAGGTCCCGGGATTCTACGTCACGGAAACCACGATGGGCTACCTGTATCCCGAACGGTGGGTGATGGACCAGCTCAACGTGGGCGTCTATCAGTGGCGTAAGGCGCCTGCGCAGTTCGTCCCGCGGTAGCCAGCAAACGACCCTCGCCGGTTGATATTCCCGGGATGTTTCCGTAGAGTTACCACCTTGCATGCTTGATTCCCTGAGTACCAGACTGCAAGCGATCTTCGACAAGCTCGGCGGGCGTGGCCGCCTGTCGGAGGAGAACATCGAGGAGGCGCTCCGCGAGGTGCGGGTGGCGCTCCTGGAGGCGGACGTCAACTTCAAGGTCGTCCGCGCCTTCGTCGACCGCGTGAGGACCCGGGCCGTCGGCCAGGACGTCCTTGCCTCGCTCACGCCCGCTCAGCAGGTCGTGAAGGTCGTGCACGGAGAGCTGGTGGAGCTGCTCGGCGGCAGCGGGCATCGGCTCGCGATGGCCTCCCACCCACCAACGGTCATCATGCTCATGGGGCTCCAGGGCTCGGGCAAGACGACGACCGCCGCGAAGCTGGCCCGTCTCTACACGAAGCAAGGGCAGCATCCGCTGCTCGCAGCGGCGGACACTCAGCGACCCGCCGCGATGGAGCAGCTCCGGACGCTCGGCGCCCAGGTCGGCGTCCCGGTCACCGGGGCACCCGGACAGACGCCGCTCGAGATCTGTCGGGCGGCGCGCGAGGAGGCGGCCGCGCGCGGCCTCACGCCGCTCATCCTCGACACGGCCGGCCGGCTCCACATCGACGAGGCCCTGCTGGGGGAGCTGCAGGCGATCCGGCGGGAAGTCGCGCCTCACCACGTGCTCCTGGTGGTCGACGCGATGACCGGCCAGGACGCGGTCACGGTCGCCGACCGCTTCAATCAGGCCGTGGGCATCGATGCGGTCATCCTCACCAAGCTCGACGGCGATTCGCGCGGTGGCGCTGCGCTCTCCGTCCGGCACGTCACCGGGCGCCCCATCGCCTTCGTCGGCGTGGGCGAGAAGACCGACGCGCTCGAGCCGTTCCATCCCGACCGCCTGGCCTCGCGCATCCTCGGCATGGGTGACGTGCTCTCGCTCGTCGAGAAGGCGCAAGCGGTTGTGGATCAGACGAAGGCGGAGGAGCTGGCTCGGAAGCTCCGCGAGGACTCGTTCTCGCTGGAGGACTTCCGAGAGCAGCTCAAGCAGCTCCGCCAGATGGGGCCGCTCGATCAGATCCTCGGCATGCTTCCCTTTGGCAAGATGCTCAAGGGCGCGCCCAAGGATCTCGACGGCGAGTCAGCGGAGCTCGGTCGGTTCGACGCGATCATCGGCTCGATGACGCCGGGCGAGCGTCGCAATCCCGAGGTCATCAACGGCAGCCGGCGCCAGCGGATCGCGCGCGGCAGCGGCACGAGCGTGCAGGACGTGAACCGGCTTCTCAAGCAGTACGCCCAGCTCCGGAAGGTCATGAAGCAGTTCAAGAGCATGGAGGGGAAGCTTCCCCACCTGAAGAATCTCCCAGGATTTCCGACGCCGAGGGGGTGAGAACGTGGCAGTGACGATTCGGCTGAGACGGACCGGGACAACAAAGCGACCCGCCTACCGTGTGGTGGTGGCGGACTCGCGCTCACCGCGCGATGGCCGCTTCATCGAGGTGCTCGGGCACTACAGCCCGCTGACCGAGCCGCCGACCGTGTCGATCGACCGGGCGAAGGTCGAGGCGTGGATCAAGAAAGGTGCCCAGCCGTCGAACACGGTGCGGAGGCTGATCGCGAACGCGCCCGCGACGGCGCCGGCGACCACACCGGTGAGCGCGCCGGCAAAGAAGTAAGAGGGCACGGGTCGACCTGCCCGAAGGGGCGGGGTCGAGGCGACCCGGCGGCGAACATGAACGACCGGCTCGTGGTCATCGGCGAGATCGCGCGGCCTCATGGCCTGCGCGGCGAGATACGCGTGACGCCGCTGACGGACCGCCCCGAGCGGTTCGAGGGGGTGACCGAGTGCGTTCTGTGGGACCGGGCGCACGACACGCGCGAGCCGCGCCGCATCACCGGGGTGCGCCGGCAGGGTGCGGCGGTCCTCCTCTCGCTGGCGGGTTGTGAAACGGTCGAAGCCGCCGGGGCGCTGATCGGATGCCTGGTGGCGTTGCCCGAGGCCGAGGCGATGCCGCTGCCACCCGGCCATTTCTACCCGTGGCAGCTCGAGGGCTGCCGGGTCCTCACGGAGGACGGGCGGGAGGTCGGACGGGTGCTACGAATCGAGCAGTCGCCCGCCCAGGATCTCTGGGTGGTGATCGACGGCGCGCGCGAGCGCCTCATCCCGGCGGTGGCCGAGATCGTGCTCGAGGTCGACCTGTCCGGAGGCCGCGTCGTCATCCGGCCGCCCGACGGTCTGCTCGACCTGTAGCGGCAGCGGCCGTGCGCATCGACATCGTGACGCTCTTTCCGGGCATGGTCGAGCCGGTGCTCGCGGAGTCGATGCTAGGGCGGGCGCGGGCGCGTGGACTCGTTGACATCCGGGTGGTCAATCTCCGAGACTACGCGGAGGGCCGGCACCGAGTCACCGACGATTATCAGTTCGGAGGCGGCGGTGGCATGGTGCTGAAGCCCGAGCCGCTCTTCGCTGCTGTGGAGGCGTTGCGCACGCCCGGCGCGCGTGTCGTGCTGATGGACCCGCGGGGCCGGACGCTCACGCAGAAGGTCGCGGGCGAGCTGGCCGGCGAGACGCACGTGATCCTCCTGGCCGGGCGATACGAGGGCGTCGACGCGCGCGTCGGCGAGGGGCTCGCGGACGACGTGGTCTCGATCGGCGACTACGTACTGACGGGCGGCGAGCTGCCGGCGCTGGTGGTGACCGACGCGGTGACGCGCTTGCTCCCGGGCGTGCTCGGGGCCGAAGGCGCGGCGGCACGCGAGTCGTTCGCGGACGGGCTTCTGGAGCCGCCGCAGTACACGCGACCCGAGGCTTACCGGGGGGCGCGCGTGCCGGCGGTGCTGCTCTCGGGCGACCACGCGCGCATCGCGCGCTGGCGCCGCGTGCAGGCGATCTGGCTCACGTGGCGCGAACGTCCGGACCTCCTGGCGACGGCGCGGCTGACGCCCGACGAGCGCAAGCTGGTGGAGCGATTCGAACGCGGGGAAACGCCGGAGCAGCTCGACGACCCCGCGAACTGAGTGGTAGTGCGAGCCGCAGGCCGTCGCGGGGCTGGGGCCCCGCCGGCCGAGGCGAGCCTATGATGGTAGTGCGAGCCGCAGGCCGTCGCGGGGCTGGGGCCCCGCCGGCCGAGGCGAGCCGATGAGAATCTCGAGAAAGG
>JAHFDK010000449.1:1946-3761 GCA_023249095.1 Candidatus Rokuibacteriota bacterium | reverse complement strand
GCGGCGTGCCTTCGAGCCGGCGCAGCACGGCCCGCACCTCGTCCCGGGTCAGGACGACGGGCAAACGCTGCGGGCGCTTGGCGCGGACGATCTCGTCCATCCACGGGAGATCGACTGCCAGGACCTCCCCGTACAGGAAGAGCAGGGCGCTCAACGCTTGGTTCTGCGTGGACGCGGCGACCTTCCCCTCGACGGCGAGGGAGCTCAGGAAGCGTGTGACTTCGGGCGCCCCCATGTCGGCGGGGTGTCGCTTGTCGTGGAAGAAGATGTAACGGCGGATCCACGCGACGTACGCCTTCTCGGTGCGGCGGCTGTAATGTCTGGCGCGGATGGCTGCGCGGACGCGGTCGAGCAGTCGTGGCTTGGGCGCGCCGGTCGGGTCGGCTTCGCCTACGCGAAGTGCGAAAGCGAGCGCGGATGATTCCGAGGCGGTGGGATATGAGAAGGAGCGGCTCGATCGAAGGGCGACACTGGCCATATCCTGGCGGCCCCCTTGTGTTCGTGAGTTTTGAACATAGCCGAGCGAGTCGGGTCGAGCAAGGCAAATCGACGAAGCGGCGAGAGTCCCGCTGGCTGGATGGAATCGGATACAGTGGAGCGGCGGGGAGGAGAAAGCGCGGATGCGACAACGCAATGCCGTTCTCGTGAACGGCAATGGCCTCAGGCTCGGGCTCTTCGGGGCCAATTGCTCGAGCGGGAGAACGTATGCCACGCTCCCCGAGCGCTGGGAGGCGAGCTGGGAGAACAACCTCAGGCTGGCGCAGATGGCGGACGAGATCGGGATCGAGTGCATGGTGCCCATCGCGCGGTGGAAGGGCTACGGAGGCGAGTCCAACCCCAACGGGTCCAGCTTCGAATCGATTGCCTGGGCGTGTGGCTTGCTGGCCGCGACGCGGCGCCTCCACGTGTTCTGCACGATCCACGTTCCCCTGCATCATCCCCTCGTGGCGGCCAAGCAGATGGCCACGGGGGACCACATTGGCCAGGGACGCCTCGGCGTGAACATCGTCTGTGGCTGGAACGAGGACGAGTTCCAGATGTTCGGGGTGACCAAGAAGGAGCACGACGCCCGCTACGCTCAGGGCGAAGAGTGGTGGAGCGTCGTCAAGAGGATCTGGGCCGGTGAAGACCGGTTCGATCACGAGGGGACGTACTACCAGCTCCACGGCGTGGAAGGTTCGCCACGGCCCTTTGGTGACGCAGACCCGCTGATGATGAACGCCGGCAGCTCCGAGACCGGACGCCAGTTCGCCATCCGCCACTCGGATATGCATTTCGACGCGGTCGAAAGACCAGAGGCCAGTGCCGGGCGCATCGCCGAGACCAAGCGACTGGCGCGTGAGCGCGGTCGCGACATCCAGGTGTGGACGCCCGTTGGCATCATCTGCCGTCCCACCCAGAAGGAGGCCGATGACTACCTCCAGTATGTCCTCGACCACGCCGACTGGGGAGCGATCGGATATCTCGCCGAAATGCATGCCAAGGAAGGCCGCCCACGGACCGATCCCCAGGGCCTGGTGCACAGCGGGCACAATCCGATCGCGCGACGAGCCCTCGCACGCGGGTCCTACTGTGTCATCGGTGATCCGGACGCTATCGTGCGGGAGTTCTCCCGGCTTCGATCGGCGAGTCTCGACGGCCTGGCCATCAACTTCGTCGACTATCTCAAGGAGCTGCCGTATTTCGCCGCCGAAGTCCTGCCTCGGCTGGAGAAGCTCGGGCTCCGAACCCGAGTGCCGCCTACCGCCGGGTGAGCTCCTCACGGAGCCGCGCCGCGACGATCGCTTCCTCGCCGGGCTGGAGGTTGATCGGATC
>JAHFDK010000449.1:0-1846 GCA_023249095.1 Candidatus Rokuibacteriota bacterium | reverse complement strand
CCGATGTCGACGAGCACGCCGCCGGCGACCCGGTAGGCCTGATCGTAAGCGAAGCGGTGCGCACGCTGGATGACGATCTCGTTTTGCATCCCGCGGGTGTCTGGTAGACGCGTGATCTTCGCCGGGTCTTCGCCGGCGATGCACGCCGCGGCCTGTAAGATAAGGCCGGAGCTGGCACCCGCGGTGACGAACGCCGCCTCGGCGCCGAGCATTTTGGCGATGGCTGCCCCCGCGGCCGCGTTGAGCTCGTCGATGTTCACGAGGACGAGCGACGCCTCGCGCATCGCCTCCAGCGCCTCGGGGCGGAGCAGCGAGCCGCCGTAGCGCGTGGTCGTCCCGGAGCCGTGAATGACGGGACGGACGCCGAGCTTCCGGTAGATCTCGGGGATCATGCGAGGCCTTCTTCTTTCATGTCGCGAATCGCGGCCTCGAACGCGGCGAAGGTCTCGCCCAGGATCTCGTCGGTGTGGCAGGTGCCCACCAGGGCCCGGGCCCCGTTGAAGTCCACGCCGTGCAGGATGAGCGCCTGTCTGAGCGCACGGCTCTGCTCGGCGTTCTTCGCGTCGAGCAGCCGCCAGTCGACGTCCTGGACGGACTGATCCGAGCCATCGCGCGGCGGCGCGCTCGCGCCGAAGAAGATCTTCCAGTCGCTGTGCTCGCCGTAGATCTTCCAGGCGACCTTTTCGCGCGCCAGGATCTCGTTCAGGCCGTGGCGCAGCTTGGCCGCCTGCTGATTGGCGAAGCGGATGGCCAGGCCGTCCGCCACCGAGGCGAGCATCGCGACGCCGGCGGCGGCCGAGAGCGGGTTGGCGTTGAAGGTGCCCGCATGGGCGATCTTGGCGCGGCGATTCTCTTCAGGACTGGGCTTCGTGGCCAGATAGCTCATCACGTCCTCGCGCCCGGCGCAGGCGCCTCCCGGAAGCCCACCGCACAGGATTTTCGCCATTGTGGTCAGGTCGGGCCGCACGCCGAGCTTTTCCTGGGCTCCGCCGGGAGCCACGCGGAAGCCGGTGACGACCTCGTCGAAGATCAGCAGCGCGCCGGCGCGCCTGGTCTCCTCGCGGAGCGCGACGACGAACGACGCGGGCGTGGGCACGGAGCCAAAATGGCCGCCGGTCGGCTCGATGATCACCGCAGCCACGTCGCCCTTCGCGAGGCGCTCGCGCACCGCGACGATGTCGTTGGGCGGTAGCACCGAGACGAGGTCCACGACCTCCGGTAGCTGGCCCGCCTCGGGCTCGGCCTCGTAGGGAGGACGCACGCCGATCTCGAGCCCTTCGTGCCAGCCGTGGAAGTGGCCCGCGAACTTGACGACGTGCCGCTTGCCTGTGAACGCGCGGGCCAGGCGAACGGCCATGTGAGTGGCTTCGGTGCCCGACGCGGTGAAGCGCAGGCGCTCGGCGCTCGGCACCAGCCGGCAGACCCACTCGCCCCACTCGACCTCTTTCTCGTGGCAGGCACCGTAGTGGGTGCCTCGGAGCGCCTGCTCGCGCACGGCGTCCGAAACCTGGCGGGGATTGTGTCCGAGGAGCAAGGCGCCGTGTCCCATCCAATAATCCACGTACCGATGGCCGTCCACGTCCCACTTGTAGGCACCCTCCGCGCGGTCGACGTAGAGCGGAAACGGCTGCATCCGGCGGTTGTCGTGAGTCACCGCGTCGGGGAAGAGGCGCCGAGCGCGCTCGTACAACGCGCGCGAGGCGGGCAGGGCGTCGGTGTAGCTGTCCTGGAGCTTGGACGAAGTGGCGAGCCGGGCCATGTGGATTCTCCTCAGACGACGCCGGCCAACGCGCCTCGGCGCTGACCGGCGCGCGGGACTCAGGGGAGAGGACGGCGCGAGAAGCGC
>JAHFDK010000174.1 GCA_023249095.1 Candidatus Rokuibacteriota bacterium | reverse complement strand
GCGTCAGTCGCCTCGCGGGGCCTCCGCCGCCTCGATCCATGGCTTGACCTTCGGAAAGTGGATGTCCTGCAGCTCCGCGCACGGTCGCGCAGTGCTGGAGAGAAGCCGGTCTGGTCCATTGTCCTCGTCGAAGGCGCGATTGAAGCAGCCGCAGATGCACCCGAGCTTCATGTCGCCAGCGGGCGCTTGATCGCGTGGAAGATCCGGTGCAAAAGGAGGATGTCCCCCCCGCGCCTCCGATTCGACGCTCTCGATGCGCGCCTTGATTTCGATCTTACGAGCCATGGGCGCAGCCGTGTGGCTATCCCGGGTTGCGTCCCCAGAGCTGTCGGGTGGCGAGACGCGCTCCCTCCGCCAGGGCGGCGAACTTCAGCCAGGCGACGCTCGGGTGGGTGTCGTTGAACCGCACCCCCGACGCCGCGAATCCGCAGTCGGCGCCGGCGATGACGTTCTCACGCCCGAGGATCCGGGCGAATCGGACGATGCGCTCGGCGATGAGCTCCGGGTGCTCCACCAGGTTGGTGGTGTGGCTGATGACGCCCGGAATGAGGAGTTTCCCGTCGGGCGGCCGGAACTGCTCGAAGACGTGGTACTCGTGCTCGTGCCGGGGGTTGGCCGCTTCGAACGAGTACGCGCCGGCATTGATCCGGAACAGGACGTCGACGATGTCCTTCAACTCCATGTCGTACACGCGAGGGCCGACGTCGATGCTGTAACACGTGTGAAAGCGGACGCGCTCGGGCGGGATGCCGCGGAGCGACTCGTTGATCGCCTCGACCCGCTGCGCGGCCCACTTCCGGCAGTCCGCAATGCTGACGTCGGGATTCATCATGTAGTAGGTGACCAGGCGCGGGTCGTCGATCTGCACCACGAAGCCCGCGTCGACGATCGCGCGGTACTCCTCGCGGAGCGCGTCGGCCAGAGCCTGCTCGTACTCCTCGTCGGTTCGGTAGAACTCGTTCGCGAGAGTCGCGAAGATGTAGGAGGGGGCAATGGCCGGCATGAAGACCTCTTCGTAGGGCAGGCCCTTCACGCCGGTCTTCAGATTGTCGATGTCCGTCTGCACCGCCGCGCGCCCTTTGTAGCTGACCGGCCCCGTGCAGACGTCGACGCCGTGCCGGCGATCGCCCCCGCGCCCGCCCGCCCACTCGGCGATGCGCTCGGACCACGCGTAGTAATCGGGGAAGGCCCGGTACTCGCGGCTCTCGGCGCGGGTGTTGCCTTCCTGCCCGCGAGGCGGCGGCTTGCGCTCGAAGCCGTTGAACCGCTCGACGATGTACCCGAAGAAGCTCGCCTTGCCCTGTTCGCCGTCGGTCACGATGTCGATGCCGGCCTCGGTCTGCTTGCGGACGCTGTCGGCCACCGCCTCCCGAACCATCCGGGCGTAGCTCTCGCGATCGTACGGCTGCCCACGGTCCTTGGATCGAAGGATAGGCACGAGGGCGTCGGGCCGCGCCAGACTGCCGACGTGTGTCGTCAAGATCCGGTCAGTGCTTCGCTTCATGGGTTCCTCTTGGCGACCTGGGCATCAACGACGCTCCACCACCCTGAGTCGCTCCTCTGAAGATTGAACACCGCTTCCACCCCTTCCACGTCGTACTCGAGCACGGTCTTGGCCCGAGACCCCTCCATCGCGAAGCTCTTGAACCGAATGTGCGGTTGGGCGCCGACTTCTCGGTCACCAAGAATACGCACGGGCTGGCCGAACTTCGAGGGTGTGACGCCGTCCGCGAGCAAGTGATTCGAGATCACCAGAGGCACGCGACCGGCAACCTCGGGATGAAGGTACCCGGCGAGCGCGGGATGGTCGATGATCAACTTGACGACCGCTCGCGGAATGAGCGGCTGACCCCCTTGCGCTGAAGCTTCACACGCCCAGCTCGACGCCGCCACGGCCGCCAGGACGCCGAGCACCCCGAGTCGAATGCTACGAGACGGATGCGACATAGTCTTGCGGGAAGTCGAGCTTGCTGAGAGCGTGCTGAAGCCGCGCCGCATAGTCCGGATTACGTTCATGCGGTTGCGGAGCTTCGCGCAGGTTGTCGCAGAGGGCGGGCATCGGTGTGCCCTCGAGAGGCCGGGCGAGCACGGCTTCTGGTCGGTACTGTTCCAGGCCTGGAGCCGTATAGAGTCGTTCGAGCTCGGCGTGGGTGAGGGAAAACATCACACCGTAGGCGCGAGCTCCGGAGACCGGAAGGAGCGTAGCCCCGCCGGCCGATCCGCAAGGCGAAGCCATCGACGTAGGCCCGTCGTGGGCTGACGGGCGCGACGCCGGCCTCTCGGAGGATGTCGATGTCCCATGAACCCGCTCTGAAGATAGCCGTTGCGTTCATAGAACCGCCTGGCCGTGATCGAGCTCGTCAGGAACACGCGCGTCAGTCCCCATCGAGCCGCTTGTTCCTCCAGCGCGCGCAGGATGAGCTTGCCGGCACCCCGATACTGCACCTCCGGAACCAGATAGGGTTCGTATGACGCAAGGAAGAGAGGTTCGTAGCGCCGATCGTAGGGGACGTTCAGGAAGGCGTTGTTGACGGAGTACCGCTCAGGATCGGTCGGCTTCAGCGCGCTGTGCGGCTCGCGACTGCGGTTCGACTCCTGGTGCTGCGCTTGCGGAGTCGTGCCTTCCCGCTCCGACCAAGCGCGCGATCGCGGCCGTGCCGCTCCAGATACTCGGTGACCATCGCCCTCAGCTCCCGGTAGCGCTTCGCGGAGACGCCGAGCACGCGAGCCGTGGCAGCCGGCGAAGGGTAGGGGGTCGTGATTACCGCGCGGGGTCGCAAGGCCATGGCCTTACTTTACGCGGCGCGGTTTCTTCGCGTCAATGTCTCCGCGAAGAGCTCCTGAACAGATCGTAGCGCTCCGCCAGGAACTCGCGATTGGGCTTGGGTGGTCGGCGCGTGGCACGTGGATGCGCCGGTTCTGGAAGCCCTGGAGCCCGTGCTGGAGCATCGGCCCGATGTAGCATCGCCGATGGGTATAATCTTACTGGCTTGCGGAGGGTATGAATGGCCAGAAGGCGTGTCGGCATCCTGATCTTCCCTCAGGTCGAAGTGCTGGACTTCTGCGGACCCTTCGAGGTGTTTTCGGTGACGCGCCTCGACGAGGAGCGCCGGCGCGAGGAGCAGTCGCCCTTCGAGGTGTTGCTCGTCGCCGAGAGTGTCGAGCCCGTGACCGCCACGGGTGGCTTGCGCGTCATCCCCGACCTCGCGATCGACGCGTGCCCGCCGGTCGACGTGCTTGTGATCCCCGGCGGCTGGGGGACGCGCAGCGAGATCAAGAATCAGCGCCTGCTGAAGTGGATCGCCGAGCGCGGCAAGATCGTGGAGACGCTCACATCGGTGTGCACCGGCTCGTTGCTGCTTGCTCAGGCCGGCTTGCTCGACGGCCGCCACGCAACGACGCACTGGCGCTCGCTGCCGTGGCTCCGCGAGTCGTTCCCGACCGTGACGGTCGAGGAGAAGCTCCACGTCGTCGAGGACGGCCACGTGCTCACGTCGGCCGGCATCTCCGCCGGGATTGACATGGCGCTACGAGTGGTCGCACGGTACCACGGCGAGGCGATCGCGCGCGCCACCGCACGCCACATGGAGTACCGCTACCAGCCAGACGACAACAGTCGACGCGTCTAATCGCGCCCGCTCGACGACGGCGCCAAGCGAGGCTGACGATGCTGTACCGAGGCATGGATCGAGCGGCGCTCGACGCCGCCTACAACAACACCGCCGCCGTGGGCCAGGCCGCGCGCGATCGGTACGTCGCCGACTGGGCAGCGCGCAGCGACAGGCTCCGGAAGGCTCGCGGCGGCTCGCTCGACGTCCGCTACGGAGACGGCCCGCGGCAGCGTCTCGACGTCTTCGAGTGCGGCGTGCCGGCGGCGCCGACGCTCGTGTACATCCACGGCGGCTACTGGCAGATGAACGACAAGGAGCCGTACGCCTTTCTGGGCGAGGGCGTGCTCGCCGCCGGGTTCAACCTGGTGCTGGTGGAATACACGCTCGCGCCGGCGGCGCGGCTCGATCGGATCGTCGCCGAGATCCGCGCGGCCGTCGCGTGGGTGATCGACCACGCGAAGGAGTTCAGCGGCGATCCCGGTCGCGTGTTCGTGACGGGACACTCGGCAGGCGGCCACCTGACCGCGATGGCGATGGACGACGGCCGCGTCGCCGGCGGCATCGCCATCAGCGGCATCTATGACCTCGAGCCGATCCGTCTGAACTACCTGAACGAGAAGCTCGGCCTCGACGCCGCCGAGGCTACTCGCAACAGCCCGAGCCTCCACCTCCCCGCGCGCGCATCGGCGCTGGTCGTCACCGTGGGGCTCGGCGAGCTGCCGGAGCTGGTCCGGCAATCCGAGGAATACGCCCGCGCGTGGCAGCGGCACGGCCTGCCCGGCGAGTATCTGCCAGTCGCGCGTCACGATCACTTCTCGATCCTCGAGGAGCTCGCGCAACCCAAGGGGAAGATCCTCGAGGCCATCGGAGCGCTGGCTCGGAAGCGAAGCTGAGTCACCCGCTGGCGGTATTGGCCACGACACGGACGCGCGGTAGGACTAGGTCTACTCCCCGGGCCAGCGCGGTGTCGGAAACTCGACGCGCCAGCTCGGGCCCTTCAGGTACATCGGTCCCTCGAGCTTCACGAACCCAAGGCGCCGGCCCGGTCGTGATCCAGTAGCGCAGGTCGGGCGGGTCCTTGCCGATGACCGACGCGACGACTCCGGTGAGGCCGCGCAGCTCGAGCTTCACGAGGTAGCGCGTGGCCGTGCGCCCGAAGTCGCCCACGACGAACTTGTCTTCGCCCTCCGCGCGCTGCTCGGTGACGAGACGGTACGGCTTCGGCGTGAACGCCAACATGTGGCCGGTGGCGGACGTGCCGGGCGGCAGGTTCTTCAGAATGGGCAGCATGAGCCCGTTGTGAAGGTCTTTCGGCCCGGTAACGGCCGGTGTCGCGATCGAAGGTCACCTCGATCGACTCGGGGAAGGACGGGCCGCGCTCGATATGGTGATAGCTCATCAGCCGGAACACCCTCCCCTACGTGAACGTCACCGCCTCCTCCCAGAGGGAGCCGTCCTTGAAGCGGAACACGAGGCGGCTCCGCATCCGCTCCTTCTCGACAGGCGCCTGCACGAGCTCGCCATGGGCGAGGACGTCGCCGGTCGCCCCGCGCAGCACGAGGAAGGCGTGGGTGATGGTCTCGGCGTAGCGGACGGCGACGGGCGCGGCCGACGCCGACACGCTCGTCAGCGCAACCGCGAAGAGGACGCCGAACCCCCATCCGCGCGCGCGAAAGTATCCCATGCGCATTGCCATCGCCGCGGTGAGGTGCTCTGGAGAATCCGCGTGACACCGTGATTCTGGTTCCTGAGCAGGCTCCCAAGCTGTTCGTCGACGAGAACCCGCAGCCTCTCTCGTCCAGACCGTGCGTACCGCTCACGCTACTGGCGGAGCTTGTGGAGCGCGGTCGCGACGATCTTGCACGCGTTGATCAGGTCAGTAACCAGGCGCTCGTCGATGTACAGATCGCCTTCGTACTCGCCGCGATTGCGGAGGTCATGGCACCGGGCGAGCACTCTCCAGACCTCAGAGCCGACTCCAAGCGTGTGCGGAAGGACCTGAAATACGATGTATCGGTTCGCGGCACGATAACCCGAGCGGCGGAGCGCCGCGAGGGACAGCGCGTGCGCGGCATTGTAGGCGAGATCGAACCGGCCTTCGAGTGAATTCGCTTGTCTTTCCGCATCGGCGAGTCGCCTGAGGCCGGACCGCTCGAGCCCGGCAATCTCCTTCGCGTCCGATCGCTCTTGGCGCAGCGGCTGCCCCGGTCCACAAAGCTTCTCAAGCGGCGAGGTCACGCTCGCCGCCGATGAGCCAGAGCTTGGGCTGGGCCAGCACTCGCGTGACGAAGGCGTTATCCTGCTTCACCCGCCTCGCCAGCTCCTTCGACGAGTAGATCGTGGGAGCGACCTTGCGCCCAAGTTGTGCCGAAGCCCCTTCCAGGGCAGCGAACAGATCGGGATAGGTCACACGGTCGCTGATCACCATCAGATCGATGTCACTTGCGGCGGTGTCGTCGCCCCTGGCGATCGATCCGTAGACGAAGGCCACCCGGATGCTACGCGCGACTGGCGCGAGCGCCGCACGCAGGACATCGGCCAACCCGACCGTCTTGAGGACGAGCGCGCGTAGCTCCTCGAACAATGGCGACCCGGCGTTCGCTTGATAGTGCTTCTGTTTGCCGACGCGGGTAACGGTCACAAGGCCAGATGCCTCGAGACGGGCGAGCTCTCGCTGCACAGCGCCAGTACCGGAACGTGCCAGGCCGATTACTTCGTTCGCATAGAAGCTTCGCCGGGGGTTGCCGAAGAGAACCGCCAGGACGCGCCGTTGCACTTTGGCGAACAGAGCGTCGGCCAACCCCGGAGATGGGAACGTGGTGTGCCGCTTCCGGACGACTCGCTTCGTTCCCATAATGGGTATGATAAACCCCATTCTGGGTACGTCCAAGTCTTCCGGTGGGGCGTTCAAGTCGGCCCGTTCCCACACGTCGGTCGAGACAGCGCGGAGAGATTGACGACCGCGCCGCCGGTCAGGCGAACGTCCACCGCCGGCAGGTTCACCTGCCACTTGAGCGTGGGGTTGGTGTCCGGGTTCCGATCCTGATAGTTGGCCGGGTTGGTGATGAGGAAGAAGGCGCGGAGCAGCCGCACCCCGAGGTCGCTGTTACTCGGCACCGTCAGGCCGTTGAGGAGCGAAATGTTCTCGCCCACGTCGAGGCCGTTCGTGGCGGGATCGTCGACGACCGTCGCCGCCAGCATGATACTGCTGGCTGGAGAGCCAGCCCCGCGTCGCCGCGGTGAGATTCCGCAAAAGTCGGGCCTTCTCGCCCAAGGTTGTCTGCTTGCGGAGCCCTCCGAGCCCTGGACAATGGCCGAGCGAGACAGCAACCTCGGATTCCACCGCTCGGCAAAGCTCGATGATCGGGGAGTTCCAGCTGGCGCTCTGCGCGTTTGCGACGACGAGCATGAAGCGTGCGTATTCGTGGAGCGCGTTCCTGGTTGCCGGCGAGAGATCCTCGAGACCGACCGCTGACGGCTGTAACAGCACGGACAGGTATTCTTCGCGCCGACGGCCTCTATCGCTCCTGGGTTCGGGAGCCCGCGGCGCCGGCGGCCCGACTGGTTCGGCCATCATGGCGACCATAGCTGAATCGTCGGGCTCGACACAACTGAAGATGAGCGGGTGGCCATCAGCGACGGCGGCCAGCGTATCGGATGTTGGGCATGTCGTCAGATCTTCGGTGAATGGTAGACTGTCGTTATGGTCAGAATGACCAATTTGCGAAAGACCGATGGCGCGTAAGCTTTCTGCTGCGCAAGCGAAGTCTCAGCTCGCTGACTGTCTCCGCAAGGCGGAGAATGGCGAACCCGTGATCATCACGCGACACGGCAAGGCTGTTGCGGTTCTCGTCGGCATGGATCGCGCGGCACTTCCAGGGCGGAAGGACACGCGGACGGGGGCAGGCCTGGCAAATCTCGTCGGCGGCTGGAAAGGCTCGGAGGACCTGGTCAGGGCACTCACGACGACGCGACGTACGCGGCCCCGCCGTCAAGTCCCGCTGGACTGAGTGGCCTTCCTTTTCGATACCGACGCGATCTCCGAAGTCTTGCGACGCCGTCCACTGCCGGACTACGTGAGGTGGCTCAGCGGTGTTCCCCGCTTCGAGCAGTTCACGAGTGCGGTCGTGGTCGGCGAGCTCTTCAAGGGAGCGTACGGTTCCGCGGACGCTGCTCGCCACCTTGGAAACATCGAGGCACGCGTGCTGCCCGCCTTGACGGTGCTCCCGTACGATGTGCAAGTCGCCAGGGTGTACGGCGCTCTGCGGGCTCAGCTGGAGGGGCTCGGCCGCGTACTGGCGGACGCGGATCTTCAGATCGCGGCCACGGCCGTTCACCACGACCTGGAGCTCGTCACCGGCAACCTGCGCCATTTTCGGCGGATAAACGGCTTGCGCTTGTGCACGATCCTCGACGAGGCTCGTCGCGGCCGAAGTTAAGAAGGGCTAGTCTTTCCCGGAACAAAAGGAGGGAAGGCATGGTCCTGCACCGTCGAAACCTCGTCAAGCTGGGCGGCGTGCTCGTCGTCGCCCTGGCCCTTGTGCTGTCAGCCTCGCTGCTCCCGGCCCAGTCCGGCAAGGTCGAGCTGCTCTGGCTCGGTCAGGCGACGTTCAAGATCACCACGCCGGGCGGCAAGGTGATCGTGACCGACCCCTTCCTGACCGGCAATCCGAAGACACCCGCCGAGTACAAGGACCTCGCCAAGCTCGGCAAGGTCGACCTGATCCTGGTCACCCACGCCCACGGCGACCACGTCGGGACGCTGGGGCGGACCGACGGGTCGTCCGATACCGCTGACCTCGCCAAGCGCACCGGCGCCAAGGTGTTCGGGCCGGCCGGGATGATCCAGACCATGATCGACCTCGGCTGGGTCACGGGCGAGCAGGGCGTGCGCTTCGGCAAGGGCGGCAAGGTGCAGCCGCTCGGGGCGCAGATCACGATCACCCAGGTGCGCGCCGAGCACTCGTCCGAGCTGACGGTGACCGATCCGGTGACGAAGAAGTCGACGACCCACCCGGGCGGCGAGCCGGCCGGCTTCATCATCCAGATGGAGAACGGCTTCAAGGTCTATCACATGGGCGACACGGGAATCTTCGGCGACATGAAGCTGATCGCCGACTACTACAAGCCCGATCTCATCCTGATGCCGATCGGCGGCCACTTCGTCATGGACCCGCAGGACGCGGCCTACGCCACGCGCGAGTGGCTCAAGCCGAAGTTCGTCATCCCGATGCACTACGGCACGTTCCCGGTCCTCAAGGGCACGCCGCAGGAGTACATGGCGGCGCTCGGGCAGACGGCGACGAAGGTGTTCCCGATCAATCCGGGGGATCGACTGGAGTTCTAGGGCGGCTGTTAGCCGGCGCGCCGCTCGCGGCGTGTTCGGGATGAGCGACTGGTCGGGCGCACAGACGACTTGCGCTTCTGAAGCAGTCCGTAAAGGGCCTTGTTCACGGCCCGATCATTCGGGAATGCCTTCGACAACTCTGGGTCCAGGACGACGACATTAGTTGACTCCGCGACGCGTCGAGCGTACTTGCCGCGTGCCAGGCGCCCGAGATCTGAGCGCTTGTACTCCGCTCGAGGCTCGTCGGTCGTCTTGCGGCTAGCCTTCTTCATAGATCCTTCTTTCGCCCGGAGTCACCGGCCGGGCGCTGATGATCCTGATTGTAGTGGATGCGAAAGAGATTGCGCAGGTCGTGACGTTCCTGGCGTCGACAAAGGCGGCGAATATTACGGGGGTGGCGATTGATGCCAGTGGGGGGTCGATTCCGGTGATGTTTCAGTAAAGCCCGGAGCCACGTCAGCCGGTAGATCGGCGCCGACCGTTCATTGCCTTCCGCCCCGGGCGGGCACTCCTGGCGGCTACGTCGCGTAGCAAGCGCAGAGCGCGATTGACAGAGCTGCTATCGGGGAACGCACGTGCAACGTCGGGCTCCAGAAGGACCAGATTGGTTCCCGTACTAGTCCGCTGGTAGTACTTACCTCGAACACCGCCCTTCAGGCGCGAGAGATCATATTCAGGCCTCAGCTCGTCACGGCGCCGCTTCATCGATTCTCCCCTCATAAAGAGTGCGCCGGGCCCGCTCGAAGGTCATCGGTCGGGCCCTTGGGAAGTCGCCCGGTCGGAAGTCACGCAACGTTCTGCATCTTGTTAGCGAAGTCTCGGCCTGATGTCGGAGGGGGGAGCGGCCTGCCCTCCCGTCGGTACAGCTCGATAGCGTCATCGACGATTCGACACAGCTCGTCAAACACGACCTTCTCGTCGTCGCCGTGACAGCCGCCATAGACCAGGCCGGGAGAGCTGCCGACATAGCAGCGGTCCTCGTCAGACCACTCGACGATCTTCACGTATCGGGCGCTATCTTTCATCTTCTTGACTCCTCGATTGCCAACTGCACCGCCCGCACCTGGTACTGCTTCGCATCGTCACCCATCGCTCCCGATATTGTGACCGGCTTGGAGACCTTCGGGTGAACGAAATTTCGGTGGCTACCCTTGCCACCGCGATCGACAAATCCGGCAGCGAGAAGGTCAGCGATCAGTTCTCGGATTTTTGGCGGCACGTTCGGGCGCGCTTTATTCCATCGTTCCGGTCTTGACGAGCGGTTCCGCCACGAACTTCGCTTCGTCCCCGTCGTGAATGAAAAGCTGACCGACCAAGCCCCGAGGGTCTCTCTGCGCCCAGCCGCGACCTGATATCGGAGAGCGGTCGTCGTCACCGGTCCAGCTGAACTCGACGATGGGCAGCCATCACGTGCCCCGATCCGATAGTCAATGGACGCGACGATCGCCAACAAGCAGAGCTCACCCTTTCGGTCAGGCCCGAAAGTCAAGTACGCCCCTTGAATTTGTCCAGGGCGGCCGGTTCCCACACGTCGGTAAAGACGATTTTCCATTTCCCTCGAAATGAATTCGTCTTGATTCGCGCACGTGTGGCCTTGTGACCCGACGAAGCCATGTTCTGACTGTATGCAGCCCTCTTCTCAGCGTCAATGCGCACGGGAGGATACAGGCAAGGGTGGCCACGATGGGGCCGCTCGGTCACCCAGCCCGTGGAAGTTCCGGGGTCAGATGAGCTAGTCTGTCTCCCGTTTGCCTCGCTTCTCTGGGGCAGCGACGGGGGATGGCACATGGATCTCGGACTGGCCGGGAAGGTGGCGATCGTCACGGGCGGGAGCAAGGGCATCGGCAAGGCGATCGCCCAGGAGCTGGCGGGCGAAGGCGTGGACGTGGCGATCTGCGCCCGGGACGGCCGGGTGCTGGAGGAGGCCGCCAAGACCCTGGCGGCGGCCACGCGGCGCCGCATCGTGCCGATCGTGTGCGACACGACCAGCACGAAGTCGGTTCAGGATCTCGTGGAAGCCACGGTGGTCCAGCTCGGGCGCGTCGATATTCTCGTTAATAACGCCTCGACGCCGGGCGGGGTGGTGACGGGCCCGCTGGCGCAGGCCGACGACGAGCTCTTGCTCGAGGACATCAACACCAAGGTGGTGGGCTACATGCGCTGCGCCAAGGCGGCGGCGCCGCACATGCAGCGGAACGGGTGGTGGAGAATCGTCAACATCGGCGGGCTGTCCGGGCGCCGGGCGGGGAATATCAGCGGGCTGCGCAATGCGGCCATCGTGCATTTGACGAAGACGCTGGCGGATCAGCTCGGGGCGTCGGGGATTACCGTCAATCTGGTGCATCCGGGGGCTACTCGTACCGAGAGGACCGATGCGGAGACTGTGCGGCGGGCGTCGTCGAATGCGATTCGGCGGATTGTGGACGCGAAGGAGATTGCGCAGGTCGTGACGTTTCTGGCGTCGGCGAAGGCGGCGAATATTACCGGGGTGGCGATTGATGCGAGTGGGGGGTCGATTCCGGTGATGTTTCAGTAGGGCTCAACCCCAGAGAAGGACCTTCTCCACTCTGCTCCGCACTCAAACACGGGTTCGAATCCCGTTGGGGCCACCATCGCTATTGAACGCTCCGCTGTACGCCGGGATCGCGCCCGCGAGGAGACGGCCGAGCGACGCCTGCCCGCTGAACGTGTAGACGTGCTCCTGCGGCGCCGGCACGAAGATGAGCCGCCCCGCGAGCACGTTGCGTAGGATCTCACGCGCCTGCGGCGTGTGGCGTGTGAGGAGGCCCTGCCAGTCGGTCAGGACCTCACGCACTTGTCGGTCGATGCGTGCGCGCTCGAATCGGCTCAGTCGCCGCGCTGACTCCAGTGCCGCGAGCTGGTGCTCGCATCGTGCCCGCTGCGCCTCGCGGTCCTTCGCGGCGTGCAGCAGGGCCGGGATGTTGCCGCCGGGCTCGGCAATCGCTTTCGCCAGGTTCGCCAGCTCCGCCTCGAGGCGCCCTATCTGGCCGAGGAGCGCGGCGCGCTGTTCATCCGCCGCGTCCGCTGGCGGACAAAGCGCCGCAATCGCGTTCTCGGCGGCGCGAGCCAGGACGCGCGGGTTCAGCACGTCGTGGTCGATGGTCTCGAGCACCGCACGGTCCGTGGCCTCCATGGGCGCCAGGAGCGTGTTCTCACACACGGTGTGGCCGCGGGTGTGGTGGTAGCCGCAGGAGTAGACGAAGCGCCGGCCAGCACCGCTGGCCCGACTGCGGACGATCATGGCTCCGCCGCAGACGGCGCCGTCAGCGGACCTCACCGCACCGCACGATGCAAGCCCTGTAAGGAGATACTTGCCGCCGCTGAGGACGGTCG
>JAHFDK010000173.1 GCA_023249095.1 Candidatus Rokuibacteriota bacterium | reverse complement strand
CTAGGATAGACCCTCCCCTGAAGGGGAGAGTCAAGCCCAATCGAGAAGCGCCTCCATTAACTCGACGGTGTGACCTCCAGGAGCTTCGCCCTGAAACCGAGCAGGTCTATCGCAGCGACCAGCTTATCCGACGAGATCTTCGCGTCGTCGAACTCGACTCGCGCCTGCGCTTTCTCGAGGCTGACTTCGACCTTCTTCACCCCTGACAGCCTTTCCAAGGCTGCGGCCACGGAGGCCTGACAGGAGCTTCAGACCATGCCCTTGACCTCGATTGTGGCCACCCTCGACGCCGCCTGCGCGGTCATCGCGGACGCGACGAAGGTGAGGAGAAGGAGGACTCCGAGACCAGCATACTGGTTTCCTCGCATGGATCTTCTCCCATCGACCGGCTACATGCCGGCGGCGATGTAGTAGTAGCCAAGGTAGACTCCGGCCACGATCAGCACTGCACCGCTCACCCGTTTGATCCAGACGGTCGAGGCCTGGAGCCAGTGAAGCACGCTTGCCTTGGCCAGACCCACGAGGAGGCTCGTGAGAAGCATCATCAACGCCATGGCCGAGGCGAAGCTCGCGAACGTCACCAGCGCCGCTCCTGCGAAGCCGCTCGTCAGCGGCAGCACGATGATGGAAACGTAGATCGGCAGCGTGCAGCCCGTCGACGCCAGGGCGTACCCGAACCCGTAGAAGAACAGCCCGGCCGCCGGTGGCAACCGGCCGCCGACTCGCCCGAGTGGGAGGGCGATGGACGGCAGTCGGATGTCGGCGACGAGCCCGAGCCCGAGTAATGCAACGCCGATGGCGACCACCGGTTTCAGCGCGATCAAATACCGGGAGATGGTGCCCCCCACGAGGGCAATGGCGACGCCGGCCAGTGCGAAGAACACGGCGCTTCCCGCGGCACACGTGAGACCGAGCGCCAGCGAGCGGCCGGGACTTTCTCGGCCGGTCCCGGCTGTGGTCAGGTAGTACGAGATATAGGCCGGGAACAGCGCGAAGGCGCACGGCGCGAAGAACGCCCCGATGCCAGCCAGGAAGCCGAACGCTGCCAGTGTCAGCGGCGAGTCGAACTCCACCCAGCGGAGACCGACGAGGGCGCCCTGGTTCCATGCGACCCACCCGACGACGGCGAGGAAAAGGATGCCGGCGACCGAAACCGCAGCCCTGACGCCGAGTGAGAACGGCCGGCGCGTCCCGTCGATCACCGCGCCGGTGTCCGCGCGTCGGGAAGTCTCAGTCGCCATCCGACCTCGCAATCACTGCCAGGCGCTCGAGGAACGCATGCTCCTTGGGAAGAGATCGAAATTCCAATCGTCCATTGACGACGATCGCCGGCGTTGCCATCACGCCGTAGCGAGGTCCGAGCTCCGGATGCTCTGCGAGGTTCCACTCGCGCACCTCGAGCTTGGGGAACCGAGCCTTGGCCTTGTCGATCACGCTGAAGACCATTCGCCTGGCCTCCTCGCACTTCCCTCAGCCAGGTGCGGTGAGAATCTCCACTCTCAACGTCATCTTTGCCTCGCGACTTCTTCCCGGAGCGGGATCTCGACGCGGCCTGTTGGCCTCACCACCCGGATGGTCAGCTCCCACCGCCCCCCCATCGTGAACAATACGTCGCCGCGGTAGACGCCGGGTTCGCCGGCGGGACGCAGGGGCGTCGCTGCGCTCATTCCGTCCGCCATCCGCCCTGTGAGCGTTACCGAGCGTCAGTAACCGGCTTCCCGGTAGCATCACCCAGCCGGACGGTATAGGTCGTCTTCCGATCCGTCACGGGTGTTTCGGGCGCGCTCGTGAGCTCGACGCGGACGCCGTTGACCTCCGTCATCAAGCTGCCCCCCATCGCGCTCGTCACGACAACAGACGAGCTAAGCGCGCCCAGTAGCCCTACGACAACCGCTGTCTTCATGGCTTGGCAGACTTCACCTCGACGGACTTCGCGACCTTCTCGCCCTTGTCTTCGACGTACGTGATGGCGGCAACACGTCCCCCTTGGTACCCGGCAGGAAGAGGTAGCCGTCGCCGTGCTTGATCACGGTCCCTTTCTGAATATTGATCGTGACCTGACCCGGGGTCGCGCCCTTCGTGTCCACGACCACGCCGGCGCGCAGGGGGCGGCGGAAGGGACTGCGCAAGCCTCGAACGGCTGCGCCGGTCACGAGTGCGAACTCTCGGCCGCGGTAGGCACAGCGGAAGTGCGCCCGACGCTCAGCACGGCGTCGAAGAAGAGGGACGGGCGCCCCCAGAGGGCGTTGACGAAGATGCTGGTGACGCTGGCCGCCATCGCCGCTATCGCCCAGACCGGGTACACGAGCCCCGTGGCGGCCGCCGGAATGCCGAGACCGTTGAAGAGAAACGCCAGGACCACATTCTGCTTGGTCTTGCGGTAGCTCCACCGGCTGATCTCCCGCGCGGTGACAACGGCACGCAGTCGGTTGCCGACGATCACGACGTCCGCTGACTCGATCGCAATGTCGGTGCCCGCGCCCATCGCGATCCCCACGTCTGCCTGCATGAGGGCGGGCGCGTCGTTGATGCCGTCGCCCACCATGGCGACGCGGCCCTGCTGCTGCAGGCGCCGCACGATCTCCGCCTTCTCGCCCGGGAGGACCCCGGCGTGGACCTCCTCGATGCCAGCGGCCAAGGCCGCACGCCGCGCGGCGCCCTCGTTGTCCCCCGTCACGAGCACGGGCACCACCCCCGCGGCCTTCATCGCGGCCACCGCGGCGACCGCGTCCTCGCGCAATTCGTCGCCGAACGAGATGGCGCCGAGGAGCTCCCGCTCTCGTCCGATCACCACAACCGTCTGGCCCGCCGCCTCTAACTCCCCGATCCGCTGGCGCAGCGTCGATACGTCGACCCCGTTCTCTTGAAGGTAGGCAGCGCGACCGACGAGCACCCGCCGGCCGTCGACCCGTGCCGAGACGCCACGGCCGGCTACCGCTTCGAAGCCCTCGACGGCCGGGACCCTGTACCCGCGGTCCAGCGCCGCGTCGAGCATCGCGCGCCCGAGCGGGTGCTCCGACGAGCCCTCGACCGCACCGGCGAGGGCCAAGAGCTCGTCGGCATTCCTCAGCGCCACGATCTCCTTGAGGACCGGCCGACCCACGGTGAGCGTCCCCGTCTTGTCGAGGACGATGTACCGGACGAGCCGGAGGGCCTGGAAGGCCTCGCCCGTGCGCATGAGGATCCCCTGATCCGCCGCCTCGCCCGCGCCGCGGACGATGGACAGTGGCGCGGCGATCCCGACCGCGCAGGGATAGCCCATGACCAACACACTCAGGGCGGCGAACACGGCGCGCTCGAGGTCCGGTTGCCCGGTGAGCCACCACATGCCTGCCGTCCACCAGATGAATGACAGCGGCGACAGGATCAGCACCGCCGGGGCATAGACCCGGAGAATGCGGTCCACCAGGTGCAGGATGCCCGGCTTCAGGGCGCGCGCGTCCTCGACGTGTCTGACGACCTGCTGGAGGAATGTCTCCGCTCCGACCGCTGTGACGCGGATCAGCACGGTGCCGAGACCGTTGATGGACCCGCCGATGACGGCGTCCCCCTCCACCTTTTCGACGGGCATCGGCTCCCCAGTCACGAACGACTCGTCGACCGCGGAGTGCCCTGCCATCACACGCCCGTCGACAGGGACGCGGCCTCCCGGGCGGACGCGGACGAGATCGCCCACCCGGACCTCCTCGATCCCGACCTCGATCTCGCGCTCACCGCGAACCACGAGCGCCGTGTCGGGCTGCAGGTCGAGCAGTCGCTTGACGGCCTGGGAGCTGCGCGTCTTGACCAGGAGCGACAGCCACTCCGAGAAAATGTGGTAGTTCACGATGTGGACGGTGACGGCGAAGAACTGTGCGGTCGGGTAGTTCGGCCGCCGCAGGATGAGCCCGAGGACGCCGCCGACGAGGCCCGCCAAGGCGCCGAATTCGAGCAGCACGTGCTGGTTGAGGATGCCGCGGCGGATCGACTGGAACGCCATCCGCAGGAAGTGCCGGGCCAGCCAGAACACCACGAAGACGCCGAAACCGCCGATGATCCACGGGACCGCCGGCTCGACAACGCCCAACGCCTTTGCCCCCAGGACGAGCGCCGCTATTGCTGAGAATCCAGCCGTGCCGAGCACCGCGCGACGCAGGCCCTGGCCCCGGAGGATGAGGAAGGCGAGGGTCCCTAGCGTGAGCGCCATGAAGCCGTTGAGCAGCAGCGACCGGGCGCCAGGGACGAGCAGGATCAACGCGATCGTGATCAGGCTCAGCCCGGTCGCCACGAGCAGCCGCTTGCCCTCACGGGCCAGCTCGGCCTCCTCCTCCTCGTAGGGACGGATCTTGCGCGGGTCGTACACCGAGTAGCCGATGTCCTTCAACGTGCGCAAAATGTCGTGGGGCGTGACCACCGCGGGGTCGAATTCCACGAGGGCCTGCTCATGCGTGAGGCTGACCGCGACCTTGTGGACACCAGGCAGTTGGCCCACCGCCTTCTCGATCGTCCCGGTGCAGAGCGAGCAATGCAGCCCGCTGATCTTGGCCAGGAACCGAGACCGCCCCTCGGCAGCGCGGCCCTCTTCCACCCAGTACGGTGTTGACGCCGCCGGTTCGATAGTCGCTTCGTTACTCATGACGCTACCTCGTAACCCGCCTGCTTGATGCGGGCTTGCACTGCCTGAGCTGACGTGCGCGCAGGGTCGAAGACGACCTTGACCCGCGCAGCACGGCGATCCGCCGCGCTGCGCACCACGCCATCGACCTGCGCGAGCGCCCGCTGTATCCGCTGCTCGCACGCCCCGCACGTCATCCCGTTCACGCGTAGCTCCAACTGCTCCATCGCCAAACCTCCGCGATTCACGTCCTTTGGTCACTCAACGGGTGCGCGCGACGCTCGCCGCGCGCTGCCCCTCGATGTGCGGGCACACGACGGCGCGCCGCCGGCTGGCGCGGCTCCAGGCCGCGAGGCTCCGGCGGATCTGCCATCGCATAGTCGATCAAGTCTCGAAGCTTGCGGTCCAGCTCGCGTGCCTTGTCCTGGAGCAAGCGACGAACGTGCATGCACGTCGGCCCCCCGCCCTGGCGAATCGCGATGATCTCGCGGATCTCCGCCGCCGTGAGCCCGAGCCCGGCCGCCTGCTTGACGAAGGTCAGCGTCTCCACGGCGTCCTGACCATAGAGGCGGTAGCCGTTGGCGCCCCTCGTCGGCCGAGGCAGCACGCGCTTGGCCTCGTAGAACCGGATTGCCTTGGCGGTGACACCCACCTGCCGCGCCAATTGGCCGATCTTCAGCCCGCCGTTCACTTCGTCGCCATTGCGGTCCGCTACTCGGATGCCGGGCGACACGCCATGCATGCGAGTCTCAACCTGGGCTACAGCCATCGCTACACCTCCCGACCTTTTCTAAGCCCGCGACCCGCGGGCGTCTCGATGTGGGGACACACTGCAGCGGCTGCCACTGACCGATGCTTCCACGCAGTCAGGCTTTGTCGGATACGACGGCGGAGTTCGAGCAGATCCTTGAGCTTGCGATCAAGCTCAAGGGCCTTGTCGCGCAAGAGGCGATGCACGTGGGCGCACGGCGGGCGCCCGCCTCGGCGAATCGCGATGATCTCTTTGATCTCCGCAAGTGTCAGACCGAGGCCGGTCGCTTGCTTGACGAAGTACAGCATCCCGACAGCGTCGTCATCGTAGAGCCGGTACCGGTTCGCGGCGCGCTTCGCCGGCGGCAGGACCCGCTTGCGCTCATAGAAGCGGATCGCCTTGGCGGTCACGCCGGCCCGGCGGGCCAGCTCCCCGATCTTGAGGCCACCATTCATGTCACGAGTAGCCTAAACCTTTCCCCTTAGGGGAAGGTCAAGGCCGTTTTTCGGGGCTCACCCGGCCTCGCGGCCGAACGCGTCCGTGAGATCCCGGGGGGAGCCCGTCGAGCCCGCGCCACTTCCCCGCCGCCGCCCCGAACCACGAGGATCGTTGGGATGCTCGTCCCTTCTCACGGCGCCCAAGCAACTCATCCACCAGAGCGCGTGCGGCCCGCTTCCGCCCGCAAGAAGAAGCTCCCGGTGGTGACGACAAGCTCACCAGGCTTCACGCCTTCGAGCACCTCGAGCGACTCGCCGAGCGCGGCGCCGAGCTTCACGACCCGTTCCGTAAAGCGCCCCTCGCCGCCCTCCACCAAGACGTAGACGACGTTGTGATTGCCCACGGCCTGCACGGCGTCGCGCGGCACGACCGTGACGTGCCCGCCGGAGCGCGACTCGAAGCTGAGCGTCACGTACATGCCCAGCCGAAGATCCCCGCCCTTGTTCGACACCTCCACGCGCACCTTAGCGGTCCGCGTGGCGGGATCGACCCGCGGGTCGATGTAGGCGACGCGCCCGCGCAGTGGCGTCGCCGAGGTCGCGGGCACCGTCACTGTCGCCTCGTTTCCTACGCGGACAGACGTAAAATCCTTCTCGTAGAGATCGCCGATCACCCAGACGGTGCTGAGGTCGGTGACCGTGAAGAGCTCTTGCCCCGCGCCGACCACCTGGCCAGGATTCACGCCTCGCGCGATCACCGCCCCGTCGGCGGGCGCCCGGACCGTGACCTCCGAGACCACGTGCGACGCATCCGTGAGACGGGAGACGTCGTCCGGCCCGAGCCCCAGCAGCAGGAGACGCTGACGTGCCGCGGCGACCTCGGTCTCGTGGCCGGCGTGAATCGCCGTGATCTCTTCCAGCTCCTGACGGCTCGCCGCGCCGAGCGTCACGAGCTTCTGCGTTCGCTCGAGCTTCAGGTGATCGGCGTTCAGCATGGCCTGCATCGCGAGATACTTCATCTGCGCATCGGCCAGCTCCGCGCTGAAGATCACGGTCAGCGGCTGACCGCGCGTGACTGCCGTGCCCAACTCGACTGTCACCTGACGCACCACTCCGCCGACGAGCGCGTTCACCTTCGTGTCGCGGTAGGCGTTGGACATGATCGTCCCCGGGACCGTGAGGGTGGCGCGCGCCGGTGCGTTTCGAGCCGCCGCCGTCTTGATCCCGGCCCGCTCCACGGCTTCAAGGGTGAGCGCGACCTCGACGGCTTCGTCACTCTTCGCCTCCCCCCGGTCGGCTACCACGCCTGTCGACACCCCGGATGTCCTACCGCCGCCTGCCGGCTGGCCGCGGCCGTGACGCTCGGTCCACGTCACGCCGGCCACCACGCCGACGACAATCAGCGCTAGGGCACCGACACCTTGCGCGACGTGCTTTCGCGTCATCGCGCCCCGGTCCCCACCGCGCGCTCGATCCCGACCGCGGCGTCGTAGACCTGCTTGAGTGCGTCCGTGTAGCCGTTCTCAACCTCGATGTAGCGTCGCTGCTCGGCGATGACATCGAGGAGGGATCCGCGACCGAGTTGGTAGGATTGCCGGATCACGTCCAGATTCCGCCGCGCGACGTCCCGCACGCCGCGCTCGTAGATGTCGAGCGAACGCCGCGCGGCCTCGTACTGGGTGAATGCCGCGCCCACCTCCTGCTGCACCGTGAGCACGGCAAACTCCACCCGGCGCTCCGCGGCACGGGTCGCTGCCGTCGCGGCCGCCACGTTGCCCTCATTGCGGTTCCTGACCGGGAGCACGATGCTCACGCCGCCGCCGAAGTAGTGAAAGACGTCCTGGATCGGCCGCTGGGTGCCGCTCGCCGTCAGCCCGTTCAGCGCGAAGCCGAAATCCTGGCGCTGGTAGCCGACATTGATCGTTGCGTCCCAACGGCCTTCCGCCTGCTCCTTTCTGACCATCGCGGCTGCCATCGCCGCCTCCGCCCGTGCGACGGCCACGTCCGGCCGGTCTCTGGCCGCGCGCTGCATCGCCTCCGCGCGGTCGAGTGGCAACGGCGGCAGCATCAACTCTCCTTTCAGTGCGAGCAGAGCGTCGGGCGGCATGCCAGCGAGCAGCTTCAACTGGAGCGCCGCAATCTCGACACGGCTCTGCGCGAGCTGCCGGCTCGCGTCCAGGCGGTTCACCTCCACGAGCTGCAGGCCCTCGTCGAGGGACGGCGAGGCCCCCTGGCGCACCCGTGCCCCCACCACCTCGAGCGCGCTGCGGTTCACACCCAGAAGATCGTCGGTGACCTGGAGGTTCCGCTGGGCCGCCAGCAGCTCACCTGCCTTCATGCGCACCTCCGCACGCACCTGCCGCTCGCGCTCGGCCACCTGGCGGCGCCTCATCTCGATTTCCCGCTCCGCCACCCCGACCCGGCCTTCCTTCCGGCCGTTCAGATCGAGCGGGAGCGAGACACCGACGTTCAGGTTGTTGTCGGGGCTCAGCGCCTTCTGGCCACCGAGCTCGAGCATGGGATTGGGCCGCAAGCCCGCCTGCTGCAGCCGCCCCGCCGCGGCGTCGACCTCGAGCCGCGCAGCCTTGAGGTCAGGATTGTCGGCGAGCGCGCGAGCCACCAACTCGTCCACGGTCACCTCGCCGACCGCCTGTGCCCGCGCGGGCACAGGCACGATCGCGGCGAGGCCGATCAGAACTAGTGCTAACCCTTTGCCGCCACGCATGGCCGGCGCGCCTAACGTACCGGGACGGAGAACTTGGTAGACCCCTTGCCCGCCGGGCCGTCCCACGTCACCGTCACCTGCCGCGCCCCACGATCAGGGAACTCGATCGTGCCGCGATAGCGACCGGGGCCGTCCGGTGTCAGCGTCGCCCCGGCGAGCATTGGCGCCATCCCCGGCATCGTCATGCTCGTACTCAGCGAAACCTTGCCCACATCAACCGGCTTCTGCTCCTGAGCGGACGTGAACTCCAGCACGAAGCCGTTCTTCCCCTCTTTCCACTGGCCGGATTCGTTCTGCAGCGTCACGGTGACGTCTTTCGTCTTCTGGGCATGGATCGGCTTCATGTCCACCGCGGTCGCGGGGAGTACTCCAACGATCGCCAGAACCCCAAGGGCGAGTGCCACGATTAGACCTTTCAGCATGTTGTCCTCCTTGTCCTGGTTAGTCGGCCGACTCTATCGCCGGCCTGGGTTTGGGGGTTGCGTGCCCGCCCTCCTCGGCCTCGGCGCGGCGGAGATCGCGCTCGCGGAGCCAGTAGAAGATCACCGGCGTCACGATCAGCACGAGGCCGAGCGAGCTGACCATGCCGCCGAGCACCGGCGTCGCGAGCGGCTTCATGACCTCGGCGCCGGTCGAGTGGCTCCACATGATGGGCAAGAGGCTCGCGACCACGGTGGAGACGGTCATGACCTTCGGACGTAGTCGGAGCAGCGCGCCTTCCTTCACCGCTTCGAGCAGGGCCTCAGGCGTAAGGCGCCCGCCCAACTCCTCGCGCTTTCGGGTCACCGCCTCCTCGAGGTAGATCACCATCACGACTGCGGTCTGCACGGCGGTGCCGAAAAGGGCAATGAAGCCGACCCAGACGGCGACCGAGAAGTTGTAGCCGAGCGCGTACAGCAGGTAGATCCCGCCCGCCAGAGCGAACGGTACAGCGAGCAGCACCTGGGCTGCGTCGAGGAACGAGCGGTAGGTGAGGTACAGCAGCACGTAGATCACCACCAGCACGATCGGAATCACGATCTGTAGCCGCCGGCGCGCGCGGACCTCGTTCTCGTACTGCCCGCTCCACTCCACATATGAGCCGGGCGGAAGCGCGATCCGGTCGGCGATCAGCTGGCGCGCCTCGTCCACGAAGCCGCCGACATCGCGGCCGCGGACGTTCAAGAGAACGGTCACCACCAGCAACCCGTTCTCGCTCGAGATCATCGATGGTCCGCTCACGCTCCGGATGTCAGTGAGCTGGGCGAGCGGCACCTGCGTACCGTTCGGCGCTGTCACGAGAACGCTCCCGAGGGCCTGGGCGCTCGTACGATACTCCGGCGCGTAGCGCACGCGCACGGGAGACCGCTGGCGCCCTTCGATCGTCAGCGTGAGGTTCGTTTCGCCGACGGCGGTCTCGATCACGTCCTGGATCGCACCCACCGTGATCCCGTAGCGGGCCGCCGCCGGGCGGTTCACCCGGACGTCAACGTAAGGCGCGCCCGTGATCTGCTCCGGATATACGTCGGCGGCGCCTCGGATCTGGCGGAGGGCGTCAGCGATTGCCCGGGCGCGCTCTTGGAGCACGTCCAGGTCGCTGCCGAAGACTTTCACACCGACCTCCGAGCGGATCCCAGTGGTCAGCATGTTGATCCGGTTGATGATCGGCTGGGTCCAGATGTTCGAGACGCCCGGCAACGTCGTCGCCGCGTCTAGCTCGCCGATCAGTCTCTCGCGCGTCATGCCGGGCCGCCATGCGGTCTCTGGCTTCAGATTGACGATCGTCTCGGTCATGTTGACCGGGGCGGGATCGGTGGAAGTCTCCGCGCGCGCGATCTTCGCGACCACCGACGCCACCTCTGGGAACTGCTGGATCGCCGCGTTCTGCTTCTTCGTGATCTCGATCGCCTGGGCCAGCGAGATCGAGGGGTCGGTGACCGGCATGAACATGAGGTCGCCCTCGTTCAGCGGGGGCATGAACTCCTTGCCGATTCTCGGCACCAGCACGACCGCGCCGACGACGACGAGCACTGCGACCGCGAGGGTCAACGCGCGCTGCCGGAGTGCCAGGGCCAGCACCGGCCGGTACGCCCACACCAGCGGACGCATGATCGGGTTCGACTCCTCGCCGCGGATCCGGCCCCCGATGAGCAGGCTGCACAGCACCGGAACCAGCGTCACGGAGAGGAGGGCCGCACCCACCATCGAGAACGTCTTCGTGAACGCGAGCGGATGGAAGAGCTTGCCCTCCTGACCGGTGAGCGCGAATACCGGAATGAAGGCGAGGATGATGATGGCCATCGAAAAGAAGATCGGGCGCCCCACGAGCCGCGTCGCATCGAGCACGGCTTCCGTCACCTGTCGGCGATTGCGCGGGTTGATGCCGCGCTGCTCGATGAAGCGGAAGGCGTTCTCGGTGACGACGATGGCCGCATCGACGAGCACGCCGATGGCGATGGCAATGCCGGCCAGCGACATGATGTTCGAAGTGATCCCGAGGTAGCGCATGAAGAGGAACGCCGTCAGCACCGCCAGCGGGAGCGGCAGCGTCACGATCAGGACGGACCGGAAGTGGAGCAGAAACAGAATGTTCACTACCGTGACGACGATCGTCTCCTCGATCAGCGCCCGCCGCAGGGTCTGGACCGCCCGCTCGATGAGCGCTGAGCGGTCGTAGAACGACACGATCCTCACACCCGGCGGCAGGCCAGTCTGGAGCGCCCGGATCTTCTCCTTGATCCGGTTGATGACGTCGACGGTGCTCACCCCGTAGCGCGCGACGACGACGCCGCCCACCGCCTCGTCCGTCCCCTTGACGAGCGCGGCCGCCCGGAATGCATCCCCGACCTTCACGTCGGCGACCTGGCGCACGAAGATGGGCACGCCGTTCTCGGCCCCGACGACCACGTCTTCCAGGTCGCGCGTGCTCGCGATCAACCCGAGGCCGCGCACCACGGACCAGGTCCCGCTCGCCTCGACGACGTTGCCCCCGACGTTGCGGTTGCTCCGCATCACGGCGTCGACGACCGCGGACAGCGGGATGCGGTAGGCGCGCAGGCGGTTCGGATCGACGTCGATCTGGTACTGGCGCACGGTGCCGCCGATGCTCGCAACTTCGGCCACGCCCGGCACCGAGTTGAGCTGGTAGCGGATAAACCAGTCCTGGAGCGACCGGAGGTCGCGGAGCGAGACCCCCTTGCCCTCGACCGTGTACCAGAAGACGTGGCCGACGCCCGTCGCGTCCGGGCCGAGTGTTGGCACAACGCCGTTGGGCAACGATTTCGCGAGCAGGTTGAGTCGCTCGAGGACACGGGAGCGCGCGAAGTAGAGATCGACGTCGTCCTCGAAGATCACGTTGATCATCGAGAAGCCGAACGCCGACGACGACCGCACGACGCGCACCCCGGGCAGGCCTTGCAGGCTCACGGTCAGCGGATACGTGACCTGGTCCTCGACCTCCTGCGGCGAGCGTCCGGACCAGTCTGTGAAGACGATGACCTGGTTGTCGGAGAGGTCCGGGATCGCGTCGATCGGGGTCGTCAGGAGCGCCCAGTAGCCCCAGCCGCCGAGGAGCAGGAAGAAGGCGACGACCAGAAACCGGTTGCGAAGCGAGACCTCGATGAGCCGATCGATCATTGGCTCAGGAGCACGGCGAGGATGCCGGCGACCATCATGCCGGATCCGCACATCTGCATCATCATGTTCGTCTCCCCGGCGGCGTCCGGACGCGTGCGCAGAAGCGCGCAGGCAGCGGCCAGAGGCCACCCCGAGGGGTTTAGAGCGTTACGCAATGACTAGCTACGACTAGGCGGAGAGACGACCGGACTTGGGAGGCGGCTCGAGCGCGGAGCGGGGTACCGGTGTGAATTGATCCAACCGTGAGACCACAATGATCGTCCCGGGCATGGGCGGG
>JAHFDK010000024.1 GCA_023249095.1 Candidatus Rokuibacteriota bacterium | reverse complement strand
CGCTACGGCGCACCGGGATCGTGAACGTGAACGTCGAGCCCACGCCCACCTGGCTCGTGACCCATATTCTCCCGCCATGCAACTCGACGAACTTGCGGCAGAGAGCTAACCCGAGCCCCGTCCCTTCCTGCTTCGCCGCGCTGGTGCCGACCTGGCGAAACTCTTCGAACACGGCCTCCTGGTCCTCGGGCGCGATGCCCACCCCGGTGTCGCTGACTGACACTTCGACCGACCCGTCCACCGGCACCGCCCGCACTTCGATCCGGCCGCCCTCCGGCGTGAACTTGATTGCGTTGGACAGCACGTTCAGGGCCACCTGTCGGATCTTTCGCTCGTCCGCCCGTATCTGGCCCAGGCGCTCATCGACGCTCTTCTCCAACGTGATACCCCGTCGCGCCGCTCGCTCGCGGACCAGGGTTAGGGCATTGTCAAGCGCCGTGGGGAGGTCGAAGTCCGTTAGCTCAAGCTCCATCCGCCCGGCCTCGATCTTCGACAGATCGAGGATGTCATTGATCAGGGACAGCAGATGCGTGCCCGACGCGTTGATGTCCTTCAGATACTCTTCCTGCTTCTCGTTCAGCTCCCCGAACATACGTTCCGTCAGCACCTCGGAGAAGCCGATGATCGCGTTGAGCGGCGTTCGCAGCTCGTGCGACATGTTGGCCAGGAACTCGGACTTGTGTTGGCTGGCGACTTCAAGCTGGCGACTCTTGTCCGCGATCTCGCGGTTGCGCGTCTGAAGTTCCGTAACAACCGCACGTTCTCGATGGCAATGACGGCCTGGTCGGCAAAGGTTTTGAGGAGCGCGATCTCGGCCGGGGTGAACCCTCCGGGCTGGGCGCGGGTGACCGCGATGACTCCGACCACGTCGTCTTCGCGCAACATCGGCGCCTGCACTAGGGATCTGAACCCGCGCGCGGTGGCCTCCTCCTGGAATCGCGGGTTCCAAGACGGATCCAACGCCTCCACATTGACGATGTGCTGTACCGTCCGCGTCCGCACCGTTCGAAGGGCCGGGCTGTCGTCCGTCGGGCGGTACGGGACCCCGAGTCGCGCGAGGAGGGAGTCGCTGCTCCCCGGCAAACCGCCGCGCGCCGCCGTCAGGCGCAGAAACTCGCCGTCGTACCCGAATACCAACGCCGACCAGGCCCCGAAGAGCCGCATGACGCTGTCCGCGATCGCCTCGAACACCGGCTGCGCGTCCGTCTGAGCCTGGCTGATCGTCCGCAGGATCTCGGCCGTCGCCGTCTGTTGCTCCAGGGCCTCCGTGAGCGCTTTGTTACGGGCCTCCAGCTCCTTGAACAGCCGGACGTTCTCAATGGCGATGACGGCCTGGTCCGCGAAGGTCTGGAGGAGCGCGATCTCCTTGTCCGAGAACTGCCGGACCTCCCGGCGGCGAAGGAAGAGGGCCCCGATCGGGACGCCCTTGCGGAGGAGGGGCATGGCGAGCGCAGTCCGGTGTCCAAGCCGGACGGCAATCTGCGCGCCGAGGGGGAACTCGGCCTCGGACTTGGTCAGATCCTCGACGTGAACCGTCCGGGCGTCCACGACGGCTCGGCCGGCCATCCAACCGCGGTGAATCGCATTCGAGAGCCTGGCGCTCTCTTCCACGGAGCCGTGGAGGGCGGCCACCCTGAGCTGATCCCCTTCGACGAGCAGGAGAAAGGTGTCCGCCGCTTGGCACAGCCGGCTGGCGCTCTCGACCAGCGCATCGAGTACCGGCTGCAGATCTGTCGGGGAGCCGGCAATGACCCTAAGGATCTCGCTGGTCGTCGTCTGCTGGGTCAGCGCCTCGGCGAGGTCGCGATTGCGTGCGTCCAGCTCTTTGAAGAGCCGCACGTTCTCGATCGCGATGACGGCTTGGTCGGCGAAGGTCTGCAAGAGCGCGATTTGGTTGTCAGAGAACGGCCTGGGTTCGCTCCGCGAGACGGCAATCACACCGATCGCGTGGCCATCCCGGAGCAGCGGCACGCAGAGAGCGCTGCGCACGCGCGCCTGGCGTAAGAACTCCGGCGTGGGACCGGGCTCCCGATCGACGTCGCGCACGTGCACCAGCGCGCGATTCAGGATCGCCCGGGCGAATGGCAGCTCATGGCGAGGCCGTAGGGGGAACAGCTCGGCGCGGGCGGATTCGAGCGCCTCGGGAGTCGCGTTGTGGTAAGCGGCGAGATGAATCAGCTCACCGTCGAACGTGCAGACGAGCGTCCGCGCTCCCTCGCACAGCCGTACCGCGCTCCGCGCGATCGTGTCAAAGACCGGCTGGACATCCGTCGGCGAACGCGAAATGACACTGAGGATCTCGCTCGTCGCCGTCTGCTGCTCTAGTGCTTCGGTGAGATCGGCGTTCTTGGCCTGCAGCTCGCTGAACAGCCGCGCGTTCTCGATGGCGATGACGGCCTGGTCGGCGAAGGTCTTGAGCAGCTTGACCTGGTTGTCGGAGAAGGGCCGGACCTCTAGCCGGCGAATGAGGATCACGCCGATCGGAACACCCTCGCGCAGGAGTGGTGTGGAGAGAACTGTGCGAGTGCCGGCAATAAAGCGGTTCCGAGATTCGGGAAACTCGGTGTCGAAGAGCGGGGTGATGTCGTGGATGTGAATCGTCTCTCGATCGATCACGGTGCGGCCGACGACCAGGCCGCGGCTGATCGACATTGTTGCACTTTCAGGCGATGCAGGAAGGGGCCCGAACCGAGCGACCCGGAGCACGGTCTCTCCCTCGACACGGTAGATCTGCGCGTCGTTTGCTCCGCAGAGCCGAGCGGAGCTTTCCGCTACGGCATCAAGAACCGGCTCGATGTCTGTCGGTGAACTCGCGATGACCCGGAGGATTTCGCTCGTCGCGGTCTGCTGCTCCAGCGCCTCAGTGACCTGAGCGTGGGCCTGCGTCAACGCCTTATTCTTCTCCTGCAGTTCTTTGAACAGCCGCACGTTCTCGATCGCGATGACCGCCTGGTCGGCGAAGGTCGTGAGCAGCGCGATCTGCCTCTCGGTGAATGCGGACCTCACGCGGGCCGCGTTGATCGAGCCGATGCACTCGCCCTCTCGGAGCATCGGGACGGAAATGATGCTGCGATAGCCGACGGCCCGCGCGACCTCGCGGGTCAACGGGGGTACGTCACCGTCCGTCTCGGCGTCCCGCACGTGAACGATCCGCCGGTCCAGGATCGCCTGGCCGGTCATGGTGTCGCGTGTCGCTGGCCGGGGCCAATTCCTCCGCTCGGCCGCGAGCCCTTCCGCGCTGAAGCCGTGATGGGCGGCCTGCGCGATCTGGCGGCCGTCGAAGAGGAAGACGACGCTGAAGAGGCTGTCACAGAGCCGGACGGCGCTCTGAACGATCGCGTCGAGCATGGGCTGAATATTCGTCGGCGAGCCGGAGATGACCCGCAGGATCTCGCTCGTCGCCGTCTGCTGCTCCAGCGCCTCAACCAGTTCGCGGTTGCGCGTCTGGAGCTGCCCTAGCGCCTCCGCCTCGCGCTTCAGCGCCTCTGTCTTGAGCTTCAACGCTTCCGCCAGGCGCTTCTCAAGGTCGCGGACTTTGGGGCCTTGGTTCTTCCGCGACTTGCGGGCGACAGGGAGCGTGGCTTCGACCTTCGCCTTCGCGGGCTTTGCACGCCGACGCATCGGCCTCTCCTCGCTTCTCACAGGCATTCCGACCGATCAGCGATCGACGACAGGCTAGGCGAAGGCGCTCGTGTGGGCAAGCAGCGAGGTGTGCGCCCCACTCCTCGTGAGTTTGTGTCTGCGGGGGCTCTCGTGCTGACACGAGAGACACTTCATCTCAACACCTTCAGTTCTGCCTCCGCCTCCTCCAGCCAGAACCGCATGTCCATCTCACGGTACATCGTCGTCGCGGTGGTGAGGTGCTCGCGGGCCTGCTCCCGCTTGCCCGTGCGCCGGTAGAGCTTGCCGAGGCCGAGGTGGCAGTGGGCGACGAGCGGGCGCATTCCGCGCGGTTCGGCGAGCGCCAGCGCTTCGCGATAGTAGCCTTCAGCATCCTCAGCGCCACCTGTCGACGCGACGTCACCGGCGAGGCACAGGGCGTGGGCCTCGCTTCCCCGAGCCCCCAGCCGGCGGGTGAGCGCCAGTGCCTCTCGGGCGTGGCTGGCGGTCTCGTCGATCCGCCCGGCCGAGAGGTAGGTCGTCCCCGCGCACAGAAGAATGAGCGCGGGCTGGCGGTGAATCTGGCGACGGCGGAGATCCTCGACGGCGTCCGCGACCAGCGGGAGCGCCTCGTCAGCCCGGCCGGCGAGGGCGTAGGCGCCGCCGAGGGTCGCCGCGACGAACGGTGTCCCGGCAACGATCTGCCACGTTCGGCAGAGGTCGAGGCCCCGCTCGAGGAGCTGGGTGGCGCGTGGGAGATCCCCGCGACGGAGGTGGACGAGGCCGAGATGAAACAACCCCCAGTACAGCGTGAAGGGATGATCGGCCTCTTCAGCGATCCGCACCGCGGCCTCAGCGTGCTCGATGGCCTCGTCGAACCGGCCGAGCTGGGAGAGCACGTCGGCGAGACAGCCCCCCGAGTCCGCGGATTTGATGACAGGCGTCCCGAAGCGCTCGTAGCGCAGGTCGCCCTCGAGCGCCACGTAGCGCTCGAGGAAGGTAGCCGCGTCGCTAAGCTCGCCCCGGGCGGCGTGTGTCTCGCCCAGGTTGGACGTTGCGAGCACCTCGATCGAGCGATCACCGATGGTTCGCGCGATACTCAGGGCTTCCTGCCCGAATCGGACGGCCTCGTCGTAATCGCCAGCGTTGAGGCACTCGTCCACCATGAAGCCGGCGATCCGCCCGATGCGGCGCGGGTCGCCGAGCGTCCTGGCGAGTACCTCTGCCTCGTGGAGGTGCTCCCGCCTGTGCGCCAGATCGCCGAGCGGGAGGAGCGCGTTCCGGAGGTCGATGCGGATGTCGATAGTCAGCTCGATCGTTTCCCGGGTCTCGGGGAGATGGCGGAGGGTCCCGAGCGCCTGCTCCAGGTGGGCAATGGCCTCGCGGTAGCCTGCCCGCGCCATGACCCGGAGCCCCGCCTGGCGGAGATAGACGACCGCCTTGTCCCACAGCTCTCCGCGCAGGGCGTGGTGGGCCAGCCGCTCGACCTGCTCGGCGACGCGCTCGGGCGAGAGTCGCTCGATGGCCTCGGTGATGCGGGCGTGGAGAGCGCGCTGCCGCTCGTGGAGCAGCCCCCCGTACGCGACTTCATGAGTGAGCGCGTGCTTGAACGTGTACTCGAGGTCCGGAAAGAGCCTGACCTCGTAAAGGAACTCCGCCGCCTGCAGGTGCGTCAGCCCGGCGCGCACCTCGGGCTCCGGCGCGTCGGCGATGGCCAGGAGCAGCGGCATGGGCACGTCCTTGCCGATGACGGCGGCCGCCTGGAGCAGGCGCTTGGCCTCGGGCCCCAGGCGGTCGATACGCGCGGCCAGGATGGCCTGGACGGTGGCGGGGATCGTCAGCTGCTCGACGGGCCGGGTGAGCCGATATGCGCCGCGCTCGCCCGCCAGAGCCGCCGTCTCCACCAGGGCGCGCACACTCTCCTCGAGGAAGAGGGGATTCGCCTCCGTCCGCTCGACCAGGACCTGCTTGAGCGGGCCGAGCGCCGCGTCAGGGCCGAGGAGCGCATGGAGCAGCTCGTCAGCGCTCTCGGGCGGTAGGGGATCGATGCGGAGCTGGCGGTAGTAGGTCTTGCCGCCCCAGACGTGGCTGTACTCGGGGCGGTAGTTGACGAGGAGCAGGAGGCGCGCCGCGGGCAGGCTCTCGACGAGGCTGTCGAGCAACGTCTGGGTTTCGCCATCGATCCAGTGAAGGTCCTCGAAGACAACGATCAGAGGCTGGACCTCGCTCTCGCGCAGCAACAGGCGCTTGACTGCGTCGAGCGTTTGCTGGCGCCGCTGGAGCGGATCGAGGTCCTGCCAGGACGCCTCCTCCACCGGCACGTCGAGGAGTGCCAGGAGGGCGGGCACCGCGGGCCCGAGCGCCGGCGCGAGTGTCAAGACCTTCCCCGTGACCTTCTCCCGGATCTTGCGCGGGTCGTCGCGGTTCTCGATCTCGAAGTAGCTTCGCAGCAGCTCGATCACGGGCAGGTAGGCAGTGGCCTTGCCGTAGGAGACCGAGGCGGATTGCACGATGAGCCAGCCGTGGACGCGGTGGGAGTGGATGAGCTCCCAGAAGAGACGCGACTTGCCCACGCCCGGCTCCCCGACCACCGCGACCACCTGACCGTGGCCCTGGCTCGCGCGGTCGAGGGCGCCCCGGAGCTGCTCCAGCTCCTCGGTCCGGCCGACGAAGCGCGTGAGCCCCCGCCGCGCCGCGCCCTCGAGGCGGGTGCGGGCGGCGCCGGCCCCAGCCAGCTCGAACACCTCGACCGGCTCGCCGAGCCCCTTCACCGGCACCGGACCCAGCGACTTCACCTCGACGTAGCCCTCGACCAGCGCCAGCGTCTCGGGCGTGATCGCGATCGCGCCGGGATCGGCGAGCTGCTCCATCCGCGCGGCCAGGTGCGTCGTCTGGCCGACGGCCGTGTAGTCCATGTGGAGATCGCTGCCGATGGCGCGCACGACGACCTCGCCGGAGTTGAGTCCGACGCGGATCTTGACCACGGCCGCGTGAGAGCGTCGGACCTCTTCCGCGTACTTCTTCACGCTCTCCTGCATCCGGAGCGCCGCGTAGCAGGCCCGCACGGCGTGGTCCTCATGGGCCAGCGGCGCGCCGAAGAGCGCCATGATCCCGTCGCCCATCACCTGGTTCACCGTGCCCTCGTAGCGGTGGACGGCCTCCATCATGCGTTCGAGGACGGGATCGAGAATCTTGCGCGCCTCCTCGGGATCGCGGTCAGCGAGCAGCTCCATCGAGCCCTTGAGGTCGGCGAAGAGGACCGTGACCTGCTTGCGCTCGCCTTCCAGCGCCGCCTTTGAGTTGATGATCCGTTCGGCGAGATGCTTCGGCGTGTAGGCCTCGGGTGAGGCAAATCGCGGCGCCGAGCCCCGGGCGCTGACCGGCGTCGCGCACTCGAAGCAGAACTTCGCTCCGGCCGGCAGTTGTGTCCCGCAGTTCGCGCATCGCAGAGCAAGAGGCGCCGCGCACTCCAGGCAGAACTTCGCCTGGCGCGGGTTCTCCTGCTGGCACCGGGGACACTTCATTGCCGAGCCTCCAGTGGATCGGGCCGGGCGTAGGGCAGGGCGACAGTAGCCCGAGGTCAGGGGCTCGTCAATGTGGCGGTCCGCTCGTGTGGCGGTCCGCTCGCCTTCGGCCAGGGCGGGCGGTCAAGCGCGCGTGCCACTCGGGGGTGATGCCGCCCAGCGAAACTGCGCGCCCTCGGGCTTCGTCAAGAAGCTAGGCCACGAATCCCGCCCGGCCTCACAGTCTGCGATCCGCTGCTCCCATCGAGCCCGCTACTCGTCAGCCAGGAGAAGCCGAAGGCTTCGGCCGACGCGCGCCGTGCCCATGCGTGGCGGGCCGTCGCCGCACGTTGGTCGAAGAAAAAGAAGTCGCAGTAACGTCCGCGGGCGCCCCGAGATTCTCCAAACGGGCATCCGCCACGGTCACGACCGGCTCGCCAGCAGCGCACTCATCCTCCTCTGGTACTCAGCTTGGCGCGCGTCATCGATGCCGGCGGCGGCAAGTGTTTGCTCCGGAGTGATTGGCACGGTGACTCATGCATGCTGCGGGACCGCCAGCCGCCCCCGAGGCGGCAGTGGGGGACGAAGTCCCCCCTTCGGGTCACTTCCCGTAGAGAAACTCCGGGAGCCAGAGGGTCATACCGGGCCAGATGTACATGAACGCGAGGCAGATGCAGACGATGAGCATGTACGGCATCATCCCGGCGAAGATCTGGTTGAGCGTCACGTGCTTGGGCGACACGCCCTTCAGGTAGAACGCCGACATCGCCACCGGTGGCGACAGGAAGGCCGCCTGGAGATTCACCGCGACCATGGTGCCGAAGAGGATCGGGTCGACCTGGAAGTGGCTCAGCAGGGGGATGAAGATCGGACAGAAGATCACGATGATCTCGGTCCACTCGAGCGGCCAGCCGAGCAGGAAGATGATCAGCTGCGCCGTGAACTGGAAGCCGAGCGGCGACAGGTTCATGGAGAGCACCCAGCGCTCGATCAGCCCCTGCCCGCCGTGCAAGGCGAACACGGCGGAGAACAGCGCCGAGCCGACGAAGAGCCAGCACACCATCGCGGTCGTCTTCGCCGTTAGGAACGTCGACTCTTTCAAGTTGCGCCTGAGCTCCGGTGAGGTCCTGAGATACCAGAGCCCTGGCGCGACCGTGCCCAGGAGCGTCCCGCTGATCGACCCCGCCACGATGAGCGACGCGAAGGCCTCGCCCTCATACCATCCAAGCAGGACGCCGACGATCACGCCGACCAGGCTCCACCACAGGACCGGACGCAGATACCGCGACATCACGGCCAGGTACAGCGCGCCGAGCGCGCCGATCGCGGCCGATTCGGTCGCGGTGCAGATGCCGAACAGGATCACCGCCAGCACGATGACGGTGAGGACGCCGAGCGGCACCACCGAGACGCACAACTCCTTCAGGATCTCGAGCTGCTCGCCATCCATCCGCCAGAAGTAGACGAAGAGCAGGAGCGCCGCGACCGCGGCCAGCCCCCAGAACCACGGATAGAAGTGCGCGGGGATCGTGCCCGCGGTCGACGTCGTCCGTTCCACGAACGAGGTCACTTCCTGCGGCGGCCCGTCGGGCTTGCCGGCGCTGTCGTCCGTGGCCTCGCCGGCCAGGCCCACTTCCTGCGGCTTGTCCTCGGCTGGTGCCGGTGCTGCGGCCGGAGGTGCCGTCGGTGCCGTCGCGACGGTCGCAGGCTTCGCAGGCGCAGTCGCGGTCGCGGCAGCCTCCGGCGCGTTGTAGACGGTGACGTACCACCATGTCGCGCCGAATGTGCCGACCGTCAGGAGCACCGGCACCGACAGGACGAGCAGGCTCTTGGCGATCATGCCATAGCCCGCCGGCGCCCCGCTCTCGGTGCGGGCCCCGCTCACGACGCCCGGGCGGAACGCGGCGGCCAGGAGGCCCGGGACAACGCTCCGGGACCCGCCCTGTACCCGCTGGAGATACTCCGGCACCGCGATGCGGTACTGGTCGGGCGCGAGCTTGGGCGCGATCTTCGGGTTGATGATGGCCCAGCCGAGGATGTAGACGAGGTAGAGGAACGTCAGGAAGAAGCCCGGCAGCATCGCCGCCGCGTAGAGCTTGACGATGGACTGCCCGGCCACCGCGGCGTAGACGATCAGCATGACCGACGGCGGGATGAGGATGCCGAGCGTCCCGCCGGCGGTGATCGCGCCGGAGGCCAGCTTCACGTCATAGCCCGCGTTCAGCATCGGCCGCATCGCGATCACGCCCATGAGGACGACGACGGCCCCGACGATGCCGGAGGCGATGCCCCAGAACGCACACACCAGCAGGGTGGTCACCGCCAGGGAGGCCGGCACGCGCCGGAACGCGAGCTGCACGCTGTGGAACATGCGGTCCACCAGCGCCGCCCGTTCCATGATGTAGCCCATGAACACGAACAACGGGATCGATAGCAGCGTGTCGTTCGTCATCACCCCGTACGTCCGCTGCACGATCAGGTCGAAGATCCGGTTGTCGTACCAGTGCTGGAGGGGATTCCAGAACGCGATGAAGCCGAAGACCATCCCGAGACCCATCAGCGTGAACGCGGTCGGGAAGCCCATCATGATCGCGACCACGATGAGGCCGAGCATCGTGAGGCCGAGGTAGGGGTCGCTCACGGGGTCCGGCTCTGGCGCTCGGTCTCGTCCACCACGGTGCGGTGGCGGGCGGCCTCGTCGATCGCGTGCGCGCCTTCCATCGCCGCGCGGCGCGACTCCTCGTCCACGAACTCGCTGCGCCCGAGCTGCGTCTCGATGACGTCGATCTCCTCGACGTCCTCGAGTCGCGACGGCCAGGCGCCGGTGCGTAGACACACGATGCACCGGACGATTTCGGCCAACCCCTGGAGCATGACCAGCGCGCCCGCCAGGGGGATCACGGTCTTGAAGTGATAGACGGGCGGGCCCTCCGCGGTCACCGTCGAGTGCTCACCGATGCGCCAGGAGAGGGCGGCGTAATCGTACCCCGCGTAAATGAGCCCCAGGATACCCGGGATGAAGAACAGGAAGTAGAGGATCAGGTCGAGCGCCGCCTGACCGCGCGGCTTCATGTAGATGTAGACGAAGTCGGCCCGGACGTGACCGGCGGCCGCCAGCGTGTACGCGCCGCACATCATGAACAGCGTGCCGTACAGCATGCTGTTGAAGTCGAAGATCCAGGCGGTCGGGGCGTTGAGGATGTAACGCTTGAAGACCTCGATGGAAACCACGAACGTCAGCGCCATGATCAGCCAGGCGAAGGCCTTCCCGCTCGCGTAGCTCACCAGGTCGATGGTGCGGAGTAGACGCTGCGCGTTCATCGGCGGGGGAAAAAGGCCAGCCGCCCGGCGAGCACCGGGTGGCTGGCCTGCTGCGGCTCCGTCACGGAGAACCTAGCTCTTCTTGGCCGCGGGCTTGCCGAAGTAGTGGTTATACGCCATGCGGCGGCTCACGTTGGTGTCGAGGTCCCACTTGACGGCCCGCGCGGCGAAGGCTTTCTGCGACTCGGCGATCTCCTTGAACATCGGGTTCTCCGACGCCTTCTTGTCCGCGACGGTGTCGTAGATCTCGAGCTGCTTCTGCAGGACGGCCGGCGGCGTGATGAAGAACCGGACCTTGTCCTTGGTCTGCAGCTCGATGTAGTCCTTCGAGTAGCGGTCGATCGACTTCCACGACATGTCGGCCGAGGCGGCCTCCACCGCGTTCTCGATGATGGCCTTCATCTTGTCCGGCAGCGCGTCGAACTTGGTCTTGTTGAACGTGATCTCGAACTGCTCGGCGTTCTGGTGATAGCTCTGCAGCATGCAGATCTTCGCGACGTCGGCGAACCCGAGGATGCGGTCGGACGTCGCGTTGTTGAACTCGGCGGCGTCGATGAGTCCGCGGTCCAGGGCCGGCACGATCTCGCCGCCGGGCAGCGCGTTGACCGCCGCGCCCATGCCCTGGAACACGTCGATCGAGATGCCGACCGTGCGGAACTTGAGCCCCTTGAAATCGTCGGGCTTCGTGATCTGCTTCTTGTACCAGCCGAGCGGCTGGGTCGCCATCGGGCCATAGGGGAAGGACACGACGTTCGCCCCGATGGAGGCATAGAGCTTGTTGAGGAGCTGCTTGCCCCCGCCGTACTTGTGCCAGGAGAGCAGCATGTTGGCGTCCATGCCGTAGCCGGGGCCCGAGCCCCAGAGGGCGAGCGCCGTCTGCTTGCCGTAGTGGTACACCAGCACGCCGTGGCCGCCGTCGAGCGTGCCCTTCGACACGGCGTCGAGCAGGCCGAACGCGGGCACCACCGCGCCCGCGGGCAGCACCTCGATCTTGAGATCGCCGCCCGTCATGTCGTTGACCTTCTTGGCGAAGTCCAGCGCGTACTCGTGGAAGATGTCCTTCTGCGGCCACGTGCTCTGCCAGCGCATCGAGATCGGACCCTGAGCTTTGGCGACCATCGGAAAGCCGAGCGTCGCGGCGCCCGTCGCCGCCAGAGCGGCGCCTCTCAGGAATGTGCGGCGTGGGGTCTCGGTGACCGTGTGCGAATCGCTCATGGAGCACCTCCTCCTGATCGGTGGCGTCAAGTGTTCAGCCGGAGCCGGTAGATCATCCGAGGACAGGACACATCGCTTCGTGGTCGGACCACCGCCCCCAAGCTATGCGAGCGGTGCGGGACCTGTCAACAAAGAAGCACATTGTCCCGCTCACGGAGCCCGCAGCGTCACCGACAGGCGGCTGCCGCCCCGGCGGATCGTCAGCCGGAGCGGCCCCTCGATGCTCGCGTCGGCCATGGCCTCACGCAGCGCCTCGCGCGTCTCGACCGCCTGATCGTTGACCTCGAGGATCACGTCACTCACCTCGAGCCCTGCCCGTTCCGCGGCGCTCCGCCGGATGACCCCGGAGATCGTGGCCGCGGCGGACCCGGCGGGCTCGGGCTCTCGCACGAGAAACCCGAATTCGGCCGAGATCCGTTCCCCGAGCACCGGGCGAGGCATCGCCGCGAGACGGACCTCGAGGCGCCGCCGCCCGTCGGTCCGAAGAACCGTCAACCGCACATCCTGCCCGACGCCGGCCCCGCCGATCAGGCGCTGGAGGAGCCGGGTGTCGGTCACGGGACGCTCTTCGAAGGCCACGACCAGGTCGCCGCTCTTGATCCCAGCCTTCTCGGCGGGCGTCCCCTCCATCACGTCGATGATGACCACCCCGAACCCCTCGCGGATCCCGTGCCGCTTCGCGATCTCGTCCATCTCCTGCTCGGACAGATCGCGGATCCGCACCCCCATCCACGCCCATTGCATCGCGTCCACTGCCGCCGCCGCCACCGTCACGATCAGCAACGCCCCGAGAAACGCGCGGATCACTCGCGACCTTCGCGCAGCTGGTTCACGAGTTGCTCGAGTGCCTGGCCGAGGCGGTCGAGGCGGCGCGTGACGTCGAACGTCTCCAGCAACTCCTGGCGGAGATCGGCGTCGGGCACCACTGCCGCGGCAATCCGGTCGGCGATCACGCCGGGTAGCTGGCCCGCTAGGGCCGTATCCAGCAGATCGGCCGGACGATCCAGCGCGCGCAGCAGGCGGCCGCACACGTCCCGGATGCGGGCAAGCGCGGCCGAGGCGTCAGTGGTCGGTGCGACGTCGTCGAGCCGCTGGGCCGTGACGATGCGGTAGAGGGTGTCGCTCGGCCGCTCGCTCTCGATGCGGACGCGCCACTCGCCCTTCACGAGAATGTTGTAGCGGCCCGTGGCCAGGCGCTCCCAGCTGACGATCTCGCCCGCCCCCGCCACCGCGTGCACGGCGGGCTTGCCGGCGTAAGCCGCCTCGAAACCCGGCCTGAGCCTCACGACCGCCAGCCGCCGGTCGCGCGCCAGCGCATCCATCACCATCGCCCGATAGCGGGCCTCGAAGACGTGCAACGGCAGGAGCGTGTGGGGAAAGAACGTGACGTCGGGCAGCGGGAAGATCGGCAAGGTCAGGGGCGGCACGGCTGCGCTCTTCCCTCGGCCCGGTCAACCGATCTTCGGCAGCGGCCGGAGCACGGCGAGCTCGCCGAGGCGCCGCCGCACCGCCGCGGCCAGCTCGCGGAAGGTGCCCGCCTGGGGCGAGTCGGGCCGCCGAAGGGTGATCGGTGTGCCCTCGTCGCCGGCGAGCCGGGTTTCCGGATCGAGTGGGACCTGCACCAACAGCGGCACACCGTACTCCTCGGAGAGCCGCCGTCCGCCCCCTTCGCCGAAGATCGGGTAGCGCTTTCCGGTGTCGGGCGCGATGAAGTAGCTCATGTTCTCGACGATGCCGAGGATCGGCACGTTGAGCTTCTGGAACATCCCAATCGCCTTGCGCACGTCGAGCAGCGCGACCTCCTGCGGGGTCGTCACCATCACGACGCCCGAGAGCGGAATGATCTGCGAGAGCGAGAGCTGGGCGTCGCCGGTCCCGGGTGGCATGTCGAAGACGAGGTAATCCAGGGCGCCCCACATGACGTCCTTCAGCATCTGCTGGATGAAGGAGTGGATCATGGGGCCGCGCCAGACGAGCGGCTCCCGGTCGTTCACGAGCAGCCCGATCGACATCATCTTCAGGCCGTGCACCTCGACCGGGATGATCCGGTTCTCGAACATGCCCGGGCGGCCGCGCGAGCCCAGCATGAGGGGAATGTCGGGGCCGTACACGTCGGAGTCGACGATGCCGACCGCCGCGCCGGACTGGCGCAGCGCCACCGCGAGGTTCACGCTGACCGTGGACTTGCCGACCCCTCCCTTGCCGGACGACACCGCGATCGTGTGCTTCACCTCGGGGATGAACTCCGCCGACCTCTGCGGGCCTTGCGCGTGGGCGTGAGCCGCCGGCTGCGCCGGCTGCCCCGGCCGCGCGCCCGGCATGCCCCCCATCTTGACCTGCACCTTCGAGACGCCCGGGACCCGGCCCACGGCTCGCGAGGCCATACTGTGCATGGTGGCCTTCGACGCCGGTGACTGGGTCGTGAAGGCAAGCGTGAAGGTGACCTCCGAGTCGGCGATGGTCAGGTCGCGGATGAGACCGAGCGCGACGATGTCCTGTTGCTGCTCCGGATCCTTGACCCCTCGCAGCGCGTCGAGCACGGCCTGTTCGGTCACCATACCGGGACTATACAGGCACGCCTGCACTGCGTCTATCTACCCGCGAAACCTTGCACTCTCGCCTTCGACCTGCTACAAAAAGCGGGTGATTCCTCCGGACGAATTCCGCCGCGTCCTCGGCCATTTCGCCACGGGCGTCACCGTCATCACCGTCTGCGACAGGGACGGCCGCCCGACGGGGCTCACCGCGAGCGCGTTCACGTCGGTGTCGCTCGAGCCACCGCTCGTCCTGGTGTGCGTGGACCACAAGGCGCAAAGCTACCCCGCGCTGGTCGCGGGCAAGATGTTCGCCGTCAACATCCTGGGTCTCGAGCAGGAGGTCGTGTCGCGCCGGTTCGCCACCACGAAGATCGACAACAAGTTCGACGGCGTGCCGTTCACGCTGAGCCCGCTCGGCCTGCCGCTCATCGACCACTCGCTCGCCCAGCTCGAGTGCGCGACGGTCAACGTCTATCTCGAAGGCGACCACACGATCCTCGTCGGACGCGTGGAGCGCTCGCACTCGGCCGAGGGCGCACCGCTGGTCTACTATCGCGGCCGGTACGACCGCCTCTCCGGACCGACGCCATGATGCCGATTCCGCTGTCCCGCCCGCCGGTCGACGATGAGATCAAGCAAGCCGTGCTGGCGGCGATCGACTCGCGCCAGTACGTCCTGGGTCCGCAGTGCCGGCAGCTCGAAGCCGAGCTGGCGGCCGCCACCGGCGTGAAGCACGCCGTGCTGACCAGCTCGGCGACCGCCGCGCTCTGGCTGACGTTGCGCGCGCTCGGCGTGAAGGCCGGCGACGAGATCCTGGTGCCCTCGCACACGGCGTTCCCCACGGTCGAGGCGATCTGCCTCGCGGAGGCGACGCCCGTGTTCGTGGACGCGGACGAGTTCTACACCCTCGATCCGGCCGACGCCGAAGCGAAGGCGACGCCGCGGACGGTCGGGATCGTGCCCGTGCACCTGTACGGCCAGCCGGTGGACCTGACGGCCGTCCAGGACCTCGCCTCGCGCCTCGGCCTCTGGCTTCTCGAGGACTGTGCCCAGGCGCAAGGCGCCGAGTGGAACGGGCAACGGGTGGGTAGCTTCGGCCGCGCCGCGGTCTTCTCCTTCTACCCGTCGAAGAATCTGCCCGGCATGGGCGACGGCGGTGCCGTCCTCACCAGTGACGACGAGGTCGTGGCCCGTTGCCGCCGGCTGCGGGATCACGGCCGAGTCGACCGGAACGTGCACGCGGAGATCGGCTTCAACCTGCGCTTCAACGAGCTGCAGGCCGCGGCGCTGCGGGTGCTGCTGCGGCGGCTCGACGCGATGAACGGCCGCCGGCGCGTTCTCGCGGAGCGTTACGCCCGTGGGCTCGCCGGGCTGTCGCTGGTCCTGCCCGGCGAGCGCGCCCTGGCCCGCCACGTGTACCACCTCTTCGTGGTGCGCACGCCGCGGCGCGCGGCGCTGGCCGCCTTCCTGAAGGAGCGCGGGATCCAGACCGGCATCCACTATCCGATCCCGACCCACCGGCAGCCCGCGATCGAGCGGTTCTCGCCGTCGCCGCTGGCGCGGACGGAGCGGCTCGTCGAGGAGATTCTCACGCTGCCGATGTCGGCCGGCCACGAGGACGCGGAGATCGATCGGGTGATCGCGGCGGTGCGCGAGTTCTTCGAAGCGTGATGACGGCGCGAGCGGCGCCATGAGCGTTCCGACCGTGCTCTACGGGCGTCTGTTCGTCTATCTCAGGCCCCACGTGCCGATGCTGCTTCTCGGCACGGCGCTCGCGGTCGTGGTCGCCGCAATGGAGGGCGCGATCGCGTGGCTCGTCAAGCCCGCCATGGACGACGTCTTCATCCGCCGCGACGAGGCGATGCTGAAGATCATCCCGCTACTGTTCCTCGGCGCGTACGTATGCAAGGCCGTGGGCCGCTACGGCTACTCCTACTTGATGGCGGCGGCCGGCGAGCGCGTGATCGCGGCGATTCGCCGGGACCTCTACACCCACATCCAGCGGATGTCGCTGTCGTTCTTCACGAGCCGCCACTCGGCGGAGCTGGCGTCGCGTATCGTGACCGACGTGAACCGGCTGGCGCGCCTCTCGTCGACGGTCATGGTGATGACGATCCGGAACATCGTGATGGTGGTCGTGCTCGCCGCCGTCATGTTCGTCCGGGACTGGCGGCTGGCCCTGATCGCGCTCGTGGTCTTCCCGTTCGTCGGGTTGGCGGTACGGACGATCGGACGCAAGCTCTACCGGATCAACAAGCGGTCGCAGCGGAAGGTCGCCGAGCTGAACGTGCTCCTGCACGAGGTGCTCTCGGGGACGAAGATCGTCAAGGCGTTCGGGCGCGAGGCGCACGAGGTGGAGCGATTCGACCGCGTCAACCGCGGGTTGCTCACGCTGGCCCTGAAGGACCACCGCACCGATCAGCTCACGGAACCGCTCATGGAGGTGCTGACCGCCTTCGGCATCATGGGCGCCCTCTGGTACGGCGGCCACCAGGTCATCGTCGGCGCGATCACGCCCGGCGATTTCTTCTCGTTCACGGCCGCGGTGGCCCTGCTCTACGGGCCCGTCCGGCAGCTCTCGCGGATCGTCAACACCGTCCAGCAGTCGACCGCGTCCGTCGAGCGTGTCTTCGAGATCCTCGACCTGCCGCCGGCGATCGCCGACACTGCGGACGCCGTCGCGCTCGACGCGTTCCGCCACGCGATCGTCTTCGACCAGGTCGGCTTCCGGCACGTGGACTCCGAGGACCTCACGCTGCGCAACGTCTCGCTGACGATCGACCGAGGCGAAGTCGTCGCGTTCGTCGGCATGAGCGGCGCCGGCAAGTCGACCCTCATGGATCTCCTGCCGCGCTTCCACGACGTCAGCGCCGGGCGGATCACGATCGACGGCCACGATCTCCGCGACGTCACTCAGGCCTCGCTCCGTGCCCTGATCGGCCTCGTCACCCAGGAGACGTTCCTCTTCAGCGACTCGATTCTGTACAACATCGCGTACGGACGCCCGGGCGCGCCCTTCGAGGACGTCGTCCGCGCCGCCCGTCAGGCGCACGCCGAGGAGTTCATCGTCGCGTGCCCCGATGGCTATCAGACGCTGGTGGGCGAGCGGGGCGTGCGGCTCTCCGGCGGCCAGCGCCAGCGCATCGCCATCGCCCGCGCCTTCCTGAAGAACCCGCCGATTCTCATCCTCGACGAGGCGACCTCGGACCTGGACGCCGAGAGCGAGTTCATGATCCAGCAGGCCCTCGCCGAGCTGATGCGTGGCCGCACCGTACTGGTCATCGCCCACCGGCTGGCGACGGTACGGAACGCCGACCGCATCGTCGTCGTGCACGAGGGTGGCATCGCGGAGGTCGGACGCCACGACGAGCTGCTCGCGCGCGACGGCCTCTATCGCCGACTCTACGCGCTCCAGATGGAAGGAGTCAGTACATGAACACCGTTGTCGGAAGCGGCCGGTACACCTACCAAGTCGATGACGACTGGGCCAAGCTCCCGGCCGGGTGGGCGATGCCCGCGGCGGCCGTGACGGTCGACTCGCGTGATCGCGTCTACTGCTTCAACCGCACGCCCGACCACCCGATCGTCGTCTTCGACCGCGAGGGAAACTATCTCTCGTCCTGGGGTGCCGGGCTTTTCGCCTTTCCCCACACGATCCGCGCCGACGAGCACGACAACCTCTGGATCGTGGATCGCGATCACGGGCAGATGCTGCTCTATACCAGCGACGGAACGCTGCTCCGGACGATCGGCACGCGAGGCCATCGCTCGGACACCGGTGTGGACCCGATGGATTTCAACTCGAGTGCCTACCGGAACGTCACGCACGGCGGCGGTCCCTTCAACCTGCCGACGGACATCGCCCTGACGCCGTCCGGCGAGATGTTCATGACCGACGGCTACGGCAACGCCCGGGTGCACAAGTTCGCCGCCGACGGCACCTATCTCTTTTCCTGGGGCGAGCCGGGCACGGGCCCGGGGCAGTTCAGCCTGCCGCACGGGGTGTGGATCGACACCCGGGGGCGCGTCCTGGTGTGCGACCGGGAGAACGACCGCGTGCAGGTGTTCGACCAGGCGGGCAAGTTCCTCCACGTCTGGTCCACCAAGCTCATTGGACCAGCGGCCTTCTTCGTGGACGCCGACGACATCGTCTACATTCCCGAGCACAACGGCGGGCTGGTCAGCGTCTTGACCCTCGAGGGCGAGCGGCTGGCGCAGTGGGGCGATCCGAGCTTTCGCTCGTGCCACGGCATCTGGGGCGACTCGCGCGGCGATCTCTACGTCGTCCGGCCCGGCGCGTGGGGGCGTCCGCGGCGCGTCGTGAAGTACACGCGCGTGCGGTGATACGCTAGGTCACCAGCCCAGTCGGTCCCGACGAATCCAGCGAGCGCTCACGTTGACCGGCCGCGGCGAGCGAATGCGAGCCAGCGGTCCGGTCAACGTGCTGTTAGTCAGCGCCTTCTCGCCGGTCGACGTAGTGAAGACGCAGCGCGTGAAGAGCCCCCGTGGCTTCCTCCAAGAGTCTCCGGACCGCATCAGACTTTCGTGTTGCGTCGACTCCGAGCTTGGCAATGATCCTCTCGTAGCCCGAACCCTTGCGGTGCGCCGATCCGGTGGACCGTAGGGTCTGGAGATCTCGAAGCAACTGAACAACTGACTGCCGCTCCTGGAACTGTGTTGCCTCGAGGAACCCGGCCAGTTTCCCGATCCCTTTGATGCCTTCCGCAAGAGGGCCAGAGCGCGCAGCCAGTTCTTTCTCGTTTAGCGAATCCACGAGGAGCTTTGTGAGATGGCCGATCTGCTCGTCGAGTTCAGCTTGGGAATTGGTCACGGTACCCGCACGGTATCGAGCAAATGTGCATCACCAGCTGACGGGGAAAGGAACAGTGGCCATCCGTGCGCCTCTTCCCAATCGCGTGCGATGTCGCGGTACGCGCGGCGAAAGGTCAAGTCGGGCGATTGGGCATCGGCAAACTGAGCCAGGAAACTCCGCCGGAAGCTCGTCTCGCTCACTCCGCCTTCTGGGGCGACATTAAACTGCCGCCAGTGCAGTCGCTCGTCGTACGGGAGGTCGCGTCCGAGGTCGCCGAGGAACACCACGACATGCGAATCGAGGTCGTTGTCGATCTGGCAGCCCCAGAGGCTCAGACAACTTAGCCGACCATCCGAAACTTGGTATCGTTCGGGTTCCCCGAAGTACTTTTGCCAAGACCTCACGGCGGAAATATACCGGCGTGAGGTAGTGGGGCTCTCCAGGGTTCGCCCCAAAGTAGTTGGACAGGGTCGCAGGGTCTGAATTGTGTTCTATCTCGTTGCCCTCTTCGTCAACCCCAATGATGAACGCCACCGCCCGCTGATCGTCATCGTCCTTGAACGGCCAGACGCCGGCCTTGCCTGGGGGTGGTGGCGCGAGAATCACCTTGCAAAGCACTCGTGAGAACGTCTGGTACTCCGGCTTGAAGTCACACTCAACAACGTTTCGGCGCCAGCGGACCATGCCGTCTGTCTCAACTTGCCCGCGCTCATTTGCGGGTATGTCGGCCAAGGGAATCTCAGAGTATCTGATCGAGTCGAGAAAGATGGCGAGGTGGAGTCCGGTGCCTGCCTGAAACTGCCGGAGGTGTTTGAGCCTAGCCCGCACTTCATTTGATGTGATCCGTACCACCTCGATCTCTCGGCCTGACGCGTCGAAGGACAACAGGAGCCCGCGCGCCCTGTCTTCTGCAAGGTCGTGGTAGAGGCGAAACTCCTCGTCGATCTCTGCATACTGGCGGAACGCGCCGTGGAACGATCGGTAGAGGACCAGGGGTCTCACACCGACACGACTCCCAAATCGATGGTAGGTAGTGACCTCTGTGCCTTCGGGCACTCTGCGCGAAGCTTGGTTTGCCATCACCGATCATGAGATCCCAGCTGTCATGACCTATGGCCCGTGCAGCAGCACCGTCATCCAGGAGGGCGCACCACATTCCGAAAAGATGCGGACCGTCATCGGCACTGGAGTACAACGTCTGCCACTGCTCCCTGCCGATCTTCGGCACCAACCCTTTGAGTACGTCGAGCTGAAGCAGGAATTCAAGCGTGTGCGGCTTTGGCTTGGCCATATCGCCTGCCTTACTACCTACAGTAGTAGTCGTTTGAACCGCGTAGCAGGGCGGACCAAGCGCCTCGCCGCAAGCTACCACGGCCGGTGAGTCATCGCGGAAGCCGCGAAACACCTTGTCCGAGCAGTAGTTCGCAATCGCTGAGCACAGGCTTCGAGCCGGGCTACGCAGCCCGGGGATAAAAACCGGACGTTGGGAGGCCCGCGGTCGACGATCGGCTCCGTGAAGTACTAGCGCTCGCGGAAGCGGTTGACGATCGGCGGGCGCCAGTCGCGCCCGAAGGCGCGGGGCGTGATCTTGACGCCGATCGGGGCCTGGCGCCGCTTGTACTCGTTCGTGTCCACCATCGAGACGACGCGGCGCACCGTGTCGGCCGGGAACCCACGGGCGATGAGGTCGTTCACGCCCCGGTCCTCCTCCACGTACCCCTCGAGGATCCGGTCCAGCTCGGCGTAGGGTGGCAGCGTATCCTGGTCGGTCTGATCGGGACGCAGCTCGGCCGACGGCGCCCGCGTGAAGACGGGTTCGGGAATGATCGCCCGGCCGGCGCGCGCGTTGACGTGGCGCGCGACGTCGTAGACGAGCATCTTCGGGACGTCCTTGATCACGGCGAAGCCGCCCGCCATGTCGCCGTAGAGCGTCGTGTAGCCGACGCTGTACTCGCTCTTGTTGCCCGTCGTGAGCACGAGCCAGCCGAACTTGTTCGACAGCGCCATGAGGAGGTTGCCCCGGATGCGGGCCTGGATGTTCTCCTCGGTGACGTCCTCCTTCATCCCCTTGAACGCCTTCGCCAGCGATCGCTTGTACGTGTTGAGGAGCGGCGTGATCGGAATCGTGAGGAACTCGATGCCGAGGTGCTTGGCCAGCCGCTGCGCATCGCGCCGCGTTCCCGTCGACGAGTGGGCGGACGGCATCCCGACGCCCGCCACGTTCTCCCGGCCGAGCGCCTCGACGGCGACCGCGGCGACCAGTGACGAGTCGATCCCGCCCGAGAGCCCGATCACCACGCGCTTGAATCCGTTCTTCCGCACGTAGTCACGCGTCCCGAGGACGAGCGCGCCGAAGACCTCCTCGACGGGTGAGAGCGTCGCCACCGCGCGGGGCGGAAACGCCGGCGCGTCCGGCGCGGCAAGCGCCGGGAGCGAGACCCGGGTCGCTGTCTCCCGCACCCGGAGCTTCTCCTTGCGCCGCCGCGAATCGTGGAGCCGGGCCCGGAAGACGGCTTCGAGGTCGAGGTCGGCGACGACCAGATCCTCCTCGAACATCTGCCCGCGCGCGACGCACTCGCCGTGCTCGTTGACGATCATGCTCGCACCGTCGAACACGAGCTCGTCCTGACCGCCCACCATGTTGACGTAGGCCACGCACACGAGGTCGTCGACCGCGCGCGTTGACACCATCTGCTCGCGGAAGCGGGCCTTGCCGGCGTGGTACGGCGATCCGTTGATGTTGACGACCAGCTCGGCGCCGGCGAGCGCCTGCACAGTGGTCGGCCCCGCCGGATACCAGATGTCCTCGCACACGTTGACCGCGAAGGTCGTATCGCCCGCCACGAAGACGGGCGCTTCGGTCCCGGCTTGGAAGTAGCGGTTCTCGTCGAAAACGCCGTAGTTCGGCAGGTACTGCTTGTGGTACACGCCCGCGCGGATCCCGTCGTGCAGCACCGCGGCGGCGTTGAAGATGTCGTCGTTCTTGTCGACGAAGCCGACCACCACCGACAGCCCGCGCGAGGCGCGCGTCACCGCGTCGAGCGCGCGAAGGTTTGCCTCGATGAAGGCCGGCTTGAAGAGGAGGTCCTCGGGCGGGTAGCCGGTGATCGCGAGCTCGGGGAAGGCCACCAGCGAGCAGCCGAGCGCGCGCGCCCGTTCGATCCCGTCCACGATCATGCGGACGTTGCGATCGAAGTCGCCGACCGTGGGATTGATCTGGCCCAGGGCGACGCGGAACCGTCTCATGGGCCCCTATTGTACCCGGGCGAGGGCCCACCTGATATCATCCGATCCGATGCCCGCGAAGATTCCGTGGCTCCCGTCGACACTTCCACCCGACGCGCGCCCCGAGCGTTGTCCGAAGTGCGGGCGGCTCGCCCTGATTCCCTGGACCCTACGCCGCCACGACCGGACGAAGGTCGTCCTGCGGACCTGGGTCTGCACCGAGTGCCAGGTCACTGAGGAGCGACCGGAGCCCGAGTAGTACCTCGCCGTTGCCGCCGTCGCCGAGGCGCCCGAAGCGGTCGAGCGAGACGACGTAGCAGTCCACTTCACCGAAATGCGCGTACGTGCCCGTGTAGCGGGCCATGCCGGCCGCGACCGGATCGATGCCGAAGCGCTCGACCGCCGCGCCGGTAAACAGCACGTACGTCGTGGGCTCGACGTCGTTCTTGAGGAACCGGTGCGCGAGGATGATGTCCGGGCCGGCGACGCGGGATCGACCACGCACGACCTGCCGCAAGAAACTCCCGTGATGGACGATCAGCTTGAGGCTGAGCCCGAGCACACCCCGGCAGGCCCGGCAGGCGCAGCTCGTGTCCAGTGAGATCTCGCGCCGCCGCTCGCCGAAGGCGGCGAAGGCGCGGCCGAACGCCTCGAGGAGCCGCCGGTCCGCCCCCTCGGCATCGTCCGGGCCCAGCGCGAACACCGCGTCGCCCTCCAGCTCCTGGATCTCCAGCGGCGGAGAGAGCGCCTCCATGACTCCGGCCAGCAGCACGCCCGTAACCTCCGCCCCGTGCTCGAGCTCCGTGGCGGTCACGAACGCCGTGAACCCCGAAATATCCGCCAGGACGAGGAATCCGGACTCGGGCCGATCTGTGCTTGGCATGGGATCTCACCCTCCGCCCCTATGACACCGCAGGCCGGGCGGCGTGAAAGGCTCAGAGCTGGTTGACGAAGTCGATGAGCTGGCGGAGCCGCCCGAAGGAGCGGTGGTCGAACGGCAGGATGAGCCGCGGCAGCTCGGGGAACTCGTTCAGCTCCCGCGGCGCCGGGCCCGGCGCCTGCGTCGCGGGCCCTTTGAGGATGTCGCCGAACTTGCCCTGAAGGTCGGCGAGCTGCGTCGGCTCGAGCGGGTGCGTGAGCCGGAAGACCAGATCGTCGCCGACGATCCGCGATGAGTGGTAGACGCGGTAGAAGCTCGTGATCTCGCCCACCGCCTCGTCGGGCGTGTCGACGATCCGGAAGAGCGAGGTGTCCTCGGGATCGATGAGCCCGCGCTCCACCAGCGTGCCCGCGATCCACCGGTGCCAGATCCGCCAGAAGGGCTTGGGCCCGGCCTCGATCAGCACGACGGGAATGATCGCCGACTTGCCCGTCTGCATCAGCGTGAGGAGCTCGAAGGTCTCGTCCATCGTCCCGTAGCCGCCCGGGAAGAGCACGACCGCGCTCGCCTCCTTCACCAGGAAGAGCTTGCGCGTGAAGAAGTACTTGAAGGTGATCAGCTTGGGATCCGAGGCGATCCAGGGATTGGCCTCCTGCTCGAACGGCAGGCGGATGTTCAGCCCGAAGCTCTTCTCGCCGCCCGCTCCCTCCTGCGCGGCGCCCATGATGCCGGCACCGGCCCCGGTGACGACCATCCAGCCCTCCTCGGTCATCCGCTTGCCGAAGAGGCGCGCGCTGGCCATGGCTTCCTCACTCGAGGCCGAGCGCGCCGAGCCGAAGACCGTCACCTTGCGGACCAGGGTGTACGGGGCGAAGACCTTGTAAGCGTAGCGGAGCTCCTTGATCGCCGTGTTGGTGATCTTGAGGTCCGCGGTCCCGGCACCGTCCTCGTGGAGCTTGAGTACAGTCGTGAGGAGATGCTGGATATAGCCGCGGCGCTCGGCAGGCACTGCCTCTGCGTCGAGCAGGTCGGCGATCAGGCGATTCGCGGCGTCGTTCTGGAGCTGATAGCGGCGAGGCTCGGCCACGCTTTCGAGTATACCGTCACCGGGCTCTGGGCCCGAACGCCACCGCGAGGCCCGCCACGATCAAGGCGCCGCCGAGGATCGTGAAGGGCGTGAGGGGTTCGCCGAGCAGCGCCGCGCCCAGGAGCGTCCCGACGATCGGCTGGACGTTGAGGAAGATCGCCGCGCGGGGCGCCGGGACTCGCGCGAGGGCCCAGTTCCACGCGACGTAGCCGAGAGCGGTAATGACGACCGCGAGATAGAGCGTCCCGGCGACGGCTGTGGCCGTCCAGGCCGCCCGCGCGCCGGACGCCCACTCGACCCCGGCGACGGGCAGGATCCCCGCGGCGCCCCAGACGAGCGACCGGGCGGTGACGCGGAGTGGCCCGTGGCGCTCGAGCACGCGACGCCCCAAAAGCGAGTAGGACGCGTAGGCGAGGCCTGCGAGCACGAGCAGCAGGTCGCCCTGCCAGTGGGATACGAGCGTCCCGGTCACCCCGGGGATCCCGTTGAGGACCACCAGCGCGCTGCCGGCGACCGCCAGCGCCGCCCCCATCGCCTCGCGCCGCGACAATCGCTCGCCGAGGTACAGCGGGCTCAGGAGCATGAGCGAGACCGGCTCGACGACGATCAAGAGCGCCGCGTTCGTGGCCGTGGACCGCGCGATGCCCCAGTGGGCGAAGACGTACGCCGCGGCAAAGCCGAGGATCCCCATCCGCGCGATGGCCCGGCGGTCGGCGCGCGACAGGGTCGGATCCGAGGCCCGCGGCCGGGCGAGCGGCGCCAGGACCAGCGAGCCGATGACGAGCCTCGCCAGCGCGAGTGTCGCCGGCGGGACGCTTCCGAGCGTGACGCGTGTCGCGACGTACGATGTCGCGTAGACGACGTTCGCACCGAGGAGCGTCAGATAGGCGAGAATCACCCCGGCGGTCTGCGGGACCTCACCGCGTCGGCTTGCGGGCCCGGACGAACGCGCTCATGAACTTGCCATCCACGTCGGGCGCGATCGCGTCGACATCGATCCCGGAGCCCGCGAGAAAGTCGCGCGCATCGTCGGTCCGGTAGATCCGTGTCGGCTCGAGGTCGATCGCCTCGAACCCGGCCTTCGCGAGCTTCGCCCGATACTCCCCGTCCTCCAGCGCGCCCGCGACGCAGCCGATCCACAGCTCGACGCTCTTGCGGATCTCGGGCGGCACGGCGCCGCGCACGACGACGTCGGAGACCGCGACGCGCCCGCCCGGCTTGAGTACGCGGAAGGCCTCGGCGAAGACGCGGTCCTTGTCGGCCGACAGGTTGATGACGCAGTTCGAGATGATGACGTCCACCGAATCGCTAGGCAGCGGGATCGCCTCGATCTCGCCCCGGAGGAACTCGATGTTCTCGACACCGGCCTTCGCCTGGTTCGCACGGGCGAGCGCCAGCATCTCGTCGGTCATGTCGAGACCGTAGGCCTTGCCGGTCGGGCCGACGCGCTTGGCCGACAGGAGAACGTCGATACCGCCGCCCGAGCCCAGGTCCAGCACGATCTCGCCCGGGGACAGCTCGGCGAGCGCCGTCGGGTTCCCACAGCCGAGTGAGGCGGCCACCGCCTCGGCCGGCAACTCGGCGGTCTCGCCGGCCTCGTAGAGCTTCGACGTGATCGGATCGCAGTCGCCGCGCGACGACGCGGGGCCACAACACGCGCCGTCGCCGCTCACGACGCGCAGCGCCGCTCGGCCGTACTTCTGCTTCACGATCTCCTTGATCGACTCGTCGCTCATCGCGCCCTCCTCACCGGCGGCCGCGCGCGCGGCGTCGCCCGGCCACCCAGGGAGACTGTATTCGACATTTTCATACTTGTCAAACTATCAACCACCACGTGCTCGCGCAGCCGCGATCAGCTGACGCAACCGGTCCGGATGGAGCGGCATCTCGCGCACCCGCACCCCGAGCGGCGCCAGCGCGTCGTCGATGGCCTCGGCGACGAGCGCGGGAACGGGGATGGCGCCGGCCTCGCCCACCCCCTTGATCCCGAGCGCGTTCAGCGGCGACGGCGTCTCCATGTGGCCGATCTCGATCTCGGGGACCTCCAGCGCGGTCGGCATCAAGAAGTCCGCGAAGGTCGCGGTGAGCGGCTGGCCGGCGTCGTCGTAGATGATGCGCTCGTAGAACGCGCCGCCGACGCCCTGCGCGACGCCCCCGCGGATCTGGCCCTCGACGATGGTCGGGTTCACGACGGTGCCACAGTCGTGCTGAACCACGTAACGGAGGAACGTGAGGTTCCCGGTGTCGAGGTCCACCTCGACGATCGCCGCGTGGCAGCCGCTGGCGAAGGTCGCGTGCGGGGGCGCGTAGTAGCCGCGCGCCTCGAGCCCCGGCTCCTCGCCCTCGCGGAGGACGGCGCCTTCCCGCGGCTTCACGAGCCTCAGGGCGGCCTCGGCCGCCTCTTTCCCGTGCGCGTAGCGGATCGGGTTCGCTACCGTGGCCAGCGCGCCGAGCGTCAATTCTTTGCCCGGCACGCCTCTGACGCGGGCACGGCCGTCGGCCAGCTCGAGGTCGTCCGGAGAGACTTCGAGAAGCCCCGCCGCGAGATGCAGGGCCTTCTCGCGGACCTCTGTCGCGGCGCGGTGGATCGCGTTGCCGCTCGTCACCAGGCCGCGGCTCGCGTACGTCCCGGCGCCCCAGTTGAACTTGGTGGTGTCCCCGGTGACGACGGACACGTCGGCGGGATCGCAGCCGAGCGCCTCGGCGGCGATCTGGGCGAACGTGGTGCCGTGACCCTGACCCTGCGTCGTCAGGCCCGTCGCGACCAGGACCTTGCCGTTCGGCTCGACGCGCACGTGTGCGCCCTCGTACGGCCCGATCCCGGTGCCCTCGACGTAGCAGCCGAGGCCGAGCCCGAGGTACCGCCCAGCGCGGCGCGCCTCGCTCTGCCGCCGCCGGAAATCGACGGCTCCGATCATGTCCACTGCCATCGCGAGGCCGGCCGGGTAGTTCCCGCTGTCGTAGCGCGTCGGCCCCCCATCCTGGAAGGTGAGCCCCACGTCCCACGGGAACTCGTCGGGCTGGATGAAGTTGCGGCGCCGTACCTCCGCCGGCTCGAGCCCGAGCTCGCGCGCGATCAGCCCGATCACGCGCTCCATGACGAAGACGCCGTGCGGGCGGCCGGCGCCCCGATACGGGGACACCGCCGCCTTGTTGGAATACGCGACCTCGAACTCGACGGTGTAGTTCTTCAGGCGATAGGGCCCGGGAAGCTGGGTCGACGTGATGATGGGCACGACGATGCCGTACGGGGTGTAAGCCCCGGTGTCGTGCACGAAGTGATCGCGCAGCGCCAGGATCCGGCCCGTCTCGTCGATGGCCACCTCGACGTCGTGGATCTGCCCGCGCTCCTGGTTGGCCGCGATGAGGTGCTCGCGCCGGTCCTCCGTCCACTTCACGGGTCGCCCGAGCGTGATCGCCACGTACGGGACGAGGACCTCCTCCGGATAGAAGAGCATGATCTTCGTGCCGAAGCCGCCGCCCACGTCGGGTGCCACGACCTCCACGCTGAACTCCGGAAGGCCGAAGAGCCCGGCGAGTCCGTTCCTGATGGGAAGCGGCGCCTGGGTCGAATCCCAGACCTTGAGGACTCGCCGGCGCGCGTCCCATTCGGCGACCACGCCGCGCCCCTCGATCGGGCAGCCGCAGCTCCGCTCGATCGTCAATCGCTCGCGCAGCACCCGGTGCGCGCGCGCCAGCACGCCGTCGGCGTCGCCGACCGTCTGTCGGAAGCGCGCGGCGCGGTTGTCCGGCACGTCGGCGTGCACCCGTGGGGCGCCGGGCGCGAGCGCGGTCGCCAGATCGGTCACGACGGCGAGCGGCTCGTACTCCACCTCGATCAGCGCGATCGCATCCTCGGCGACATAGCGGCTGTCGGCGACGACGAACGCCACGACCTCGCCGACGTACCGCACCTCGTCGACGGCGAGCGGCCGCTGCGTGCGCGGATGGCTGAGCGTCGGGTGCGGGATCAGCAGCGGCGACGGCCGGTTGAGCTCGCCCAGCTCGGCGGCCGTGAGCACCAGATGAACACCCGGCGCGCGGCGGGCGGCGGTCGCGTCGATCCTCACGATCCGCGCGTGAGCGTGCGGGCTTCGCAGCGATGCCGCGTGAAGGATCCCCGGCGGGTGAACGTCGTCGACGAAGCAGCCGAGCCCCCGCAGCAACCGGGGATCCTCGTTGCGTGGGATGCGCGCGCCGATGCGCCGGGTGGTCATCGCGAGACGTCGGCGGCGCCCGCCCGGGCGCGCACCAGTGCCTCGAACGCGAGGTCGAAACAGACGCGTGGCGGCTTGACGAGGCCCGCGCCGACCTGCCCGATCCCCGGCTCGCGATGAGCCATGCCGGTATCGATTTGCGGAAGGATCCCGGTCTGGACGACGAGTCGCACGTCGATTCCCGTCGGCGTCCCGCGAAAGTCGAGCGGCGGCAAACGGTAGGCCGTGCTCTCGCCGAGCGTGATCTCGTACATGAGCCGCGTGTACTCGAGCGCGTCGGCCGGCGTGCCGCCCACGAACTGGACGACGGCGGGGGCGCCGCCCATCGCGAAGCCGCCGAGGCCGGCCGTCTCGGTGATGGCGCTGTCGCCGATGTCGGGGTTCGCGTCGCCGGGGCCGAATCCGGGAAAGTAGAGGCCCTGCGGCGTCTGCGCCGGCCCGGTGAACCACTGGTCGCCCAGCCCGCTGACGCGGATCCCGAACTCGGTACCGTTCCGCGCCATCGCCGTGACGAGCGTCGACTCCGGCACCTTGTGGGCGGCGTCGAGCCCCGCCTTGCACGCGGCCATCCCGACGTTCAAGAAGAGATGCTCGTTGGACGCCGCGAAGGCGAGGATGCGGCGGCGCTCGGTGGCCGGCAGATCGAGCCCCGCGATCTCCGGGGCGAGCGCCTTGATGAGCAGCGCGGACGCGGCGCGGTTCCGGTTGTGACACTCGTCGCCCATCTGCACGGCCTGCGCGATCAGCGCGCGGAGGTCGATGCCTCCGGTACGCCGGATGGCCTCGCCGAGCGCCGGACCGACGACGTCCCTGAACCAGCAAAGGCGATCGATCACGTCCGGAGCGTAGGCGCCGTACCGCAGCACCTTGCCAAGCCCCTCGTTCAGCGTCGAGTAGGCGCGGTTGCCGGCGGTACGGTTCTCCACCACCAGGACCGGCATCGACGCGGTGGTGGCGCCCGCCATCGGTCCCACGGCCGCGTGATGATGGCAGGGATCGAAGCGAACCGCGCCGCGCGTGACCAGACGCTCGGCGTCCTGCCAACTCGGCGCGAGCCCTTCATAGATCAACGCGCCGACAATCCCGCCGCGCATCGGGCCGCTCATGTCTTCCCAGGCGATGGGAGGCCCGGCGTGAAGAATCGTCTCGCGCGTCATGCCCGGCACCACCTCGATCGCGGGACGAACGTCGACGAGGATCTGATGGGCGGCGAGGAGCCGATCGAGGGCGATGCGGTTCGCGGTGTCGACGGCGTCGCACCAGAGCGATGCGAGCGCCTCGGGCGACCCCGGAGGCCGCCAGTCGACCCGCCGTACCGGAATGCCCTGAGCGACCAGCGCCGACGCGAACAGCTCGGGGCCGACGACGACCGCCCCCAGCGGAGCGCGGAGAAGATCGATCTCAGGTGGCATCGCGCCCCTCGGCGAGCGCCCGGGCAGTCTCGGCCGCGATCCGGTTGCTCGCGCACACGATCGCGCCGAGCTCGCGGAGGCTCTCCTCCTGCTTCTCGAGACCCTGCGGATCCTGGTCGGTCCCGACCACGTGAGCGACGACCGTCAGGTCACGGCTACCGCGTCTCGCCCGCACCTCGGTCAGCGCCGGGCGGAGGGCGCCCGTCGGGTCCGGATGCGCGCAGTCGCCGAGGACCAGATCGAGCAGGATCACGGCGACGCTCGGATCGTCGGCGGCGTCGACGAGCGCGGCATTCCGTCGGCTCGGATCGATGATCGGATGCGGCCGCCCCCGCGTGTACTCCTCGGCGCCGAAATCGACGAATCGATGAGGAGGACTCCCGCCCACGATGCGCCGCGCTTCGTCGCATAGCGACCCTCCCGCGTAGAGGCCGCGGACGGCCCCCCGTGCGCCGCTCGCGGGCGCCGACCGTGGTCGTCCGAGCGCGCGGACCGCGCCACCGGTGAGACCGACCGCGGTGGAGGCCGCCTCGTCAAGCGTCGCCACCGCCCGGACGCCGCCCGGCGTCGCCCCCTCGTAGCCGAGCAGACAGGCCACGACCGGCTTCCGCGTCTCCACGGCGGCCCGGAGCACGGTGTCGGCGACCACGGGCGACGGGGGCTTCGAGACGACAACCACGGCTCGCGTGGCGACGTCGGCAGCGAGGGCTTCGATCGCCTGGAGCGTGGTGAGACCGCCGACGGCGGCGTGGAGATCGCGTCCCCCGGTGCCGATCGCGTGAGAGACGCCGGCGCCGAGGCGATGAACGAGGCTCGTCACCTCCTGGATACCGGTTCCCGAGGCTCCGATGACGCCGATGGACCCGCGGCGAACCCGGTTCGCGAATCCAAGGCCCACGCCGTTGATGATCGCCGTCCCGCACTCCGGCCCCATGACCAGGAGACCGCGGTCACGCGCGCGACGCTTGAGCGCCGCCTCGTCGGCCAACGATACGCCGTCGCTGAAGAGGAAGACGTGCAGTCCCGCCGAGAGCGCCTGGTGCGCGTCGAGGGCGGCATAGGCTCCCGGCACGGCGACGACCGCGATGTTGGCGGAGGCGGCTCGGCGCGCGGCGCTGGCGGTCGTGCGCGACACCACGTCTTCACGCGCCGGCCCGCCGTCCCGGCTGGCGCTCAGGAGCTCCTCGACGCGCGCCAGCGCGCGGTGCGCGACCGTCTCGGTGCTCGCGCGAACGCAGATCAGGAGATCGGAGGGGCCGGCTTCCGGCGCCTCCGGCGGCCACATCGCAGCCTCGGCCAGCATCGAGCGGCCCGGCGCCGTTCCCATCACGACCGCGACCTCCGTCACCCCCGCCAGCTGCCGCGCTTGCTCGGCGACGCGCATGAGGTCGATTGAATCGAAGTACGAGTTCCGCCGAACCGTCCAGGCCAGTCGCATCACCACAGGCGAATCATGACGAAGCCTCGTTGTTGCAGCTCGTCGTAGATGTCCCGACGCTCGCGCAGCGGGGGATCGGTCGCGGCGCTCGGTGCGGCGCCAGGCGGCGCGAGGCGACGGTCCAGCAGGACCTTGATGTCCGGCATGCCAGCGAAGATGTTTTCGAAGTAGCCGAACAGGTCGAGGCGGTCTCGAGCGACCACGACGATCACTCGGTGCATGCGCCCTCCCCGTCGGAAAGTCTTACACTCGGCGTCCACAGCTTCGCGGAAAGTGCCGAGAGTTTCAACATCTTCTGGAATGGCACCGCAAATGCTCGCCGTTTCTGCTCAGTGCGGAAAACGGAACCGCCACACAGGTCAGACGGATAAGAGCGAGACACATGGCCCGACATCTATTTCTTGTTTCCCGCCACGAGCCCCGCCTCTATGAATATTTGGTGGATCGGTTCCGGGACGACGGGAACGTCGAGGTGATCCTCGATCGCCGGCGCGGAGAGCGTCGAAGCCGATCAGCGCACCAGGGTCCCGAACGCCGACGAGCGGACCGGCGGTTCCGCCAAGAGATCGACGCGGAGCTCCAGGTCCGGTCCCACGTGATCCTGACTCTCCCCAGCGACGACCCGCCCCCGCGATTGTAGGAAGCGCCGAGAACTCACGCGGTACCGGGCGCCTCAACTCCCCGCCGTCTGGAAATTGCTCATCTCGCTGGGCCTTACTTTGCCCCCCTGGAGCGAGATTGGAAAGCGAAGACTGGTAAATCGTTCGCCTCGGCCCTGAAGCGTGGGCGTCGTGTTGCATTTCTGATCAACCGATCGGTCGCCCGTCGAGCTTCGTCTATGTGCCTGATTTAGAAGCCTCCAGTGGATTTCCGAACCCTGCCTCCTTCTACGCTGATCAGGTCCCGGCCACCCCACGTCGTCACGCAAGAGCTGCGGGCGCGCAAAATGTGCAAGCGAACCGTGAAGTTAGGGATCGGGTTGCCCTTGGTATTACCCTTGCTCGTTCACGGGTTCGTGGACCAAACCCACGTATGTGTCGCGCGGCCGGCGGTGCCGAGCACGCGGACCACGCCGGGGCGGGTGCTCGCCCCGGCGGTCCGCTCGGCCTACCACGACATCATCGGCGAGTCGCCGCAGATGGCCGAGATCTTTACGCGCATCGACAAAGTGGCGGTCGGCGACGTGAACGTTTGTATCCACGGCGAGAGCGGCACCGGCAAGGAGCTGATCGCGCGCGCGATCCACTATGCGAGTCCTCGCCGCGATCGTCCCCTGATCACGCTCGACTGCACGACGATCCCGGAAGGCCTGATGGAGAGTCACCTCTTCGGTCACGTGAAGGGGGCCTTCACCGGCGCAACGGAGCATCGCGAGGGTGTCTTCGCGCTGGCCCACACCGGGTCGCTGTTCATCGACGAGCTGGGCGAGCTGAGCCCGACGCTGCAGGCCAAGCTCCTTCGCGTCATTCAGACGCGCGAGTTCTCCAAGGTGGGTGGGACGAAGCCCATCCGGACGGACATCAGGCTCATCACCGCGACCAACAAGGACCTCAAGGCCGCCGTCGCGCAGGGTACGTTCCGGGAGGACCTCTACTACCGGGTCGCGGTCTTCATGATCAAGGTGCCCGCGCTCCGCGAGCGGCCGGAGGATATACCACACCTGGTCGATCACTTCTTGCGGCGGTTCGCTGGGCTCTACGGAAAACACATCACCAAGGTCACGCCCGCCACCCTCGAACGCATGCTCACGCAGCCGTGGCCCGGGAACATCCGGCAGCTCGAGAACTTCCTCGAGCAGGCGGTCGTCCTCGCCGAGGGCGACACGCTGACCGAGCGAGACCTCTTCGCCGGAGATTTCTCGAGCGTGGCCGGGCCCGCCATGTCGGGACTGTTCGAGGCGGGACTGCCGCTCAGCGAGGTCGAGCGCCGCCACATCCTCCGGACTCTCCACAAGGCCCTCGGCAACCGCACAGAAGCGGCCCGGCTACTCCAGATCAGCGTCCGCTGCCTGCAGTACAAGCTGAAGGCCTACGGCCGGGACGTCGCCGCCACGGCCGGACCCGACCTCGGTCTCGTTCCGAGCCAGCAATCTTTGCGGGGCTAGTGCGCAAGTTCTTGGAGGACTCGCCGGGGTCGTGAGCCTCTCCGGATCGCCAAGGTATCGAGGGTGCAGGCAGTTAGGACGTTGGCCCCGTTCGTGCCCCGTCAGCACGCCGCATTGACGCCAGCTCCCGAGTCCGGCCACAGCAGGGTGACGACGCTTCGAGACCTTCTCGCGAGCGATCCGGTGTGCCGCGAGATCGTGCAATACCTGATGCGCAACAACGAGGCCTCCGACACCCCGCGCGGCATCGCCGAGTGGTGGATCAGGCGGGACGTGGCGTCCACGCAGGAAGCGCTGATGAAGCTCCAGACATGCGGCGTCGTGCAGTCGTACCTGGTGCAGGACAACACGTGCGTGTACGCGTACACGAAGAGGGCGGTCCTGCGTCAATCGCTCGCGCGCCATTTCCAAGACATGGTCGTGCCCCCTTCCGCGAAAGAGTTCTAAGCCATGGCGCCGTCTTCGCTCATTACGTCAGCCACTACCGTGTCCCGTTCGAGCGGGCGCGGGGAGCCGGCGCGTCCCGACCTGCGCGTCGTCGCGCTTGGCGGCGGCACAGGGCTGCCCACGGTGCTCCGCGGGCTCCGGGTGTCGCTGTTCGAGTCGGGCCGCTGGGATTTGGAGCGGGACCAGGCGCGCCTGACCGCGATCGTCACCGTCGCCGACGACGGCGGCAGCTCCGGCATGCTCCGAGCGAGCTACCAGCTTCCGTCCCCCGGCGACATCCGGAACTGTCTGCTCGCCCTCGCCGGGGGCGATCCCGAGCTGTCGGAAGTGTTCGACTTCCGCTTCACCCGCGGGAGCGAGGTCGCCGGGCACAGCCTCGGCAATCTCATCCTGACCGCCCTCACCGAGCTCGAGCACGACTTCGCCAGGGCCGTCGCGCGCGCGGGTCGCATGCTCTCGATCCGCGGCCGGGTCCTGCCCTCGACCACCCAGAATGTGATGCTCTGCGCCGAGCTGTCCGACGGGACCGTGATCGAGGGCGAGTCCCGCCTCGCGGGCGCTCGGAGCCCGATTCGCCGCCTGCGGCTCCAGCCCAGCGATGCCTCGGCCCTGCCCGAGGCGCTGGACGCGCTCGAGCGGTCGGACCTGATCGTGATCGGCCCGGGCAGCCTCTATTCGAGCCTGGCGGCGGTGCTTCTCGTGCCGGAGCTGCCCGAGGCGATCGCCAGATCTCGGGCCCGCGTGGTGCTCGTCCTGAACCTCATGACGGAGCCGGGCGAAACCGACGGTTACACCGGGGTGGATCACCTCATGGCCATTCGCCGCCATGCGCCGACGATTCCCATCCACGACATCCTGGTCAACACTGCGCCGTTCGCGCCCGAGCAGCTCGCACGGTATGCGACGCTGGGCGCGGCGCCGGTCCCGACGGACGTCGAACTCTTGAAAGCGCTCGGCCACTCCGTCGTCGAGTGCGACCTGCTCGCGACGGGCGACGACGCGCGGCACGATCCGGGAAAGCTCGGGCGCGCGCTTCTCGCCCGGGTGAGCTGAAGGAAAGTGATCAAGCCCACACTCCTCATCGTCGAGGACGAGGAGTTGATCTGTACGCAACTCAAGGATGGGCTGCGGGACGACTTCACGCTCCTCTTTGCCGAGCACGGCCGGGAGGCCCTCTCGGCGCTCAAGCGCGAGCAGCCGGCGCTCGTCTGCCTCGACCTCGGGCTGCCCCCCGATCCGGAGAGCGCCGAGCCGGGGCTCGAGGCGCTGGATCAGATCATGAAGGCCGCGCCCCAGACCAAGGTGGTCGTCCTCACTGGTACCGGCGGCCGCGTGAGCGCGATCCGCGCGGTCCAGCTCGGCGCGTTCGACTATCACCACAAGCCGATCCGGCTCCACGACCTGAAAGTCGCGCTCCAGCGGGCGGCGTATTTTCAGGCGATCGAGGCCGACGTCGAGAAGCAGCGTGCGGGGGAGGCGGCGACCCGCTGCGAGGGCATGCTGGGCCGCACGTCCGCCATACAAGAGATCTTCGCCGTGGTGAGCCGCATCGCGCGGACCGACGTGACAGTGCTGATCCAGGGCGAGAGCGGAACGGGAAAGGAACTCCTGGCACGGGCCATCCACTCCAACAGCTCACGCGACAGGCGCCCGTTTGTGGCGATCAACTGCGGGGCGATCCCGGACACCTTGCTGGAGTCGGAGCTGTTCGGCCACGAAAAGGGCGCCTACACGGGCGCGCATGTTCAGCGGAAGGGCAGGCTCGAGCTCGCGGAAGGCGGCACGCTCTTCCTCGATGAAGTCGGTGAGATGAGCGCCCTGCTTCAGGTGAAGCTCCTCCGCTTTCTCCAGGAGCGGGCGATCGAGCGGGTCGGCGGCCGCGAGGTGCTCCGCGTCGACGCCCGGGTGGTCGCGGCCACCAACAAAGACCTGAAAGCGGAGCTTCAAGCCGGGCGGTTCCGTGAAGACCTCTACTATCGCCTGTCGGTCGTGAACCTGACGCTCCCGCCCCTGCGTGACCGGGGCGAGGACATCGTGCTCATCGCCAACGCGTTCCTCCAGCGCAGCGACAAGCAGCACCGGAGAAAGCTCCGCTTCGGGAGCTCAGCTCTCGAGGCTATCATCCACTATGCCTGGCCCGGCAACATTCGCGAGCTCGAGAATGCGGTGGAGCGAGGAGTGCTCATGGCCCGGACGAAATTCATCGAGGCACGGGACCTCGGCGTCGAAGTCAAGGACGGCCCCGATCTGGCCTCGCTCCGAGAGGCTCGGAATCGCGCGGAGCGGAACGCCCTGGTGGATGCTCTCGCCAAGACGCGCGGGAACATCACCCAAGGGGCGAGGCTTCTGGCCGTGAGCCGTCCAACACTGCACGGATTGATTGCCAAGTATCAGGTCAACGCGCGGGATTTCCGTTGATCGTCGTCGTACCGCCGGGGTCCTGTCCGGCGCCCAGTCGCGGCGCCACCGGGGCGGCGCGGGCCCGCCCCCGCGACACCGGTGTAATTACGGACCATTTCCGTCGTGGCCGTGGCATCATCGGGGCGTTGGGAACGCGGTTTCATGCCGTCGGCGCGCTGGATGAGGAGGACGTGCTGTGAAGACTGTCACCATCGCCTGGTCCGTGACCCTTCTGGTGCTTCTCGCGTGTGCGGGTGTCGGCGTGGCCGCCGAGGACATGGGGTTGATCACCGGAGGCGACAAGGGCACCTACTACCAGTTCGGCCTCGACCTGCAGAAGCTGGTCAAGCCCGCGGGGATCAATCTGACCGTCTACCCTTCGAAAGGGTCGATCGAGAACATCTACGCTGTGTACCAGCGGCCAGGCGTTCCGATGGGCATCGTGCAGTCCGATGTCCTGGCGTTCGTTTCCCGCGTGCAGTCGGACCCAGTGCTCCAGCGGATCGCGCGGAAGACGAAGATGGTCTTTCCCCTCTATAACGAGGAAATCCATCTGGTCGGTAAAAAGGGCATCACCGACTTCGATGATCTCGCCGGCCGGAGGGTCGCCATCGGCCGGGACGGCAGCGGCACGTATTTGACCGCGCGTCTTCTCTTCAAGCTGTCGGACGTGGCGCCCAGCGAGATGGTGCCGATCGACACGAGTGAGGCGCTCGCCGAGCTCAAGGCGGGCCGCGTCGACGCGATGTTCTATGTGGCCGGTTACCCCGTGAAGCTTCTCAAGGAGGACATCAGCGACAAGGACCAGCTCGTGCTGATCCCGATCATCAACAAGAGCATCCTGGAGTTCTACCCGCAGGCCGAGATTCCGGCCGGCGTCTATGCCTGGCAGCCGACTCCGATCAGCACCGCGGCGGTCAAGGCGGTCCTCGTGTCATTCGATTTCCGCCGCCGGGACTGCGACAACATCGGCCGCTTCGCGCAGCTCGTGTCGCGGGGACTCGACTCGCTGCAGAAGAACGGCCACGCGAAGTGGAAGGCGGTTGACTTCAACTACCCGCTCCGGGGCTGGGAGCAGTACGACTGCGTCCGGAAGTATCTGGGCAAGGCGGCCCCCGCGACCGCCACCACGCCACGCGGCGGGCAGAACCCGGTGTTCGACGCGATCAAGGGCGCCCTCGACCAGTAGTCGCGCGATCGGGCGGTCGATCGAGGCCCCGCGCGACCCTGAGCCACCGAGCGTCAGGCCCCGACGAGGTGCAGCAGCGTCCAGGTGATCGCGGCGACGAGCGCCGAGGCGGGGATCGTGAGAATCCACGCCCAGAGGATCTTGCCCGCCACGCCCCAGCGCACGGCCGAGAAGCGCTGAATGGCGCCGACGCCCATGATCGAGCCGCTGATCGTATGGGTGGTGCTGACGGGAATGCCGCCGATCGCGGTGCCGATCAGCATGATGGCGCCGGCGGTCTCCGCGCAGAAACCGCCCACCGGCCGCAGCTTGGTGATCCGCATCCCCATCGTCTTCACGATCCGCCACCCGCCGGCCATCGTGCCCAGGCCCAGCGCCGCGTGCGCCGCGAGCACGACCCAGAAGGGTACGTAGAAGTCGGGCCCGAGGTAACCCGTGCTGAAGAGCAGCACGGCGATGATCCCCATCGTCTTCTGGGCGTCGTTGGTGCCGTGACCCAGGCTGTAGGCGGCCGCCGACAGGAGCTGGCCGCGACGGAAGATCTTGTCCACGCGTCCCGGCGTCTCGTTCTTGAAGACGTTGAGCACCAGCACCATCAGCGTGAATCCGACGACCATGCCGATCAGAGGCGCCAGAATCATGAACGCCCCGATCTTGATCAGGCCGGCCGCGATCAGCGAGCCGAACCCCGCCTTGACCACGGCGGCGCCGGCGAAGCCGCCGATCAGCGCGTGGGAGGAGCTCGTCGGCAACCCCCATACCCACGTGATCAGGTCCCAGACAATCGCGCCGATCAGCCCCGCCAGGATCACCCACTGGTCCACCACCGTGGTCTCGACGACACCCTTCCCGACCGTGCGCGCCACGCTCACGCCGAAGCCGAACGCGGCGACGAAGTTGAAGAATGCTGCCCAGACGACCGCCTGGAGCGGCGTCAGCACACGGGTCGACACCACCGTGGCGATAGAGTTCGCGGCGTCGTGGAAACCGTTGATGAAGTCGAAAACGAGTGCGATGAAGACGATGAAGACGACGAGAGAGAGCACCGCTCAGGCCGGGCCGGTCACGCCATCTTGAGGATGATCCCCTCGATCACGTTGGCGACGTCCTCGCACCGATCCGTGACGATCTCCATCGTCTCGTAGATCTCTTTCCACTTGATGACCTCGATGGGATCGCTCGCCTCGTCGAACATCGCGGCGAGGCTGTCCCGCAGCAGCACGTCGGCGGTGTTCTCCAGGCGGTTGACCTCGACGGTGTGCTCGTGGAAGGCGGGGTCCATCGTCCGCAGGCACTTGATGCAGCGGTCCATCGCGTGGGTGGTGTGCACGATGACCGCGGCCAACGCCCGGCACGCCGAGGTCGGCTCCTTGATGCGGTAGACGACCAGACGCTCGGCGGCCGCCTCGATGTAGTCGAGCACGTCGTCGAGGCGCGAGGCCAGGTCGTGGATGTCCTCGCGGTCGATCGGCGTGATGAAGGTCGTGTTCAGCTTCTTGATGATCTCGTGGGTCACTTGATCGCCCTGATGCTCCACTTCCTTGATCGCGTGAGCCTTGGCCCGCGCGTCGGCGAAGTTGTGGACCATCTCGTGCAGCAGGGCGGCGGCTCGGATGATGTGCTGGGATTGCTGCTCGAAGTAGTCGAAGAACCGGACTTCCTTCGGGATCAGGTTGAACATTAACCCGGACCGGAGTGTAACGGAAACGTCACAATCGCGCTACGCCTTCCTTAGACGCAGCGGAGGAAGTCCCAGGAGGGCCCGGCGGCCCAGGCCCCAACAGGTCTCGATGGTATCGATGAGCGCCGGCGCGCTCGCCGCGAGGCAGCGAACGAGCGCCCCGCGGCGCGCCAGCGCGGCCACGCCGACCCACGCGTCGCCGCCGCTCGCCCAGAGCCGCCGGACCTCGGCCGCGAGCTGCTCGAGATCGAAGGCTCCGACGATCGCGATCGAGCCGAAGTACGGATGGAGCTCTCCGCAGCCGAGTCCGTCCCATGCCGGGTCGTCCTTGGCGACCGGACCCCGTAGGACGAACCGGTCGTGGAGCAGCCAGCCGTACTGGTCGCGGATCGAAACGGCGCTTTCGAGCGCGGCGAACCGCCACGCCTCTCCCCGGGCGATGCGGCCGGCGGAGAAGGCATCGACGAGGATGAGCCCGGCGGTCGCGTCCATGTGGACGTCGATCGCCTGGCGGAAGGCCGAGCCCGCGAACGGGATGGTGTGGTCGGGCACCCACTCGACGACCGCGCGCGGGCCCAGCGCAAGCTTCACGCTCTGGGTGGCCTCCTCGGCATCGGTGCGGTACACCCGGGTGGCCGAAGGGGTGGTGAGGACCGCATGGGTCCCCGCCGCCAAGTTCACGTCGATCGAGAGCCGGTCGCCGCCGACAAGGCCGCCCGTTGGATTCAGGATCGAGACGATCGCGGCCGGGTCGTCGAGCGCGAGCGGCGCCAGGACCTGGAGCGGCGGCGTGGAGCGGCAGCCCGCGACCACGGTGGCGGCCCCGCGCCGCTCGAACTGGAGTCGCAGCGCCCCGTCCCGTCCGACCCGGGCGGCGGCGAGCGGCGCCCCCGCGATCACGCCATCGCCGCGTCGAGCGTCAGCTCGTGCCGAATCCAGGCGAGGATCGTGTCGACCCCCTCGCCCGTCCGGAGGTTCGTGAAGACGAAGGGGCGGGCACCACGCATCAGGCGCGAATCGCGCTCCATCACGGAGAGGTCCGCGCCCACGTGCGGTGCCAGATCGATCTTGTTGATCACCAGGAGGTTGGAGCGCGTGATTC
>JAHFDK010000448.1 GCA_023249095.1 Candidatus Rokuibacteriota bacterium | reverse complement strand
GTTTGCCCTGCAGCAGGTCCTGGGCGAGCGAGGCCCGACTGCCGAGAGGAATGGACTCGACGACCTCCAGCGTCTGGTCGACCGTGTCGTCCGGCAGGGTCACCCCGGCCGCGCGCGCGAGAGCCGTGACCTCCTCGACGAGCGTGCGGAACAGGCGCCAGGTCGCAGGCGTGTCGCGGACGACACCGAGCGTCTCGCGCGTGACGGCGGTCGTCCCGGCGACGGCGCAGAGCAGGATGTATTTCTCCCAGAGCGCCCGCCGAATGTCCCTGGACAGCTCGGCTGGAATCTCGGCGCGCGCGAACGCGTCGCGCAGCCCCTCGGCCCGCGCGCTCTCGCGGCCGTCCAGCTCGCCGAAGATGATGCGCCCGAGCGCGTTGTGCCGGATGACGCCCGGCGCCTCGATCGTCGCGAAGATCTGCGCGACGCCGCCCATCGACCGCCCGGCTCCCACCTGCGCGTCGATCTTGTCTTCGTTGTCGACGCCGTTCTGGAGCGAGAGCACCGGCGTGTCCGGGCCCAGGACCGACCAGAGCCGCGCGGCCGCGTCCTCCGTGTCGAATGACTTGACGCAGAAGAGGACGGCGTCAGCCCGCGCGACACCCTCGAGACGCTCGACCGCCGCCGGCCGCACGGCGGAGTCGCCCTCGACCGCGGAGCGGATCGTGAGCCCGGTGCGGCGGATCGCCTCGAGGTGGGGGCCGCGAGCGACCATCGTCACCTCGGCTCCCCCGCGCAGGAGCTTCGCGCCGAAGTAACCGCCGACGCCGCCCGACCCCATCACCACGATGTGCACGAGACGTATGATACATTGCGGACAAGCATGGCATCGCTCGAACGACGCGTGGCGATCGACGCCGCGCGGGCCGCCGGGCATCTCCTCAAAAGCGAGCTCCCGGGATCGCGCCGCATCGCCTACAAGGGAAGCCCGACGAATCTCGTCACCGAGATGGACGCGCGCGCCGAGGAGCTCATCGTCGGGCGCCTGGCCGCCGCGTTTCCCGACGACGCGGTGCTGGGCGAGGAGTGCGGTGCCACCGCGGGACGGTCCGGGCGCCGCTGGATCATCGACCCGCTGGACGGGACGACGAACTACGCCCACGGTCTTCCGACCTTCGCCGTGTCGATCGGGCTCGAGACCGACAAGCGCGTCGAGCTCGGTGTGGTCTTCGACCCCAATCTCGACGAGCTGTTCGTGGCCGAGCGCGGGCGCGGCGCGACGGTCAACGACCGGCCGCTGACCGTCTCGACCGCCGCGACGCTGGACGAGAGCCTGCTGGCGACCGGGTTTCCCTACAACATCCGCGAGGCGAAGGACAATAACCTCACGGAATATGCCGCGTTCAGCGTGCGGGCCCGTGCCGTCCGGCGGATGGGCTCGGCAGTGCTCTACCTGGCGTGGCTGGCCACCGGTCGGCTCGACGGCTACTGGGAGCTGCGTCTGGGGCCCTGGGACGTCGCCGCCGGCAGCCTCCTCGTCGAAGAAGCGGGCGGCCGCGTCACGAACTTGACGGGCGGCGCCCTCGACATCGACGCCCCTGCCCTCGTGGCGAGCAACGGCCGCATCCACGACGCGATCCTCGCCGTGCTCGGGGCGATCCGGGGAGGTGGGCCGACGTGACGCTCTCCGCCGCGAGGCGCCTCGCTCGCTTCGTCGTCGACCTGGAGCTGAAGGACTTGCCTCCGCCCGCCGTGGAGAAGGCGGGGCTGCTGGTGCTCGACACGCTCGGATGCTGCCTGGCCGCCGCACGGTACGACTTCGGCCGGGCCGCGCGCGCGACCGCCGAGCGCCTCGGTGGACCTACGGAGAGTGCCCTGGTCGGGAGCAGGGTGCGGGTGGCGGCGGCCAATGCCGCGCTGGCGAATGCGACGCTCGCTCACGGGCTCGACTTCGACGACACGCGCGAAGACGCCATCGTCCACACGGGCTCGGTCGCCGTCACGACGAGCCTGGCGGTCGGCGAGGCGACGGGCGCGTCAGGGCGAGCCACGCTCGAGGCAATCGTCGCCGGCGTCGAGGTGATGTGCCGCGTGGGGCTCGCCGTCCCCGGCAAGTTCCACGCGCGCCACTATCATCCGACCGCGCTCACCGGCGCTTTCGGGGCCGCGGCCGCCGCCGGCAAGCTCTACAGGCTGACAGAGGACGAGCTAGTTCGCGCCTTCGGAATCTGCGGGAGCCAGGCCAGTGGGATCATCGAATACCTGGCCGACGGCTCGTGGACCAAGCGACTCCATGCGGGCTGGGCGGCTCACGCCGGTGTCGTGGCCGCGCTCCTCGCGCACGCGGGCTTCACCGGGCCGGAGACGGTCTTCGAGGGCGAGCACGGCTTCTATCGCGCCTTTGCGGGCGGCCTGGACGAGGCGCGGCTCGACGAATTGCTCGGCACCCTCGGTGTCGCTTGGGAGCTCGAACAGCTCACGTTCAAGCCCTACCCCTGCGGCTCGATCGCCCAGCCCTACATGGACTGCGCGCTGCGCGTCCGCGACCACCACGGCGTTCGGCCCGACGACATCGTCGAGATCCGCTGTCGGACGGCCGAGGGGCCCGTGCCCCGGCTCTGGGAACCACGTGCGGCGAAGCACGTCCCGCAGAACGGCTATGCCGCCAAGTTCAGCCTGCCCTATCTCCTGGCGGTGATTCTCACCAGGGGCCGGGCCAGTCTCGCCGAGTTCGAAGACGACGTCGTGAAAGATCCCGCGGTCCTGGCCCTGGCGTCGCGGGTCAGCTACGAGGTGGATCCGACCATCGACTACCCCCGGCAGTTCGTCGGTCACGTAAGCGTGCGTCTCCAGGACGGGCGCGTGGTCGAGGAGTGGCAGGATCATCCGCGCGGCGGCCCCGACGCTCCGATGCGGCGTGACGAGATCGAGTCGAAATTTCGCGGCAACGCGAGTCTCGTCATGTCGGCCGACCAGGCGTCGCGCGTGATCCGGAGCATCGAGTCGCTCGCCACCGAACCGACCCTGCGAGGTTTGATGGAGTCGCTGACGCTATGACGACGCGTATCGAATCGGCATTAGACGCTGATGTGGACCAGCTGCCGAGGCGCCAGAGTCTCGAGAGTGCGAAGCAGCGACGGTATCAAGGGGCGGAGCAATTCGATCCGGTTCGTGGAGGCGACGAGGACAACCACGGCAATTGGCAAGGCGTTGAGGTTCTGCTGATGCGCGAGATTTTGATCTGCTGTCAAGAAGGCGTCGAACTCACCAGCCGCCAGTTGCAGCAGCTCGCCGTTTCGGGTGCCCGTCCAGCCCATCGCCGCGACGGTGCGGACCTCGTGCCTAGGCAGCAGCAGGGCGAGCGGCCGCGGCAACGATTCATCGAGAAGGATGCGCACAGGCGGTCAGCAGGTCTCTGGCGAGTTCGAGAGCCGCGATCGCCTGTTCGCGCCGCACAGTGGGGAAATCGTCGAGGAACTGATCCAGGGTGTCGCCGCCCGCCAGGTAGTCGAGGAGGTTCTTCACGGGCACCCGAGTTCCGCGGAAGACGGGAGTGCCCCCAAGAATCTCGGGGTCGCTGTGAACGATGGAATCCAGAGTCGCCATGAAGTTTATCCTACACCAATCGAGTAATTACGCGCGTGAGGACCCGATCATGAAAAAGCGTCGCGGCGTTCTAAGCGTACTCGCGTTGACCCTCGCCTTGTGCGCTCTCCCCGCCTTTGCGCAGGACGCCCGAGTGGAGGCCGCGAAGAAGGAAGGCAAGGTCGTCTGGTACACGTCCCTGGCCCTGCCCAGCGCGGAGAAGGTCGCCAAGCTCTTCGAGGCGGCGTACCCGGGCATCAAGGTCG
>JAHFDK010000023.1 GCA_023249095.1 Candidatus Rokuibacteriota bacterium | reverse complement strand
CCCGGCAGGCATCGCGTACAAGTTTCGGAGGATTTTCGTGACGAAGACTAAGCCGATAGCGTCGCCGACCGCATGGCGGAACCGCATCACGGGACACGGGGAAGAGGCACCGGACCAGCTCCTGGCGAACCCGAAGAACTGGCGCATCCATCCGAAGGCTCAACAGGACGCGCTCGCGGGGCTGCTGACCGAAGTCGGCTGGGTACAGGACGTGATTGTGAACCGGCGCACGGGGCACGTGGTCGACGGTCACTTGCGCGTGAGTCTCGCGATCAGCCGTGAGGAAGCCGCTATCCCGGTCGTCTACGTTGACCTGAGCGAGGCTGAGGAGGCGCTTGTCCTGGCGAGCCTGGACCCGTTGGCCGCGCTTGCGGGAACGGACCAGGATGCACTGGCGCGACTGTTGGGGGAGGCCGAGACGAACGACGCGGCGCTGAGGGCGATGCTCGACGGGCTGGGTGGGGGGGGGGGCGTGAAGGACGGGCTCACCGACCCGGACGCCGTGCCCGAGGTCGTCGAGCCGCGGAGTAAGCGCGGGGACTTGTGGCTCCTCGGGGACCACCGGGTGCTCTGCGGGGACGCGACGAACGCCGACGACGTAGCGCGGGCGCTCGACGGGGCGGTGCCGTTTATGTGTGTCACCGATCCGCCCTATGGAGTGAGTTACGATCCCGCTTGGCGCTCGGAACCTGGGCTGTTGGCCTACGCGGCTCGCCGCGTAGGGCAAGTGACGAACGACGACCGGGCGGACTGGCGCGAGGCCTGGGCGTTGTTCCCGGGCGACGTGATGTACTCGTGGCACCCGCCGGGTGCCACGAGTCTTGTCCACGCTGCGGCTATCCAAGACTCGGGGTTCGTGCTGCGAATGCAGATCATTTGGGCCAAGAGCAACTTTCCGATTGGCCGCGGCGACTATCATGTGCGCCACGAACCATGCTGGTATGCGGTGCGAAAGGACAAGCCAGCCCACCGTACGGACGATCGGACGCAGACCACGTTATGGGAGATCAACCTCGATAAGAACGTCGAGGGCGGCCATTCAACCCAAAAGCCAGTCGAGTGCATGGCCCGCCCGATTCGCAACCACGAACCCTGTGATGTCTACGACCCCTTCCTCGGTTCCGGCACGACCGTCATCGCCTGTGAGCAGCTCGGCCGGCGCTGCTTCGGGCTGGAGATCGAGCCGCACTACGTCGACGTCATCGTCGCCCGGTGGGAGTCATTCACGGGCGGGAAGGCGGTGTTGGACTGATGGGACTCCGAGGCCCTCTCCCGAAGCCTGTCGTCCGCCGCCGCAACAAGCGGGTGGTCCGAGGCACGCTCACTATGAAGCGGCCTGCGATGCCGCGGGACTTGCCTCCAGAAGCCAAGGCCGAATGGGGCCGCGTGGTCCACATCCTGGAGGAGATGGGCGCGCTGCACACCGCCGACCGCGCTCTCCTGGTTCGCTACTGCCGGGGATGGGACGAATGGTGTTCACTCGATGCTGACCTGGCCCGGACGGGGAGGGTGATCAAGGGGCGCGACGGGAACGTCGTCCGCAACCCGCTCTGGCTCATGCGGCAGCAGTCGGGGCAGGCGCTGAACGAACTGTCGTCGGCTCTCGGGATCTCGCCCTCGGCGCGCCTGCGGAGCGGGATCAAACATCAACGCCCCGACGAGGGCGAGTCCGCCGGAGACATCACCGCTCCGACGGCGATCGACGACTACCGGGCGCGATTGGGGGCGCAATGACGGCGCCGACGGCTGTCCAGGGGGTGCGCATCGGGCCGGAAGGGCTGCCCGAACACACGCTCGGGTGGCAGATCCTCGGCTGGATCACGGACAACCTGCAGCAGCCGGACGGTCCGCTGGCCGGGCACCCCTTCCGCCTCACCGACGAGCAGGCGCGCTTCCTCCTCTGGTGGTACGCCGTCGACGCCCAGGGGCGCTTTCTCTATAGCAAGGGCATGTATCGACGGATGAAGGGGGCGGGGAAGACGCCGCTGGCGGTGGCGATCTGTTGTGTGGAGTTCGTCGGCCCGTGCCGGTTTTCGCACTGGAAGGATGGGAAGCCGGTGGCGGCTCCTCACCCTTCGGCGTGGATTCAGATCGCCGCCGTCGCCCGGGAGCAGGTGAAAAACGCCATGACGCTGTTCCCGGGGACGCTCGGCAAGATGCCGGCGGGGCAGCAGCAGGGCCGCGCGATCGAGGAACACTCCATCGACCTGGGGAAGGAGATCATCTACGCGCACCAGGGGCGCTGCCGCATCGAGGCGGTGACGAGCTCCCCGCGCGCGCTTGAGGGAGGCAGACCGACGCTCACCCTGAAGGAGGAGCCGCACCACTGGTTGTCGTCCAACGAGGGCCACGCGATGAGCGAGGTCATCGCCCGGAACGCTGCCAAGAGCCGCGGCGGTTCGAGCCGGGTACTGGCGTTCTCGAACGCCCACAACCCCGGCGAGGATTCGGACGCGGAGCGAGACTACGAAGCCTGGCTCCAGATGGAGGCCGGGAAGACGCGTGGCCGGGGGTTCCTCTACGACAGCCTGGAGGCGCCGCCGGACATCGACCTGGCGGACCCGGACTCGCTGCGCGCGGGGTTGCTCGCGGCCCGGGGCGACTCTGAGTGGCTGGACATCGACCGCCTCGTGGAGGAGATTTACGACCCGCGGACGCCGCCGAGCGTGGCGCGCCGGTTCTACCTGAACCAGATCATCGCCGCGGAGGACGCCTGGCTGTCGCCGCAGGAGTGGGACGCGTGCGCCGCCGCCGGCGTGGTGGTCGACGCGAAGGAACAGGTCACGCTCGGGTTCGACGGTTCGAAGTCGCGGGACCATTCCGTGCTCGCGGCGTGCCGGGTGTCGGACTCGTACCTGTTCCCGCTGGGCATGTGGGACCCGGCGACGTTCGCGGACAACCTGATTCCGACGGCGGACGTGGACGCGGCGGTGCGGCGGGCCTTCGAAACCTATGACGTCGTGGGGTTCTACTCCGACGTGAACGAGTGGGAGAGCTACACGGACACCTGGGAGCAGGACTTCGGCGAGCAGCTATGTGCTCGCGCGGCGCAGGCCCATCCCATCAAGTGGGACATGCGGCGGTCCCGGGAGGCGGCGATGGCGGCGCAGTCCTACCACGACGCCATCGTGGAGCGGGACCTGACTCATTCGAACGACCCGGGGGTGAACCAGCATCACTACAACGCGCGGCGGCGGATGACGAACATCCCGGACGTGGTGACGTTCGCGAAGGAATCAGCGTTCAGCTCGCGGAAGGTGGACGCGGTGGCGGCGTATCTGCTGGCGAGGAAGGCGCGCCAGGACTACCTGGTGCTGCCGGAGAGCCGGCGGCGGGCGATGTCGCCGGCTCCATCGGTATATGAGTTACGGGGCGTTCTGTCGTTTCCGTAGTTCGCGGTGGATACGGAGGCGCGCCCAAGGGGCGTTCTGTCGTTCTAGGAGGTGGAGATTGACGATCCGGAGTATGCTGTTGACAACGGCGCATGTGAGTAGGCGCATTGCCGGTTTATTCTCAGTCGCGACGGTGACGACCCTCATCGGGTTGGTGCTCATGACGTACGGCCTGCACGCGATCTATGCGCCGTTGGCGTGGATCATCCTGGGAGCGGGGCTGCTGATTGGCGGCCTCTGGCTCGCGGGTCTTTCCTTGCCCCAGCGGCGAAGGGAGCGGTAGATGCCGGGACTTCTCGAACGGGTCATCTCGAACCGGGTCCGCGCCGACAACTCCGCCGACGAACGCATGTGGTCGGGAAGCGTGAGCAACTCCGCCGCGGGGGTCAACGTGACGCCGGAGGTGGCGCTCACCTACTCGGCCGTCTACGCCTGCACGGCCGTCATCGCTGAAGACGAATCGACTGTCCCGCTGCCGGTGTTCCAGAAGCGGGCCGAGATGCGAATCTCGCGGAACGATCACCCCCTCCACTACCTGCTGAACATGCAGCCGAACCCGGACCAGACCGCCCAGGAGTTTCGCGAGTGGATGACGGCCGTGGCGGCGCTCCGGGGTGAGGCGCTGGCGGAGATCGTCGCGGGGCGGCGCGGGTTCGCTGACCAACTGAAGCCGCTCGACCCCAACCGCACGAGTAAGGAGCGGCTGCCGTCGGGCGCCGTCCGCTACAAGCACCGGCCCGAGGGTACTGGCCAGGAGAAGACGCTGGACGCCGAGGTCGTGTTCCGGCTGCCGGGGCGCCTCGGGCTCTCCGTGGTGACGCTGGCCCGGGAGACGATTGGCTCGGCGATCGCCGGTGACCGGTTTTCCTCGGCCATGTGGAAGAACGGGATCAAGCCTCGAATGGGGCTGCAGCACCCGGGGACGATGTCTGCCGAGGCGCAGCAACGCCTGGCGGCGTCGATTGACCAGGACCACGGCGGTGCGGCGAACGCCGGCCGGACCGTGATCTTCGAAGAGGGGATGCAGTGGGTCAAGATCGGCGTGGACCCGAAGGATGCGCAATTCTTGGAGTCCCGGCAGTTCTCGGTGGAGGAGGTGTGCCGGTGGTTCCGCGTCCCTCCTCACAAGGTCGCCCACCTGTTGCGCTCGACGAACAACAACATCGAGCACCAGGGCATCGAGTACGTCACCGACACCCTCCGTCCATGGTGCGTGCGCTGGGAGAACGCGATCGCCGTGCAGCTGATCATCGAGACTGACCTGTTCGTCAAGCACAACCTGGACGCGCTGCTTCGCGGCGACGCGATCACCAGGGCACAGTCTCTCGAGATCCAGCGGCGGAACGGCGCCCTCAATGCGGACGAATGGCGGGCCATCGAAGACCGCAACCCGCGAACCGACGCCGGCGGCGGAGTGTTCTGGGATGTGCAGCCCGGCACCGGCAGCGGCGGCAGCGACCCCGGCGGCAAGACTCCCAGCCGCGCGCGTGCCCTCGCCGAGACGGCCGCCCGGAAGGTCGTGGGCCGGGAGAAGGCGGCGATCGCGCGCAAGGCGCCGAGATTCGCGGACGCGGACCCGAAGAAGAACCCAGAGGCGTTCGACGCATGGCGGTCCGAGGTGGAGGGGTTCTATGGCGAGCACCGGGCCTACGTCGCGTCGGTGCTCAACCTGAGCGACTTCCTCGCCGCGGCGTACTGCGCGGAGAAGGCGGCGGAAGTCCTCGCCGGCGGACTGGCCGTGATGGACGAATGGGACGCCCGGGACGTTGCCGGGTTGGCAGACATGGCTCTAGGAGGCGATGCAGCATGAACTTCGAACACATCAGGACGCTGGTGTACGACCAGCCCTGGTCGATCACACTCGACAAGTTGGCGGCGATCCAGCAACTCCTCGCGATGCGGCTCTCCGGCCAGAAGCTGGAGGCGGAGGACATCCGCGACCGCATCGGGGCCGTGGATGCCCGCCGTAACACCGTCCGCAACGGCGCGATCGCGGTCATGCCCATTTACGGCGTGCTCCTCCAGCGGCTGGACATGCTCTTGGAGATGAGCGGTGGGACGTCCACCGACCGGCTCGCGAAGGACTTCCGGGCGCTCATGGGAGACCCGAACATCGGGACTATCGTCCTGGATGTGGATTCGCCTGGCGGCGGCGTCTACGGCATCGGCGAGCTCGCGGCGGAGATCTTCGCCGCCCGGTCTGAGAAGCGAATCGTTGCCGTGGTGAACTCGATGGCGGGGTCCGCGGCTTACTGGCTGGCGACGGCGGCCCAGGAGGTCGTGGTGACGACGGGCGGCGAAGTCGGGTCGATCGGCTGCTACATGATCCACGAGGACTGGAGCGGAGCCTACGAGATGGCCGGTGTGAAGCCGACGCTGATCAAGTTCGGCGAGCACAAGGCCGAGGGGAACGACATCGAGCCGCTGAGCGAAGAGGCGCGCGACTACATCCAGAAGCGCGTCGACGGGTACGGGATGGACTTCGTCCGGGACGTGGCGAAGAATCGGGGGGTCGACCCCGCGCGAGTCATGAAGGACTGGGGCCAGGGGCGGATGTTCCGGGCGCGCGAGGCCGTGAGGCTGGGGATGGCGGACCGGGTGGGCACGCTCCAGGAGACGCTGCTGAGGCTCTCCGGGCGAACCATGACGGCCGGTGCGCGCGCCATGGCACCGGGACACGATACCGGTACGAACCTGCGCGGACTCCTGGAAGCCATCGAGCTCGAAGAGGGGCAGGCCGGCACGGTCACGGGCGATGGTTCAGGCGAAGCGCTGCCACCGTTTGATGGTGACGCCTACGATCCGGCGGCGCGCGTGCTCGCACCCGAGCGTGCGGCCGCGCAACGGGATCTCGCCCTGGCACGCTTCCGGGAGTAAGTGACGATCGCCAGTTGACACGCATTAGCACTTTGTGCTTCGATGGCGTCGTCTAAGGGCAACGCCATCCGGCTCCGTTGAGACCGGGGAGCGTGGGCCAACAGTAACCTGAGCACCTCTGACGAGAGCGCAGGGCTACTCGAATCCGACAGAACGTCGGGGCGAGGAGCCTTGCGCTTTTTGGTTTGCCTCCCGCCCCACCAGCGAGGAGGCACCAGTGCTCCGGAAGAAGCTCCTGAACGAAAAGGCCGAGGCCACCAACCGCGGCGAAGCGATTGTCGCAGCCGCCCAGGCCGAGGATCGCGAACTCACCGCCGAAGAGATGGCGGAAATGGCGACGCTGAAATCGCGGCGGGCGGCCATCGACGCCCAACTCTCCGTCATCGAAGACCAGCGCGAAGCCGAGCGGACCATGGCGGGTGCGGGCACCCAGGGTGGCGCCGGCGCGGCTCCTCCCATCATCCGCATCCACGACCTCGCCGAGGACAAGCCGTGGGCGACGCGGCCCGGGACCAGTGGCCTTGGGGAGATGCTCCAGGCTGTCGCGCGGGCCGAACTCGGCGGAGAGCGCGACCCGCGCCTCATCCGCGCCGCCGCGACGGGCGCCAACCTGGGGGTTCCCTCCGAGGGTGGCTTCCTCGTCGGCACGGCCCAGAGCGATGCCCTGCTCGGGCGGGCACGCGAAGAGTCGCCCATCCTGGCCATGTGCCGGGAGATCCCCATCGGCGAGGGGATGGACAGCCTCGAACTGCCGGTGATCGACGAAACCAGCCGGGCGACCGGCTCCCGCTGGGGCGGCGTCCAGGTCTACCGCAAGGCCGAGGCCGCGACCGTCACGGCGACGAAGCCGGCCTTCGGCAAGCTGCGGATTTCGAGCTCCGAGATCATGGGCCTCGCCTACGCGACGGATCGGCTGCTCAGTAATGCGGCTGCCATGGAGCGCGTCTTCGGTGACGCCTTCGCCTCCGAGTTCGCGTTCAAGCTGACGGACGAGATCATCCGCGGCGGCGGTGGCGACGAGTGCCTCGGCATCCTCGGCAACGCCCCGACGATCGACCAGGCGAAGGAGACGGGGCAGGCGGCCGCCACCATCGTCTCGGCCAACATCTCGAAGATGTGGATGCACGTGGCGGCGCGGTCGAAGGCCCGCGGTGTCTGGCTCCACAACGCCGAGTGCGGGCCTCAGCTCGACGAACTCAGCATCCCGGCCGGCACCGCCGCCCTGGAGCCGCGCTTCGTCAGCTACGACACGAACGGGGCGCTCCGCATCAAGGGCCGCCCGGTCCTCGAGCTCGAACAGTGCGCCGCCCTTGGCACGACCGGCGACTTCATCTTCGCCGACTTCAACGAGTACATCGTCTCGCCGAAGGGCGCGATCGACGCCCAGCAGTCCATGCACGTGCGCTTCATCTACGGCGAGATGGCGTTCCGCTGGACCTACTACATCAACGGCCGCCCGGCGTGGCTGAGCTCCATCTCGGCCTACAAGGGCAACGCCAGCCAGTCGCCGTTCGTGACCCTGGCGACGAGGGCCTAGTGGCCTAACGACCAGCCGGGGAGGGCACTGAACCCCCCTCCCCGAGCCAAGTATCCCGCCGGCAATGAACCCCCGGCGGGGGAAGGAATCAGACCATGGAAGCCCTCGGCCGACTCTTCGACATCTCGATCGCACTCGCCCCGGTTGACCTCGCGACGGCAGGCATGACCGGCAAGCGGGTCAGCATGAAGCACTGCAGCGGCATCTCGATCGTGCTCCTCTACGGCGCGGGCACGGACGGGGATGACCCTGTGCCCTCGCTGCAGCAGCACACGGCCTCGTCCGGCGGCACGTCCGCGGACCTCACCGTCCTCGATCACCTCTACCACAAGGCCGAGGCAACCCTGGACGGGGACGAGACCTGGACGAAGGCCACCCAGACGAATGCCGCCATTCTCACGGCCATCGCAGACCACGCGCAGGTCCAGAAGATCTACGTGATCGAGGTTGCCGCTGAGCAGCTCGACGCGGGCTACGAGTACATCTCCGTCAACCAGGCGGATCTCTCGAACAACGCGCAGCTCGCGGCGGCCATCTACATCATGCACGGGCTCGCCGTCCAGCGGGCTCCCGCCAACATGGCGGCTCCCCTGAGCTAGCCACCCCCCGCTCCTGGGGGAGGGCTCTCGACCAGCCCTCCCCCTCCCTCCACCTAGCGGAACCACCGCTGCCAACGACGAAACCCCACGGGGTATGGAGACCAGGAAATGCCCGTTACGAACGTCAAGACCGGATGGGTCGGCGGCGACCTCTACTTCTACGACAAGGCCGAGAACGAGATCTTCCATATCGACGGGACGAATCGCTCCCTCGTGTTCCCGGCGGGCTCGCTCCTGGATGTGGCCGCGATCCTTGACGGCACCGCCGCGAAAGTCGGGGCGAACGCCAACGTGATTGGAGCCCTCCCCGTCCTCCACCGCGTCGACATCACCGCCGGCGTCCTCGGGAACACCGACGTTGTCCTGACCCACAAGACCAGGGTCATCGACGCCTGGCTGGTCCTCAGGGGGGCCGGGGTCGCCACCACCACCCTGCAGGTCAAGAACGGGGCGGCGGCAATCACGGATGCGATGGCCGCAAGCGGCTCCGACCAGGCGGTTGTCCGGGCGGCCACCATCGACGACGCCGCCCACGAAATAGCTGCCGCGGGCACGCTGCGGGTGACGAGCGCGACCGGCGCGTCCCAACCGAACGCGACCGTATACGTGCTCGGCGTCAGGGTGGCCTAACCGTGGCCGGCACCGTCACCCTGACCCACTACACGCTCGGGAACATCCGGCGCGTCAAGTTCGAAATCACGGCCGACGCCGCCAACGGCACTGTCCCCGACACCGCGCTCCCCACGTTCCAGGGGAGGCTCCTGGGGCTGCACACCAACCCTGGCGCAACGGCGCCGACCAACCTGTACGACATCACCCTCGTCGACGGCGACGGCCTCGACCGTCTCCAGGGCGTGGGACTAAACCGTGCCACGGCCACGAGCGAGCAAGTGCCTGTCGTCTACAGCGGCACGTCCGTCAATCCGCCAGTGAGCATGGACGAAACGCTCACGCTGACTTTCGCCAACAACTCCGTCAACGGCGCCCTCATCGTCGGAAACCTCTACTACCAACTGGGGTGACATGAACCGTCTGTGCCGTCTCTCGCACGTCAAGCGCGACCTCGGAGGTGTGTCCAGCCTGGAGAACACCACCGATACCGTGCTGGGCATTCTCCAGGCCATGGCCGATGTGAGCGGCGAGATTGTGAGCGAGACCGGGCGGCACTTCCACGCGCAGCTCGCTACCAGGTACATCACCGTGCCGCGGGCGTGCGAGGCGAACAACTGGGGCCGCCAGCTCTGGCTGCCGTTCGACCTCATCTCGGTGACCAGCCTGAAAGTCGACGACGACGCGGACTGGACGTACGGGCTGACGCTGGTGGAGGGCACGGACTTCGTCCTCTGGCGCGGCGAGGATGAGGCGGCGTACACCCCGTACGTCCGCATCGACCTTCACCCGGAGAGCACGCTCCTGAGCACCTGGCAGCGGAACTCCCGGGGCCGGGAGATCCAGGTCGTCGGGCTCGCCGGGTATTCGAACGAGACGGAGGCGGCCGGGACGCTCGGCACAGCCATCACAGACGCTACAGCCACCTCGGCCACCATGACCGCGGGCCACTCCGTGGAGCCGGGGGACACCCTTTGGATTGACTCGGAGCAGATCGAGGTCACGGCCGTTTCGACCAACACCCTGACCCTGGTGCGCGGCATCAACGGGACCACGGCGGCCACCCATCTCATCAACGCGCCCGTCACCCGCCGGCGCTACCCGCGCGACGTGGAGATGGCGGTCAAGGAACGCGTGACCGGTCTCCGCTGGGACACCCAGGGCGGGATGTCCGCGCAGGCGACGCTCGTGGGCGACCTTTCCGTCGCCGCCGGGACCTCCACGATGCGGGCCTCCTACGCCCGCTGGCGAAACACCGTGAAGCGCTACAAGCGCTGGGCGATTGCGTGATGCCGAGACGACCGAACCCCTACATCGAACTCGACGGGCCGCTCTTCGACCCGAACGTCATCCGCAACTTCAAGCAGGCGGTCGCGGAGGGCATCGAGGAGCTCGCCGAAGAGGGGCAGGACGTGATGATGGCGCAGATCAGCGCGGGAGGGTTCATCCGCACCGGTGCGTTCCTGCGGTCCGTCGACGTCGTCTTCGTCCGGTCGAGCCAGGACGTGATCGGCTACGCGAAGATCCTCCCGACGGCGACCTGGCCCGACAGTGACCGGCCGACGCGCACGTGGATCGCCCGCGGGCTTCGCGGTGGAGTGAAGATGCGAAAGAGCTTCGACATCTTCGCGCGGACCACGAACGTGCTCCGCCAGATGCAGCCCCAGGAGCGGATCGCGAAGCGCGTCCAGGCGGTGCTCGAATGACGGAGCAAGTGCCGGTCTGGGCGACGATCTTCACGGCCATCGATGACGAACTCACGGCGGTGCTCAACACGGCCGGTAACGCGGCGTTCGCCGACGTGATCCAGGGCGAACCCATCGGGCTGCCCCTGGGAGGCCCGTACGCCTGTTTCTGGTATCTCGGCCGCACCGACGCGGGCGCGGGGAAGCTGACGCTCGGCAACGTCATGTATGCCGCGCGCATCCAGATCCTCTGCCTCTGGCCGATGCAGGCGGAGAGGGCGACGCTCGGCTCCTGGGAATCGGACATCGCCACCATCGACACGTCGATCCGGAGGCGCTTCCGGGCGAACAGCGCCATCAACAGCAACCTGACGGACCTGGACATCGGGGACTCGCAGCTCGGCTACGCGGACTTGCCCATCGCGAGCGGTTCGAACACGCGCGGGCTCTACCGGGTGCTCTCGATGGAGCTCCAACTGGACAACCTCGAAGGGGAGGCGCTCAGTGCCTAGCAAGAAATACGTGGCCGAACGCGGTGTGAGCTGGCGCAAGGGAGACGGGTGGGTCGACCGCAACGCCGGAGACGACGTGAGCGATGCGCCAGCGAGCGCCATCAAGGATTGGCTCTCCATCGGAGCCGTGAGGGAGGTCGACAGTGAAAAGTAACGGGCTCGGCGATCTGCTGTTCGTCGGGGGCTACAACCTCAGCGGCGACATCGCCTCCATCAGCTCGCTCGGCGGTGGGCCTGCCTCCATCGACGTGACCGCCATCAACGCCAGCGCGCATGAGCGCATTGGTGGACAGCGCGACGGCATCATCGACTTCGCGAGCTACTTCAACGACAACGGCGCGGCCAACCGCGCGGCCGGGGCGGGGTCTACCCATGTCGTCCTGAGCGCGCTTCCCACGGCCGACGTACATCTCCTCTACTGCCGTGGAGCAACCCTCGGCAATGCCGGGATTGCGCTCATCGGCAAGCAGGCCGACTACAAACTCAGCCGGCCGGGTGACGGTTCGCTCGGGTTCAACGTCCAGGCTCAGGCGAACGGCTACGGCATCGAGATGGGCGAACTGCTCACCGCCGGGCTTCGCACCGACACGGGCGCCACCAACGGTGCCAGCATCGACCTCGGGGCCGTCTCCACGACGTTTGGCCTGGCCGCCTACCTCCAGTGCACGAACATCACCGGCACCGACGCCACCGTGAAGCTCCAGGATTCCGCCGACGACGCGGCCTGGGCGGATGTGACCGGCGGCGGGTTCACCCAGATCACCGCCGACAACATCGCCGAGCGCATTCAGACGAGCCTGACGCTCACCGTCCGCCGCTACCTGAGGGTGGCCACCGTCACCACGGGCGGGTTCACCAGCCTGTCGTTCGTCGTCGTCGTCGTCCGGCACAAGACCGCGGTGGCCTACTAATGCCGCCCGTCATCCACATCCCGAACCGGCCGCTCCCGGGGATGCAGCAGGCGGGTTTCCACCAGAAGTTCCGCGTCGGCACCTGCGAAGAGGCCGACTGCGAATGGTTCCTGAACGGGAAGGTGGGATTCGACCAGGGGGAGCCATTCGTCCATCCCGCCGGCGTCGAGTGTGCCGACACGAAACGCTGCAAACCCTGTGTGAGTCCGCGTCCTTCGGGCGCTCTCTGTGGGCACTGTGAGCCGTGCAAAGCGGGCACGGCGAACTGTCCTTGCCCCTCCCGCGTTATGGCGCGGTCCGCAACCACCGGCAGAAGGGGTCACCTCGTGCCGGACTTTCAGATCGTACCCGTGCTCTCTCTTGCCGATGTGACCGGCGCGCGGCCCGTTGTGGTCGACGAATGGCTCACCCGGCTCCACGAAGGCACGGACGCGATCCAGTTCATCCGCACTAGGGGGCTTTAGGTTGGGACCGCCGCTCCGCCCAAACGCGCTTCATTGCCTCCGATGTCTTCCGGCGGTGCTCCTCGCTCTGCCGGCGGCGGGGCTGCGAGGTGTGGTACTTAGCATGCTCGACCGGATCCACCAGGATCAGGTTTTCCATTCGGTTGTCCGACCTCTCGTGGTTCAGATGATGAACATGTTCATCGGCCCGCAGCAGGCGGCCAAGGTGCTGCTCCATCAGGTAGCGGTGTTCCATGACGTATCCGCCCATCGAGGCGGCCCGGGGGTGATCGGGCTTGCGGAGCAGGACGTACCCGTGGGTGTTCACGTAGCGGCCCGCTCCACGCTTCATGCCCTTGCTGTTGTGGCCGGAAATGAAGCGGCGCGGACGGCCGTGCCAGAGGCCGGCCATCTCGCCACATCCACACGCGCAAGGTTGGGGTTTCAAGCCGAGGCGTTTGTCGTGGCCCTTTACGAAGCGCACCTCGTTGTAGCGCGAGTTCACATTCCACTTCACAGGCTTACCGCACCCGCACGCGCAGGGCGGCATGGTCTGACGGTGGCCGCGAAGCAAGGCCGGCTCGCGGTATCGAAACAGGTGTTTCGAGGGAATCTCCTCGCCGCACCCACAGCAACACAAAACTGGGCTGTTCATGCCCCCATGCTAACACATTGCATGGAGAAGGGATAACTGTCATCGCTAAGGAAAATGGTTTGGGCGCCAGCATCTCGATCGACGACAGCGGGGCCGTTGCCCGCGCTGTCACCAACGACGTCCGGGACGTCAACATCTCGACCCCTAAGGCGGTCCAGGACGTCACCGGCCTGGACAAGTCGGCCATCGAGCGGCTTCAACTGCTCGCGGATGGGCAAGTCGACATCAACGGCGTCTTCAACGATGCCGCCACTACCGGGCTCTTCACGGTGCTGAAGACGGTCCCTTCAACTTCCGTCATCCGGACGACCTCATTCGCGGTCTCCGGGCAGACGCTGGCGATGGAGATGTTCTACAGCGACATGAAGCTCTCCCGCGGCGGCGGGGGTGAACTCACCATCTCCAGTAGCGGCCAGCTCGGGGATGGGGCTGTCCCCACATGGGCCTGAATGACTAGGTTCCTAGTTAGGCGTACTGGGCGTAAACCCAGACGCCATGACGAACGCGCCCGGCACGGCTCCCGTCCCTACAACCGCGGGGGCACGGCCGGGCACCACACGAAAGGTTGTAGGCCATGGGATTCAATCCGTTCACGGCAGTGAAGTTCACGTTCGAGGGCAGCCGCTTCGCCGGCGCCGAGATCACGATGAACCTCGACATACCGCTCGGCGACGTCATCGGCTACCCGACGGAGCCCAAAACGAAGCTCGCGGATCAGTGGCAGTGGTTCCAGGCCCACGCGCTCATCTCGTGGAACCTCGAAGACCGGAAGGGTGAGCCGATTCCCATCGAAGCGCCGGTGGAGAAGCTGCCCCGGGCACTGATCTCGCTCGTCATGCAGAAATGGTTCGAAGCCGTGGTGGATACCTCCACCCCTTTAGAGGCGCTGTCGCGAGGTGGCGTCACGTAGGCGGAGCCGTCGATTCGGAGGGAAACGTCGTGGGCAAGCCCCGGGAACTGGAGTGGGCAGAGATGGTGGAGGTCCTCGCGGTGCGCTATCACAAGCTGCCCAGCGAGATCCTCGCCGCGCCCGCTTCGAACCTGAGGCACCTGAAGCTCCTCAAGCTCGCCGGGGGTGACGGCGACTAATGGCCAACACTGTCAACGTACTCATAACGGCGAAAGATTCTGCTTCAGCGAAGCTCTCCGGCGTCACGAAGGCGTCGATCGGGCTGACCGCGGGGTTCGCCGGGCTCGGGGTTGCGTCCATCAAGATGGGGATGGACTTCGAGAAGGGGCTCGACCAGGTCGGCGCCGTCGCCGGGGCGACCGACAAGGAGATGGACGCGCTCCGGAAGACGGCGCTCCAGCTCGGCGCCGACACCGCTTTCTCCGCTGGCGAAGCAACGGCGGCGATGGAAGAGCTGGCGGCCGGTGGGCGCTCGGTCGCGCAGATGGTGGGCGGCGAGGCGAAGGCCGCGGTCGACCTGGCAGCGGCCGGGAACTACGGGCTGGCGGACAGCGCCCGGACCATCGCGACGACGATGGACATCTGGAAGGGGACGCAGCTCGAGACGAACGACGTCGTGAACCGTCTCGCGGGCGCGGCGAACGCTTCCCGCTTCGGCGTCGAGGACATGAGCGGGGCAATCGCCCAGGCCGGCGGGGTGTCGGCGCAGATGGGAGTCTCGTTCCAGGACCTGAGCACTGGCGTGGCGGCGACGGCATCTTCGTTCGCCAACGGCTCGGACGCGGGCACGAGCTTCAAGACGTTCCTCCTGGGGCTGGACGGGACGACGGACAAGGCCAAGGGCACGATCGCGGAGTACGGGCTCGAGTTCCGCACCGCCACCGGCGAACTCAAGCCGATGAGCCAGATCGTCGACGAGCTGCACGGGAAGATCGGGACGCTCGGGGAGGCGCAACAGGTCGCGGCGCTGAAGACAATCTTCGGGAACGACGCCTACCGCACGGCCGGCGGCCTGATGAAGATGACCGGCGCCGAGTTCCAGGCGATGTCCGACAAGATGGGGGCGACGGACGCGGCGGACGTGGCGGCCCAGCGGATGGGGAACCTGAGCGGGGACGTGGAGGCGTTGAAGGGGTCGCTGGAGACTCTCGGGATTCAGGTGGGGAGCGTGGCGATCCCGGTACTGAGGGAGCTTGCGGGCGGCGCGACGGCGGCGACCAACGCGTTTGGTGCGCTGCCGGGGGAGAGCCAGGGGCTGATCCTCGGGGTGGTTGGGGTGACGGCGGCGATGCCCGCGATGATCTCCGGGGTGAGCAAGGGCGCCCAGGCGGTCAAGCAGATGGGCGGGTTCATGCACACCGGGAAGGGGCAGGCCACGGGGCTCGCGCTCGGCATCGGTGCGGTGGTCATCGCGGCGGACATCGCGGCTCAGAAACTCTCCGGCCACTCGTTGACGGACCTCGTCTTCGGGGACATCGACAAGATCGAGGCGACGAACGCGAAGGCCAAGGAGCTCGGCGCGCTTCTCTCGGGCATCACTGACCCGGCCCAGAGGCTGGCGCTGGCCGAAGGGCAACTGGCGGCGGCGAGCGAGAAGGTCACCTCCGGGATCAGCGGGTTCTCGCGGGAACTGAGCGCCAGCGAGAAGGTCATGCTCGGCTCCGATGGGAAGTTCTTCGGCGTATCGACCTCCCTCTTTGGTGTGGGCAAGGGTGCGACCACCGCCAACAAGGACATGGCCGCGCTCAACGCGACCGTGAGGGCGGCCTTCGACGAGATGCAGTCGAGCGGAGCGAGCGTCCTTGATCTAGCCGCCGCCTATCAGAAGTTGCCCCCAGAGCTGCGTGCCGCCGCCGACGAGTCATCCGGCATAGAAGCCGCGATGAGGACCCAAGAGTTCGCGATGGCTGAGGCCAAGACCATGACGGACCGCTGGTCGGGCTCTCTGGCGCAAGCGGCCGGTGCCGCGGCGGGCATGGCGACGGGCGTGGCGACGGAGCTGCCGAAGGCGCAGAAGTCCGCCCAGGACCTCGCCACCTACATGAGCGGTTCGTGGGGACCAGCCCTGGAGCAGGCGTTCGCGGGCGTGAATGAAGAAGGCAAGGAACAGCTCAAGGAGATGATCTCTTCGTTCCCGCCCGTGCAGATGACGGCGGAGGGTCTTGCCAAGTACCTCGAAAACACCTTTGGGCCGGACGTGGCCAAGAGCTTCGAAACCCTCGTCGAGGCGACCGAGGAGAACTTCGGCTCCGTGAAGGAGGCCATCTCCTCCGTCCTGCCGTCGACTGACGAGACGTTTGAGAAGTGGAAGGGGCGCCTCGACCAAATGGTCAAGGATCAGCAGGCGTTCGACGTCAACCTGAGGCTGATCTGGCAGGGGCTGACAGCGGCTGGCGTTGCGATGCCCGAGACTATTCTCGCGGCCATTGCAGACAAGGGCCCGGAGTTCGTCGCGAAGTTCACCAAGATGTACTCGGAGGACCCGGCGGCGGCGATCGCCGCGCTGAAGGTCGTCGCCCCGGCGGCAATGGGGGAAGCGTCCGACGCGGTTGTCGCGCGCATCATCGGCGCAGCGCCCGGCGTGACCACGGCCGTTGAGGTAGGCATCAACAAGCCTATGCGTGAGGGGCTGGCGCTGATGCAGGCGGAAACCGTGGCCGCCGCCGTTGCTACGGGCGCTTCGATAACGGCCGGGCTGGGCTCCCAGGATCCGGTGGTCTACGGAGCCGGGGAGCGCCTCGGGGCCAGCGTGGTCGATGGGCTCGTCAGTGGGCTGTCCGGCGGCGACGCGATCGCGAGGGCGAAGGGCGCGGCGGCGGAACTGGGAAATGCGGTCATCGACGAGTTCGGGGTGATCGTGAGAGTTCAGTCGCCGTCGAAGGTGTTCCACACGTTCGGGACGTACATCACCCAGGGGCTCGCGGAAGGCATCGTCGAAGGGACGCCGGAGGCCGAGCAGGCAGCCCGGGCCGCTGCCATCGCTGCCATCGCTGCGATGGAGGAAGAGGCGTGGGCCGCGAACCAGGCGGGGATGAAAGTGGCCGCGGGATTTGCCGCCGGGGCCGCCGGCGCGGGATGGAGTGGCGGTTCGATCAACCCTCCTCCGCCGGGCGCGAAGGACCCGTACAAGACGACGATCCCGGCGGGGCCTCCACCGCCGTTCACCGGCCAGGGGGACGCCATCCCGGGGTACAACGACAAGAACAGCCCGCCGCCGGGCTACAGATCGCAGGGGACCAACCCCGCCGTGTACTGGGACGGGTCGACGTGGCGCTTCAACACGTTCCCGAACGATCCCGGCTGGGCCCCGGATCGGTTGAACGGTGGGATAACGCCCTTCGCGCGCGGGACCGACTACGTGCCGCGCGACATGCTGGCGTTCATTCACAAGGGCGAGGCGATTATCCCGGCCGCGGAGAACCGGCGCGGGGGGCGCGACGGGGACGTCATCGTCAGCGTCACGGGCAATACCATCACCATCTCCAACGGCGCGGACGAACGCGCGTTCTTCGGCGACCTGGGCTACGGCCTTCGCCGCGCTCTTCGCGCCCGGGGTGTCGCATGACGACGGCGCAGCGCTGGGCAGAGAAGTTCGAGAGCATCGACGCCACCCTGACGTATACGTTCCCGCTCAACCAGTACGAGTGGCAGTCGGAGCAGGGGTTGCGGGTCGCGTACGGCCATGGCGTCGGCGCCGACTACGCTCACGACTTCGCGGGGATCTCGTTGGCCCCGAAGTCCGTTGGGATAGAGGTCGTCCGCTTCATGATGACCGGCTACGCCTCCCCGGCGGCGTTCGACACCGCGTTCGACGCGATGCTCGGCCAGTTGATGCGCATCGGCCAGGGGAAGCTCTTCACGAACGATTCCGCGGGCACCCGGCGCTGGTGCTACGCCAGGCTCACGGCCAGGCCATCAATCACCATCGCGGGCCTCAGCTGGCTGGCTCAGCCCGTCGCGCTGCACTTCACGCGGCTGAGCGATTGGTTCGGGGCGAGCGCAACCACGGGCTCGCGCACGGTCACGGTCTCGCCGGACACGTTCACCATCAACAACCCCGGCAACGCACCGGCCAAGTTCATCGTGTTCCGGCTGCGGGCGAATGCCGCGGCGGGATTCACGAACCCTGCGCTCGCCAACCTCACGAACGGCTACAGCTTCTCCACCACCCGCGACTCGGCCTCAGCCGACAGCGAGATCAAGGTGGACACCGAGCTGGCAAGCGTGGAGTTCTCCACGGACAACGGCGTGAGCTACGCCGACGACTACGCCCTGTTCAGCCTGGGCGCCACCCAGGTCGGGTTCATGCAGCTCGAGCCGGGCAACAACAGCATGCGCGTCACCTGTGACGGCACGCCTAACTTCGATTTGGAGTGGAGTTTCTATGCCCCGAATCAATGACCTGCAACGCTTCGACCGCGAGTGGAGAACCGGGAACCGGGACCGTGCCCGGCAGATGGCGCGCAACTACGTCGCCTCCCACCGGGAGGAGATCGCCCCCGTGCTACAACCGCTGACGCTGGCGGAGATCGTCGTGCTGGTGGGCGAGTATCGCGCCAGGGGGCTGGAGACCGACCGCATCATCGCCGACATGTGGCTGCTCACCGAGTACCCACCCCAACACATCACCGGGACCGTCAGTCTCGGCGCCGGGCAGGAGGACTAGATGGCGAACAACTTTAAAATCTCGAATGCGGTGGCCCAGGCGCTCGCCAACGCATTCGCCACGGCGCTGGACGCAGGCACGGCCGGGATAATCCGCATCTACGACGGCGCCCAGCCGACGGACCCGGACACGGCCATCGGCGCCCAGGTGCTGCTCGCCGAGCTGACGTTCAGCGCCACCTCGTTCGGGGCCGCTGCCGACGCCAACCCCGGCGGGCGCATCACGGCTAACGCCGTCACGAGCGACGCCAGCGCCGACGCCACGGGTACGGCCGCGTGGTTCCGGATGCTCACGCAGGCTGGCGGCTCGGTCATCTGTGACGGTTCGGTTGGGGCCTCGGGCGCCGACCTCAACATGAACACTGTGTCGTTCACGGCAGGCTCCACGGTGTCGATTACGTCGTTCACCGTGACGATGCCCGAAAGCTGAGGGGTGTAGCAGATGGTCGCTCAATTTCCTTCTGCGCAGCAGGTGTGGCCCGCCCTGGCGCGCGTCTACCCGTGGGTGGATATTGTCGCCCCTGGCCCATACCCCTTCGCTCCCTCTGGGGTGCAGCCGACCTCGGCCGCATGGGGAACAGCTAATCTGGCGCGGTTCATTCCGTTTCTGGTGTCGCGCCCCGTGACCGTAACCAACATTCACGTCTACAACTTCGCCACTATTGCCGGGAACGTGGACGTTGGGCTTTACGACATGTCCGGCAACCGGCTGGTTTCAGGTGGCGGGGCCGCGCACTCAGGGGCGGATGCAATACAGACATTCAACATCACCGATACCCTCCTGTCTCCGGGCCGCTATTACGCGGCGATGGCGAGCGATAGTGCGACTGCCACGTTTGGGGCGTTTTTGTCGGTTGATATTGGTATGCCGTTGGGCGCGGCGGGGGCCGCAATGATAGGCATCAAGAGCATGGCTACGGCCTACGTGCTGCCCGCAACGGCCACACTTGCGGCGCTGACGGTGGACAACTTCCCCTTCATCGTGTTGGGATTGGCATAATGGCAATAACAGTAGCGGACTCAGGAACGCAGGTATGCACCGTCACAACGGAGCACTCACTGAGCATCCAAACGGCGGCGGGCGTCTACGTCCTCCAGCTCGACCTCAACGTCTGTGCCGCCGGTGACGCGTTCGAGGTGCGTTTCAAGACCAACATCCTCGCCGCAGGCACGGAACGTACCGCGTTCCTGTGGGGCTTCCGTGACGACCGCCCCACGGACGAGGAGATCGTGCAGTCAGACCCGTTCGTCCATGACGCGACGGCTGCCAACTTCGAGGTCACCCTGAAACAGAGCCACGGGACGGGCCGTAGCGTCATCTGGAAGCTCCTCAAGGTCGCCTAACGCGATGGCGTCGAAGATCCGTTTTCTGCCGCTGTACGGAGCCGGAGAGGTCCATTCGGGAAGTGGTGCTGCCACGCTTCCGAGGCTGGCAGCGAGCGGGTCAGGGACGCACACTCAGAACCACACCGGCACGGCCGCAGCGACCCTCCCCCACCTGACCGCCAGCGGCGCCGGGGTCATGCACCCCACGGGCACTGGCGCCGCAACGCTTCCGCACCTCACAACGTCTGGCTCTGGCGGCCAGTCCGTACCAGGCACGGCGGCGGCGACCCTCCCTCACCTCACGGCCTCGGGAGCGGGCATCCAGTCACACGTCGGCACGGGCGCGGCGACCCTTCCGAGTCTGACAGCGAGCGCGGTCGGCTTCCTGCCCTTGTTCTCTAACCGCATCCGCATCGAGGTTTACACCCCGGCGGGCGCCCTGGCTGGCGCCGGGCCCATCCTCACGGCGCTGACGTTCGACTACTCCCAGGAACTTGACCGCATCGGGGCCTTCCATTGCGCCATCCCCGCCACCGACCCGCGCGCCGACCTCATGGACCAGGGCAACGAACTCCGCTTCTACCGCGAGGGCGAGGGGCTGGTGTTCCGCGGGATCATCGACCGGGCAGAGACGAACGTCGCCAACGATGGGCAGATCACCCTCGCCGTCCAGGGGTCGTCGGTCGCGCGCCAGCTCGTCTGGACGCCGATCATCGGCCGGTCGTTTTCGGGCGCCACGCTGGCCTCGGCCATGACCACGCTGCTCTCCGGCACGGGCTGGTCCGCGGGGACGCTGGATGTGCCGGCGACGACGCTCCTCCAGCGGATCGAGGTCGCCTCGGTGTGGGCGTCGGTGGAGGACGCGGCGAAGCGCTTCACGCTCCACCTCCGCGAAGACGTGCTCAACAAGGAGCTCGACGTTTCGGCCTTCGGGACCTCGAGCGGGATCACGCTGCAGAACCTCGAAGCGATCTCGGTCAATCAGCGCGACAACCCGGCGCTCGTTCCGGTCGCGGGGCTGAAAGTCCTCGAAGAGTCGGGCGACCTCTGGAACAGCATCGTCCCCATCGGCGCGGGCGAGGGCGTGAACAAGCTCACCCTCCAGAGGGCGACCCGGGCGAGCCCCTACACCGTCCAGAACGCGGCCGGCGGGGATGGCGTTTCGTTCTACTACATCGAGGACGCGACGAGCGTGACGGCCTACGGGCGGCGGCGGAAGGCCCTCAGCGTGAAGGGCATCCAGCCTATCGCGAACACCCTGGCCGGCCACGTCGCGGCCGCGAACGCGCTCTACGATGTCGCCTCCACCGAACTGCTGCGTTCGAAGGACCCGCAGACGGCCTACTCGGTCAGCGTGGTGGGGATGAAGCACCTGGACTCGGCCGGCGCGCCGCGCTTCCAGGTGGGCGACAAGTTCAGGCTGGTGTACCGCGGCATCGTCGAAGACACCGACGGGACGGCCCGGGCGTGGAGGTCGGTCGACGCGAACCTCTGGCTGATGGGCTACAAACGGTCGTTCCACGAGGACGGGAGCGACACATGGGATCTGAAGGTGTCGACAGTCGACCGCCAGGAGCTCGACGGCGACGCCCAGGTCGCGGGGGCGATCGAGGAGCTTCACTCGCTCCAGGTGTCGTTGCGGCCGTTCACCTACCGGGAGATCCACGGGCCGTCGCGGCGGTCGGTGGACGCGACCCACACCGTGACGTTCCTCGTGGACTACGACGCGAATGTGACCTACCTGCACTCGGCGAAGCTGTCGGTGACGGTGGCGGCGGTCCGGACGAACGCGACGGGCGCGGCGAGCGGCGGTGGGTCGACATCGAGCGCGGGGAGTGCCCACTCTCACTCGGTCTCCGGGGCGACGAGCGCGGCGGGCTCGTCTCACAGCCATTCTCTCTCCGGGGTGACGACCGACGCGACGGGATTGACGACCCCGATCTGGCAGCCGACGACTTCCTACACGGATACGGACAGCGGGCGCAGCTCCGGGGCGGCTGGGACGGGTGCAACTGGTGGCGGAACTGGCGGCGGTGGGACCTCCCATGGCCATGCTTCATCTGCCGCGAGCTGGTCGGTAGATGCAACCGCTCTTACGAACTCAAATAACGTCGACGCCCACACTCATACTGGCCCGAGCCACACACACACCCTGGGCACCCACAGCCACCTCCTGCAGTTGAGTGGTGGCAGCTTCGTCTACCTCCCGACCGACGCCCACACGCACGGCTACACCGCGCAGACGACCGCCTCCGAGGCATCGCACACTCACTCGGTGAGCGGGCAGACGGCGGCGGCGGAGTCGGCGCACACGCACACGGTCAGCGCCCACACCCACGCCATCACCTATGGCATCTACGAGGGGAGCGGGCCGACGGCTTCGGCAAACGTCACGGTCACCATCAACGGCGTCGACCGCACCGTCGCCCTGGGCGGCTCGTGGGACGCGACGTTCACGGACATCGACATCACGGCTTATTTGATAGACTCGGACGGGCTGCCGCTGCAGCAGCGAAACACCGTGGTTTTTGGGGCGGGCGAGCTGCTCGACCTGGAGATCGTGGTCAGGAGCATCGTCACCGCGAGCGCGCTGGTGCCGGTTTAGGAGGGAAGCATGAGGACGTTCACGGTACGCATCGACGGCGACGAGTACCCCGACCGCGCCTGGCTGGTGATGGGCATTACCGGCGCCGGGGACCTGCTCATCGAGTCCGAGAACGGCGGCCCGCTGCGCGTCGTCTCGCTGGCCGCGTGCCATGTCGCGCAGGTCTACCTCAACCAGGACGAGCGCGAGTGGTGGCGCGGGCTGGCGGCGGCTCTCGCATCCCCGCCGGCCGAGGTTGGACATGAGCACTAAGGGCTCGCCGCGGCGGTTGGCTACTATCGCCGGAGGAGGGCGCCATGCCAGGGGGTGAGCCAATGATCGAGTCTTACGAGAGGTTGGTCCTGCGCCTGGTCGAGGAAATCGGCTCGCTGCGCGCGGAGATCAAGGGCCTGAGCATCAATACAACGGCGGAACTCAAGGTCACCTCCACCGAAATACGGGGGCTCCGCGAACAGGTCACGAAACAGAATGGGCGCGTCGGGGTCATCGAGGACTGGCGCCACGCCGTTCAACTTGCTGACGCGCACGACTCCGGCGTGGTCGAGGGCAAGGTTGGTCTGCAACGCCGGCAGATGGCGGCACTCGTGGGGATGGTGACGGTCGGCGGCGGGCTGGCGAGCACGGTGGCGACGGTGATTGCGAGGCTGGTGGCATGAGAACGGTAGTGCTGTTGGTCGCCGGGTTCATGGCGGGGGTGATTGCGGCGCTCCGCCGGCGGAGGCTGCTGCGATGACCACGATCTTCACGCGCTCGATCTGGCAGGACGTGCGGCCGCACGGCTGGAAGTGGCGCCCGAGGTCGCAGGGTGTCGACGGGATCATCTGGCACTGCACCCGCGGCGGTCAGGGCTACGACGGCCGGACTGAGATGGGGGCGACGCTGAACTGGTTTCGCTCGCCGAACAATCGCGTCCACGACGTGCGCTTCGAGGACTACGCCGGGATGTCGCACGTTGTGATTGGCCCTGACGAGATCGTGGAGGTCGTCCCCATCGACGACTACCTCCCGGCGTGGAGCAGCCACCCGAGCGACGAGCACGCGATCTCGGTGGAGGTCGCGCAGTCGAACCTCGACCAGGCCATCGAGCCGGAGACGATAGCGAACTGCCGGCGGTTCGCGGCGTGGGCGTCCGCGCGGTACTCGTTCCCGCTGGAGAGGCGGTTCGGGACTGCGGACGACTGGACGTGGACGGGAGAGATCGGCCACGAGGACACGGTTCAGGGCAAGGCCCAGGGGAAGTCGGACCCGGGCGCGGCGTTCTGGGCACCATACCTGGCACTGCAGGAGGACGAGATGACCGAAGCGCAGCTACTGGCCATCCTGGAGGCCCGAGGGCTGATTGGCCCCGGTGTCCCCACCGTGAAGCGGCTGGACGAGTGGGCCACGGAGGAATCCGGGGCGGTGCGTGACTGGCTGGAAGTACTTGCCCAGCGCCTGAGCGCAGTTGAAGAACGGCCCATCCCTATGGCGTCGCCGCCGATCGCTGGTGCGCGCGTGCGGGTCGCCGTCGAGGGTGTGGTCATCAGCGGGATCTGACTCCCATAGCTAGCGATCGTGGGGGCCGGCCCCCGCGTTTGTGAGGCGACCCGGCGCCGAATCTGGCAGCACCCCGGGATTGATGCTGCCAGCCCAGGAGGAACGACCTATGAACTGGAAGATGCTGGCCGGGCTGGGGCTCGTCATCGTCGCGGGAGTGCTCGCGACGACCGGGTTTCTCTCGGGCGACCTGGCGAACCTCATCGCCGGGGCGGTGCTCGGCGGCGGCGGCGGCTACCTCGCGGGGAGCCGCGTGACGAACGGTACTTCCGGCCCCTGAGCCACCTCCCTTCGACGGCGGGGTTCGCTCTCAACAAGAAGCCCCGCCGCCACCCTTTCACCCCGCCATACGGAGAAATGTGAGATCGGCCACACTACCGGCGTGGTGGGCGGCCGGGGGTTGGGATTTTTGCAGGAGGCGGCGAACGGGTATTGCGCTCCCCCGAACGACGTGGTAGCGTTCGGCAAACGGCAATTCGGGAGATGGGCATGGCAACAACGGAGATGGGGATGCGGACGGAGGAGATCCTGAGAGAGCTGGAGGCTCAGGAGCGCACGGTGGCGTGGCTGTCGCGGAAGGTGGGGGTCTCGGTTTCGCACCTCCACCGGGTGCTCGTGACGCGGGAACGGGCGCTGGGGCCGGCTCTCGCGAAGCGCATTGCCGAGGAGATCGGCGTAGCTGGCCGTGAGGTGGGGGCGTGAGCCTGTCATCGCCGCGGGAGACGTTCGTGCGGATGGCGCACCGGCGTTGGGGGCGGGCGGTGGCGACGGTGGAGGAGGTTCGCACCCACGGGTCCGGGAGGGGGGGCGCAGAAGCGGAGATCGCGGCGGCAGTCGCGGGCGCGTCTCTTCCCGGACCCGTGGGTGCGAGCGAAACAGGCGGCGGGGGTTCGTCCCTGCCGGCCGGGGTGGGAGTGGCGTGGGCGGTGGTAGTCAGCCAGCCGCCTGGTGGGCGCGCTCCCACCTCGGTCGGCGTGTTCGAAGGCGGCGCAAACGGCGAGCCCCCGGCGGGGATGCCAGGGGCTCAAGCCATAGCCAATGGAGGGCTTCTCGAATGATAGCAGCAGTTGAACGCGGGGGCGAGGCCGGAGTTGCGGGCGCCGAGCCGGACGAGTGCCGGTACGAGGGTGGCGGGCGGGCGGTGGTGGGGCCGCTGGCGGTGCCCACGACGTCGGCCGAGGCGGCTGGTGGGGTGCTGGTGACGTTCGCGCCCTGGGGGAGGTTCCCGTACGCGCTGCGGCGGGCGGTGGCGACGCTGAGGTGGACGCTGGAGTGGCCGGGGCAACTGACGCCGACGGAGTTCGACCTGCCGGTGACGACGCCTGAGCAGGTGACGGCGCTGCAGCTGCTCCTGACGCGGGTCCAGGACGAGATGACGGCCGCGGGGATGTGGCCGAACCACCCGGACGAGGTGGACATGCTGATGCGGGTGCGGGATTCGCTGAAGGACTACGTGATCCCGCTGGAAGTGGCTCATGTCCAGCGGCAGTACGGGGTTATGCGTCGCGCCTCAGTCGATGCCGGGGAGCACGGTCCCGAACTGGCTGGCCGGCCGAGTGGGGACGCCGAAACACCTCTCCGGGCGAACGGAGCGCACATCTCCGTGCCGTGCGCCGGCATCGACGTGGGGCTGTGGGAATGAACGTGGAGGCAGACAACAGCGGGATGGAGCAGCAGGAAGCTCGCGGGCCCCATAAGCCCGAGGTCGCCGGTTCGAGTCCGGCTCCCGCTCCCAGCAATCACCTGGAGGACCGTGGCTGTGCGGACTGCCGGACGGTGGTCGGCTGGCGAGGGTTGTTCCGGATCGGCCGGCGAGTCGCCTAGGGGCGAGTGCCGGGGGGTGTTGAGTCCAACCACGGGGGAGAGACATGGGATTGGCGATGGATTCGCAACTTTTGCTGGCGCCGGTGCGGCACCTGTACCGGGCACCTGCTCCTATTGAGGACCGTTTCTGGCCGAAAGTTGACAAGAACGGCGCGGGTGGCTGCTGGTTGTGGACGGCCGGTTTGGATCGACACGGATATGGACGCCTTGGTGTCGCCAGGGGACTACCCAGCGTCAGGGCACATCGGCTCGCTTACGAGATGTTGGTTAGCCCCATTCCTGAAGGAATGCAGCTCGACCATCTCTGTCGCAATCGGGCTTGCGTGAACCCCGCGCATCTCGAACCCGTCCCCCAAAGGGAGAATATCCGCCGGGGAGAGGGACCGTCTGGCCTAAACGCCCAGAAGACGCATTGTGTTCACGGACACGAGTTCTCGGAGGACAACACCCGTCGGGACAAGAAGGGCAACCGTACATGCAGAACGTGTAAGCGCGCGGGGGATCGGGAATATATCAGTCGCCCGGAAGTCGCTGCCAGGAAGAGAGAAAACACGCGTCAGTGGCATGAGAGGAAGCGTGCGTCATGAACAATCCGCTGCAGATGACTCTCTCTCCTGTTCGCACGCTATACAGATCCTCCGATCCGCACACGAGCGGGGCGGCGGCGGACGGGCACGACGCTTCGGGGGGGCGGCTTCGGCACGCTGACCTGGTGATGGCGGCGGTGGTGGCGGGCCGGGGGATGACGGCGGCGGAGTACGGGTCGCTGACGGGGCTGGGGCACATCGAGGCGCAGCGGCGGTTGAGCGACCTGGAGCACGCGCACCGGGTGAGGAAGGGGGCGGCGCGGGAGTGCCGGGAGAAGGGGACGCGGATGGTGACCTGGTTCCCGGTGTCGGTGGCGGGCGAAGGGGTGTGGCCGTGACCTATCCAAACCCGCAGCTGATCGAGCCGCGCTTCAAGGCGGCGCTGGACCGATACGTGGAGGCGATGCTTCCAACCGGAGGATTCCTGAAGGCAGTCCTCGAAAACAACCTGATGGAGACGGTCCACCGCGCGGATCCCGGGGGGCTGTGCAACCTGCCTCACATCGTAAGCTACGTCTACAACGAACTGCCGTCCGGGGTGTGGGGGACGCCTGAGCGGGTTGAGAAATGGCTCGCCCTGCGGGCAGCGGAGGTGGGGGCGTGACGATCGTCGATGACTGCATGGCGCTGATGGAGTCCGTAAGGCAGGAAGGAATGGGACCTGCTCGAATTGCGACGGCCCTGGAGTGCACGAAACCTATCCCCATCGGGGACGTTGCGCGGTTTCTGCTGAGCACGGAGTCTCTGCTCAAAAAGATCACGAAGGAGAAGGTTCCCAACAAGCGCCTGGCGCGTGATCTCATCTGGTCGCTGGAGAGCATGCGCCGCGATGACCATCCCGACGGGGAGACATTTTCCCTGCGATTCCAGTTCTGCGGCGTCTCGGAGCCGTCGTTCGAGGCGGTAGCTGATCGCATAGCCAACGTGTACGGAGAACTCGCCGTTCTCGCCAACCGTCCCTCTCTGGAGGGGATCTCGTGAGCGCGGACCTGATCGTGGTGGCGGCGGCGACAGCGATTGTTTGCGGGGCGTACGCGGTCTTCGGCTGGCTTGGCCAGCGGGTCTTCGGGAAGGACGTGTGGGACCGATGAGCGCCGTAGCCCCGAGGTACGCCGTCGCCGATCTTGAGGATGCCGTCGAACGCCTGAAGCACGCCCGCAGCGAGTTCGCCAGCATCGATGCGGAGGTCACTGCCGGGATGGAGGAGTGGGAGGAGTCTCACCGCGATCTCCTAGACGCGCGGTCGACAGCCCGGAAGATGCTGACCGCGATGGAGGAGCACGCGCGCGAGGTGGCGCTGGCGACTTGGCTGGAGGGTGACCAGGAGAGCAAGACGCTTCGTCCGGGCATCGGCATCCGGGAGACGACGGAAGTTGTCTACGACAAGGACATGGCGTTCGAGTGGGCGCGGGCCTCTGGGTACTGCCTGACGCTTGACTCCCGACGCTTCGAGCGGCTGGCGGTGGAGGACATCGCCGGGGTGCTCCCGCAGGGGCTGGCGAAGGTGGAGAAGCGCGCCACGGTGACGATTGCGAAGGTGCTTCCGTGAGCGCGCCGGTGGACGAACGGCCGAAGCCGGGGGGGCTGGTCTGCGGGATCTGTGGGCATCGGCACCAGGGGCAGGCGTGCCGTGAGTGGCGGTGCGGCTGCTGGCTGTTCGTACCGGGGGTGGAGTGATGGCGTCGGCGAGGGTGGAGTGTTCGCGGTGCGGGGCGGTGTTCGTAATGGCGCCGGACGGCGAGGGGCCGATCACCTGGCTGCTGGGGCACTGGGAGCGGCGGCACGGCGGGGTGCCGGCTGTGGAGGTGCGGTCGTGAAGGTCTACCTGGCGGCGCGCTACTCGAGGAGGGAGGAACTGTGCGGCTACCGTGCCCGGCTGGAGGAGATGGGGCACGAGGTCACGTCGAGGTGGCTGCACGGGCAGCACCAGGCGCTGGACGAGGAGCTGGTGACCCGTCCGGAGCTGGCGGGGCGGCTGGCGGCGGACGACGTGGAGGACATCGAGGACTGCCAGATGCTGGTGGCGTTCACGGAGGTGCCCCGGGCGGGGCCGACGCGGGGGGGCCGGCACGTGGAGTTCGGGATCGCGCTCCAGCTGCGGCCGGTGATCGCGGCGGTGGTGGTTGGGCCGGTCGAGAACGTCTTCCACATGCTGGCGGCCGTGCGGTTCGAGACTGCGGAGGAGTGGCTGAAGGCGATGGAACGCTGGCCGGGGCTGTCGCTGGACGGTGCGGCATGAAGGCGATGCCGAAACCGTACCCGAAGTACCGCTGTTCCGAGTGCGGCCGGGGGAGCATGGACGTCGTCTTGCGGGACGGTGTGGGGCCGGTGGCGCTGGCGTGCAGGGAGCACCCTGAGGCGCCGATGCTCGCATGGAACTCGGCGAGCCAGGCGGCGGGGCTCTGGCTGCACCGGGTAGGGGAGGAGATGGCGCGGGAGGCGCTGGACGATGAGGTCGACCCCTCCAGGCGGGCGCTGCTCGTGGTGGCGCTGCAGATCATGGAGCCGTGGGGATACCAACTGCCGGAGTGGCGTCTGCCGGGGAACGTGACGCGGATTCGACCAGAGAACGTGACGCCGTTGGGCTTGTACGGCCCGACGGTGAGGAGGAACCAGTGAGCAACGGGATTTCGACGGCGGCGACGGTGGTAACGCCGGGGCAGCAGGCTCTGTCGCGCGTGGGGGCATGGACTAACCGCGAGGCGGAGATCATCGCGACGGTGCTGGGCCGGGGACTCAGCCAGGACGATGTCCGGGCGTACGCGGCCATCTGCAAGCATACCGGGCTCGACCCGTTCAAGCGGCAGATCTACGCGTGGAAGGACGGGAACAAACTCACCATCCACATCGCGATCGGCGGGTGGAGGGGGCTCGCGGCGAACTCCGGGAGCTACGCGGGGCAGACTCCTCCGGAGTGGTGCGGCCCGGACGGCCAGTGGCGGGGGGTGTGGCTCGAAGACGTCCCGCCGGCGGCGGCGCGGGTGGGAGTTTATCGTACCGGCGGCCCCGCGCCGGTGTGGGGAGTGGTGACCTGGAGGGAGTTCCAGCGGACCGGCGCGAAGAGGGGGAGCAAGTCCACGGTGTGGGACGAGAAGCCCTCCCACATGTTGGCGATCCGGGCGGAGTACCAGGCGCTGCAGAAGGCGTGCCCGGAGGCATTCCGGGGGACCCAGGAGGTCATCGGGCAGTTCAACGTCTCGGTGGAGGCGGTGAGCGATGAGGAGATCCCGGTCGCGCGCCAGCTCGTCGACGGCGAGACGGGCGAGATCCTCGACGATGACGCGCCGTTGGGGGTGGAGGCGGAAACGGCTCCTGCGCCTGCCCAGGAGCCCGCCAGCGCGCGGAAGGCGGCGGGGCCGGTGGATGACTCGGGGGAGCAGCCGGGGCTCAGTGACGAACTGACGCCGCCGTGGATGGAGGAATGGAAGCGGGAGCGGCTGGCGGCGGGGCTGACGACGGCGGACATGGTGCACCTGGCGGCGGTGATGGGCTGCGCGCCGGGGGAGGTCAAGGCGAGCATAGGGCCGTGGCTTCAGGGCGAGAAAGGCAGGTCCATACGGATGTTGGTTTCGGGGGCGCTGGATCGCAAAACTGCCGCCTCCGAAGAGGAACGCTGAGGCCATGCCACGCAGCTACACGCGAATCCCCCCGGAGGTCCGCCTCTGGTCCAAGGTTTCCAAGACCGCCGCCTGTTGGCTGTGGGAGGGACGCAAGGACGACCTGGAGGTTAGCCGCTGATGGTGTGGGCACGACTGGACGAGAACTTCCCCGACCACCCGAAGGTGATCGGGCTGTCGGACTGCACCTTTCGGCTGTTCGTGGCCAGCCTCTGTTATGCGAGTCGGACGTTGAGCGATGGGGCCATCCCGAAGGCAGCGCTGGCACGCCTGGGGGGAAGCTCGCGCGCAGCGGTGCAGTTGGTTGAGGCCGGGCTGTGGGAGGAGACCGCGACCGGCTACGAGGTCCACGACTTCCTCTTGTACAACCCGTCGAGAGAAGAGGTGCTGGGCTCGCGGGCGGCGCGAAGCGAGGCCAGAGCGCTGGCTGGAAAGGCGGGAGGTAGCGAGGCGAAGCGCCGCGCCGGTATCGCCAGCGGTGTCGCACGACGAACAGCAAACGAACAGCAAACGAACAGCAAACGAACAGCAAACGCGGAACACTTTGCTGTTCAGCGGGAACAGCAAACGAACAACCCCGTCCCGTCCCGTCCCGTCCCCTTAGAAGCTGCTGCCGCGCGGGAAGTCGCCGACGAAACCGAGGAGGCGGTCGGCCGGCTCTGCCGGGAGTGGGAACGGGCGACGGGGACGACGGTCACGGCGATGCTCGGGGAGACGTTCGCTACCTGGCTGAACACGGTGTCGGAGGAGTGGGTTGCCGACGCCATCCGGGAGACGGGGGCGGCAGGGGCGAAGTCCACCAAGTACCTGAAGGCCATCCTCGAACGCTGGCAACTGGACGGACGGGACACGGATCGGGGGGCGCCGGCGAAGCGTGCTCCGGAACCGGTGAAGGACGGCTCGTGGCTGAAGCAGCACGTTGTCCCGCCCAGGGCGACGCCGGAGGAACTGGCGCGGGGCGAGGCGGAGTACGAGGCGAACCGTGAGGCGCGGAAGGCCGAGATGGCTGCCCTGGGGGTGATCGAGTGAGCGCGGCGACGGGAATCGACCGGCTGCCGCCCTTCGACGGGGAGGCCGAGGACGCGGTGATCGCGTCGCTCATGGTGCAGCCCGAGCGTATCCCGGACGTCGTGGGGCTGGGACTGACGCCTCGCGAGTTCTTCCACGAACGCAACGGCTGGGCCTTCGAAGCGGAGCTCGCGGTGTACGAGCTGAGCGGCTCGGCGGGCGTCAACGTAATCACGGTGGCGTCGGAAATGGCGCGGGTTGACCGGCTGGAAGCCGCGGGCGGGCAGACGTGGTTACACCAGATCATCCGGGAGCTGACGACGGCCGAGGGGGCGCCGTACTACGCGGGGATCGTGGAACGGACGGCACGCTACCGGCGGCTGATCCACATGCTGAGCAGCGGCCTGCAGCTCGCCTACACGGCGCCGGACGACTACGAGGCGGTGACGCGTCGGATCGTCGAGGGCGTGATGCGGACGGGTTCGGGCCGGGTGTCGGGACGCGCGGCGACGGCCTCGGAGACGCTGTACGACGGCGGCCTTGCGGGGTGGATCGAAGGTCACATGGATGACCCGCGGCGGCTGGCGGGAGTGAGCACGGGGTACTCGGAACTGGACGACCTGGTGGACGGGCTGCAGGTGGGAAACGTCTACACGCTGGCGGCGGAGACCTCGGCGGGGAAGTCGCTCATGGCGCACAACCTGGTTCGAAAGCTGGGCTCGGACGGTGTGCCGATGCTGCTGTTTTCGACGGAGATGAGCGCGCGGACGGTAGGCCGGCGGATGGTGTACCTGGAGGCGGGGCTGGACCCGCTGGTGCCTCGCAAGAGGGGGTCGTACTGGACGGGGGAGAGGGACGCGGTACGGGATGCGATGGAGTGGTACGACGCGCTGCCTCTGACGGTGTACTCGGGGCCGCTGTCGTTTCCGGCGCTCCTGGGGGAGGTGCGAAGGGTGAAAGCGTCGAAGTTGGGCTGTCAGGTGGTGTTCGTTGACCACGTTGACCACGTCGGGGGCGGCGCGCAGAACCGGGTACAGGAACTGGAGGCGCTCATGCGCGACCTGAAGACGCGGCTGGCGCTGGGCGAAGAAGTGGCGCTGGTTATAGTTTCTCACATGAGCCGCGGACTGGGCGGGAAGATGGGCCGCCTGAAGAACTCGTCTTCGAAGGAGCAGGATTCGGACGTGGTGATGTTTCTGCAGCCGGTGCGGCGCGGGGACAACGGGGAGTGGGTGGAGATGAGCCAGGATGAGTCGGCGATGGAGAAGGCGCGGTCGACGCGGCTGTTCTACCGGCTGGAGGTGTTCAAGAACAGGGAGGGGAGCACGGGGTTCGTGCCGCTGATGCTGTCGTGGGAGCACGGGGGGCGGTTCTACCCACTGGCGCGTGGGGGTGGGGAGTGACGGCGACGACGAAGCCACGTGGAGTCGGTCGTCAGGAGATTCCGGTTGCATCCAGGGGAGTACGGGGCGGTAGCGACGCCCTTCGACGAGGGCACGGTGCCCGCCAGCGCAAAGGGACGTTGTGAGACGTGAACAACTTCGGTGGCTCTGGCCGCTCTGCCTCTTCGCCGTATCGGCCGCCACGGTTGTGGTCGCAGGTCGATCCACACACGGGGCTGTTGACGTTGCTCCCTTACCGGATGGCCAGGCCACGGCCGTGGTGGGTGCGGCTCTTCAGGAGCCTGCGGTGAGCGCGCCGGTGTTCGTGCCAGGGGTGGCGCGGGATGGGGTGCAGGTCGTGCCGCTGCCGGGGGTGCCTGGGGAGGTGCTGGCGCAGGGTGTGGACGCGCGGGTGGCGGGGGTGAGCCGAATCCTGGCGGGGAGGCCGCTGGAGCCGTGGTCGGGGGCGATCGTGTCGGCCGCGGGGCGGTATCCGGCGACGGACGCGCTGATGGTGGCGGCGATCTCGGTGTGGGAGTCGGGCGGGGGAGAGCATGTCTGCGGCTTCAACGCGTGGGGGTGGGGGTCGTGCCTGGGGGACAATTTCGGGTCGTGGGAGGAGGGGATCGAGCGGGTGGCGCGGGCGCTGAGCGAGGCGCCGTACGCGGGGCTGGATGCGCGGGGGAAGCTGTGCATGTGGCAGTCGGGGGACGGGGGGTGTGGGACGGAGGAGGGGTCGGCGTACGCGGCGCGGGTGATGGCGACGATGGAGGTGGGGCGGTGACGGCGGCGGACGCGGGGATGACGGTTGCGCAGCCGGTGAGATGGGGTGGGACGCGGCTGCACGAGATGGAGACGGTGTACGGGAGGGACCGGCGGGAAGTGATGGCGGCGGCGGCGAACCTGATGGCGTCGACGGGGGGGTGGACGCCTGGTGCGTGGGCGTCGGTGCTGGTGTTCCCGTTCGAGGGGCGGTGGGCGGCGACGGTGACGGTGGTGTCGCGGGCGTTCGCGGCGGTGGCGGCGATGCAGGCGGGGGTGCCTGCCCTCCCTGGCAGTCGGACTACGGACGTGGCGGGGGAGGCGGCGTCGTGAGCGCGTGGACGGCGGGGGAGGTGGCGCGGCTTGGGGAGATGGTCGCGGTGGGGGATTCATACGAGACGATCGCGGCGGTGCTCGGGCGGTCGGTGAACGCGGTGACGCTCAAGCGCCGGAGGGGGTTCCCTCCTCCGCCGGCGAAGGGGCCGCGGTGGATGGGTTCGCCGCTGGGGAACCGGCGCTGGTGGACGGCTGAACGGGTGCTGGAGGGGTTGCGGGACTTCGCCGCGAAGCACGCGGCGTTGCCGACGAGCGACCACGAGTACAGCGCGCTGAAGCGGGGGCACATGGAGTGGCCCACGGCGGCCCGGGTGCTGGAGTTGCACGGGACGATGGCGGACGCCTGGGCGGCCATCGGCAAGAAGGTGTCGCGGCAGTGGGTGCCCTGGACGGTTGAGGAGGACGACTACCTGCTGGAGACGGCGGGAGCGTTCACGCTCCGGATCATCGCGCGGCGGCTGCGGAGGTCGGCGGCGGCGTGCAGGCGGCGGCTGTACGACCTGGGGGCGGGGCGGGCGCGGGATGTGAGCGGGGACCTTTCGGCGATGCAGGTGGCGAAGCTGTACGACTGTCCGCTGGCGCGGGTGAAGCGGTTCATCGCGACGGGGAAGCTGCCGGCGCGGAAGGTGGTGGGTGGGCACTACTGGCGGATCGACCCGGGGGACTGCGAGCGGATCAAGGGGGAGCTTTCGGCGCCGAAGCGGCATTCCTACCGGACGTCGGCGGTGTCGGACCACGGGGATTACGAGCGGCGGTACGGTCTGCGGCGGGTGGTTGTGGGGGGGAAGACGGTGCGGGTGACGGCGAACGTGGCGCGGCGTGATGCGGACGGGATCCATGTGCTGGCGACGCGGTTCCGGCCGTACGTGCGGCGGTTCGGGGAGGTGGGGGCGTGAGCGCGCTGTCGTTTCGAGTCCTTGGGGTGCCCGCGCCACAGGGGTCGCTCAGGGGCTACATCCGGGGCGGGCACGTGGCCCTGACCAGCGACAACGCGCGGCTGCGCCCGTGGCGCGACAGCGTGGCGTGGGCGGCACTGGAGGCGATGCGCGACGCGGGGCTCCCGCTGTTCGACGAGCCGGTGGAGGTGCAGGTCCTGTTCTACTTGCCTCGCCCGAAGGCGGCGCCGAAGAGGGTGGCGTACCCGGCGAAGAAGCCGGACCTCGACAAGCTCCTGCGAGGGTGCCTCGACGCGATGACGGGCGTGGTGTTCCGGGACGATGCGCTCGTGGTGTCGCTCTGGGCCTTGAAGGTGTTCGCAGGCGCCGGGGATCAGCCCGGGGCGCGCGTCCAGGTCACAGGTTTCGACACAGAAAGGGGAGGTTGAAATGAACCCAAGAACAGGCGAGATCATCATGGTGAAAGACGGCGAGCCCATGCCCGATGGATTCGTGGCCGTGCCGAAACACGTCGCGGAAGCGCAGCTCATCGGCAAGCGGGTGTTGGCGTCACGGTCGCTTCGACGACTCCGAAAGATCGCGCGCCAGAACAGAAAGGCAGGGCGTTCACGATGACCGAGGCGATGGGTTCGAGGGAGATCCGGGTGCCTGGTTCGGGGGAGTTCGGGGAGTACGACTTCCTGGAGGCGCCTGACCTGTGGGCTCTTTCGGAGGACCTGATGCGGCACTGGCCGGAGATGGACCATCTGCGGCTGTTCCGGGGCCGGGTGCTGTGGCGAAAGAAGGGGTCGATGTCGGGCGGCCGGGCGGTGTTGGCGAAGTGCCAGCTTACGAGCGGGCTGCTACGGCACTTCTGTGACGCGGACTGGATCGTGACGGTGGCGGCGGACTTCGCGCGCCAAGGGGAGAAGGACGGGGGTTGGTTCGAGGCGCTGCTGTACCACGAGCTGGCGGCGCTGGAGCTGGTGATGGAGGATGACGAGGACGGGGAGATGGTGGCCGTGGAGCCGCCGCACCTGAGGGCGCGGGCGCACGAGTTCGAGGGGTACGTGATGGAGCTGCGCCGGTATGGGGCGTGGGAAGAAGGTCTGGAGGCGGCGAAGGTGGCGTTCGAGGAGCCGATGCTGCCGGGGTTCGGGAAGGAGCCGAAGCCGGCGAAGGATCGCGTCGGTTACATCCGGCCGGGCGCGGACGCGGACTTCAAGGAGGTCGTAGCCAAGGCGTTCGAGGACGCGGGGGCGACGGTCGACCGAAAGACGGGGGAGATCCGGGAGCGGGGGAAGGCGAAGACGGCTGAGGCGGTGACACCGTGAGCTACAACCCGAATCCTCAGAATCAGGGGTGGGTGACGTGCCGGGATCGGCTGCTGGCGACGATTGCCAAGTGGCAGGGTCTCTACAGTTCCCAGAAGCCTCAACGCGTTGTCATCGACTGTGCGGCCGCCCCGCGCTACGGGAGCAGCTTTGCCAACCCGGAGGATCGGGCGGTGAGTGTGACGTTCACGGCGGGCAAACACGTCAACCGGACGGTGACCGTCGACAAGTTCCCGCGCCCGGTGGACAACCTCTGGGCGCTTGCTGTGGGCCTCGATGATATCCGGATGAATGAGCTGCGCGGCCTCGACACGGTCGCTGCTCAGGTCTACCAGCAGATCGCGGCGCCGAAGCGGGAGCGTGACCCGTTCGAGGTGCTGGGGGTGCGTGCGGACGCGGACCTGGACGTGATGGAGGCGGCGTACAAGGCGAAGGCGCGGCGTTTGCACCCGGACGCGGGTGGGAGCGTGGAGGCGATGACGGAACTGAACGCGGCGTGGGAGAGGGTGAAGGCGTGACGAAAATCGAATGGGCGGATGACAGTTGGAATCCTGTGAAAGCGCGACGGCGGGTGGTGGGACCGACGGGTGAGAACGTGAAGTACGGCCACGCGTGTGTGCGGGTGTCGCCGGGGTGTACCCGGTGCTATGCGGCGACCATGAACCGGCGACTCGGGACGGGGCTGGACTACACGGTGCCGGCGATGGAGCAGGTCGAGATGTACCTCGACGAGAAGGTGCTGCTGGAGCCGTTGAGGTGGCGGAAGCCGCGCCGGGTGTTCGTGTGCTCGATGACGGACCTGTTCGGGGAGTGGGTGCCGGACGAGTGGCTGGACCGGATCTTCGCGGTGATGGCGCTGACGCCGGCGCACACGTTCCAGGTGCTGACGAAGCGGGCGGTGCGGATGGAGGCGTACGGGAGCCCTGGTCAAGTCCGGGACGTTCGAGTGGTCGATGCAGCGGCGGCCATGGGATACGCCTTGCCGTTGCCCCACATGTTTCACTGGCCTCTCCCGAACGTGTGGGCGGGGGTGAGCATCGAAGACCAACCAGCGGCGAATAACCGCATCCCGCACCTGCTGAGGACGGTCGCGGCGGTACGCTGGGTGTCTGCCGAACCGCTCCTCGGGCCGGTGGATTTCACCAGAGTGCGGTGCCCTGCCGATGATTGGGCAGAAACTTGCAATGCGCTCAGCGGAACGTGGCAGAACATTGCCGGCGACGATTGGCCGACCAAGGATGGAGCCCGCATCGATTGGCTCGTCACGGGTGGTGAGAGCGGGCCGGGGGCGCGGACGCTTGACCTGGCATGGGCGAGGAGTCTGCGGGACCAGTGCGCCGTGGCGGGAATCCCGCTCTTCGTAAAACAAGATTCCGGTCCTCGACCGGGGATGCAAGGACGGATTGAAGACGACCTCTGGCGAGTCAAGGAGTTTCCGCGATGAATGCCAACCCCAGGGCTATCGACTTCGTCACCTGCCACCAGGCATGGGAGGAATCGAAATGACCACTGCTGACCCGGCCAACGAGAGGCTGAACGAGGCCGTGGCACTGGCGATGGGATGGACGCTGGAAAGCGGAACCAGCAGTCATCGCCTATGGCATCGCCCGAAGGAATCGGGACATATCTGCTCTGACTACTGCTTTGAGCACGTCAGCCGTTTGCCCTGGGCCACGGATGTGCAGGCCTGCATCGACGACCTGCTCCCGGTGATGCGGGCGAAAGTGCCGGGGAAGATGCTCTTGCTGGAGGACGACTCGTGGTAAGCCATACTCATCACCCTGCTGGATGGAGAGCCGCAACGTGGGCCACGGAAGGTGACAGCGGCCAGTCTGCCCGAGCCGCCATCGAAGACCTGCGAGCCAGGCTCGAACCCCCACCGGCACCGCCGCCGAAGCACGAGCATGTGTGGCAACCGTGGGAGACGATTTGGGACACTCGGGGTGCGTTCAGTGATTACCGGCGCCACTGCCGCATCTGCCCCTTATGGGAGACAACGGACGCGCTGGCGCCGGCGGGGGCGGTCTCACGGTCGGACGACCTGGGGGCGGGGCGTGACTGATGTGGGTGTACTGCCCGAACGCATCCTCTCCCTCTGTTCCGGGGCCGGCGGACTCGACCTTGGCGTACACATGGCCCTGGGCGGACGTGCTCGCACAGTCTGCTACGTGGAACACGAGATCACAGCCGCCGCAGTCCTGGCGGCGCGCATGGAAGATGGCTCCCTGGATGCAGCACCTGTTTGGACAGACATCCACGCCTTCGACGGTGGCCCGTGGCGCGGAAGAGTGGAGGGAGTCATTGGTGGTTTCCCCTGCCAGCCCTTCTCCGTCGCCGGAAAGCAGCGGGGTGAGGCCGATCCCCGGCACCTCTGGCCTCGCATCGCAGAGATCGTTCGAGATGTTCAACCCCAATGGTGCTTCTTCGAGAACGTGCGAGGGCATGTGCGGATCGGACTGCGAACAGTGCGAAGTGACCTTCTCCGCATGGGTTACTCAGTTCATGCAGGCATATTCTCGGCGGCGGAAGTCGGCGCGCCACACCAGCGGGAACGGCTCTTCATCTTGGCTTACTCCCGACACGGAGATGGATGCGGGACCGAATGGGCAAGCTGGGCTGAATCAGCAAGTCGCCAAGAACTGGCCGACTGCGATGGGTTTGGGAGCCGGGTCGAAGCCGGAGAACAACCTGCCGGACAACTCGCCGCTTCACCGGGCCGCCAAGAACTGGCCTACCGTGACAGAGGACGACGCGAGCAATCTGAAGAGGACCAGCGGAGGGTTCAATTCATTGACCCGGACAGCCTCGCAATGGCCGAGTCCGCACGGGAACGCATCGACGGGGGCCGGGGCGCAGGGTCGCGACGGGGGGCTGAACCTGCAAACGGCAACAGCGCACTGGCAGACGCCCGCTTCGGACAGCTTCCGCAGCCGTGGTGGCGACCGGAAAGCCGAGATGGGACTGGATCAACAGGCTCGCGCGATGTGGCAGACACCATCGGCGAACGAGGATGCGGCAGGGACGCTGGATGGCAAAATGCAGTTCATGCTGACCCACCAAGCCCGTTCCCACCTGGCCCCGGAGACCTTGCAGGATGGCAGCGAGTCCTTGCCGAGCGGCCAGACCTCGCCCCGGCGCTTGCTCAACCCGAGATTCGCAGCCTGGCTGATGGGGTGGGACCCGGCATGGACCTCTCTCGCGCCGCTCAGCTCCGCATCATCGGGAACGGAGTCGTGCCCCAACAGGCCGCCTACGCCCTTCGGCGACTGATGGAGGCGCTGACATGACTGACACGCCCTACCACGATGACGGCCAGGCGCGGTCCTACCTGGGGGATGTGCGTGCGGTGCTGCGCGAGATGGCGACGCGGCGCATCGGTGAGCAGCTGGGGCTGATGGCATGACGCGCCGCCGGCCCTTCGCCTCGGTCGCCCGCCCGTCGTCGTCCAGCGCGCAAGGCTACGGGGCGGCTCACCGGGCGTGGCGGACGGCTGTGCTCGATCGCGACCCGTTCTGCCGCTGGCCGGGCTGCGCGGCGTTGGCGACGCACGCGGACCACATCGTGCCGTGGCGCCAGGGTGGGGCGCAGTTCGACGTGGCGAACGGGCAGGGGCTGTGTGCAGGGCATCACAATGTGAAGACGGCGCTGGAGGTGGCGTCGCGGCGTGGCGGTGGCGCTGGGCGTAGCCGGCCGCGCGAGGCGCACCCGGGTGCGGTGCCGTGACGCTGGAGATCATCGTGATGATGGGGCTGCCGGGCTCAGGCAAGACGACCTGGGCGATGCGATGGATAGCTGCCCATCCTGACTACGTTCGAATCAACAACGACGCCATCCGCTGGGCGCTCTTCCGCGAGCGTTACAACCCGGAGACGGAGACAGCCATCAAGCAGGCCCGCGTTCGGCTCATGCGCGAGGCGCTGGGCCAGGGCAAGAGCCTCGTCATCGACAACTGCAACATCACGGTGCCTTCGAAGCGTGAGATCATCGCCATAGCCGCGGAGTTCGGCGCTACGACCCGCGTGGTGTCGCTGTTGGGGGTGGACGTGAGGGAGTGCATCCGCCGCGATCGACTGCGGCCATACCCCGTAGGAGCGACGGTCATCAGGATGTTCGCGCGCACGGCGGGTGTCGGATGATGGATGTATCCCCCCCGGGGGGCGGTCTATTTCTTTGTAGACGCTCGCGCACGGAGA
>JAHFDK010000172.1 GCA_023249095.1 Candidatus Rokuibacteriota bacterium | reverse complement strand
TGATCGCTGGACCGACGATCCGATGGGTCCACGCGACCGGCGTCCCGCGCGGATCGAGTCCGGCCGTCATTCGATCGTAGTAGTACGGGCGATAGACGTCGTGCTGGATGTCCTCTTCGCGGGTCCGAGCATAGACGGGACAAAGGCCCTCTTGACGAAACATCCCTTCTCCGCAATCCCGCCCTCCCGCGTGATCGGACCGCGGAAGCGACCGGTTCTTGCCGCTCCGCCCCAGGTACAGCGCGGACAACGGGGCTGTCAAGGGGTTTCTGGAGGGGCAAGGAGCCCTTTGACCGGGAGGCAGAACCGCTCCAGGCCGGAGCGAACAGACCTCGGCGTCCGAGGTGGCCGCGGGACGCTCAGGCGCCGATCGCAGCAATGTGGCTGGTGCTCAGCGACGGCGCGAACGGCGGGGCTCGATCCGCCCCCTCTTCCGACAACGCAAGGGTCGCAAGGATCGCGCGAACCGCATCAGGAGCCTCAACAGTGGCGATCAGGCGCAGGCGCCCACCGCAGCGCGGGCAAGCCAGCACGTCGATGTCGAACGCGCGCCTCATCAGCTCGGCCCACGCCCAGTGGCGAGAGGGCGGCGCGTCATTCGCATCGGCGGACGCGCTCGCGGCCGCCGGCGCCTGAACCGGCGGGGCGTCGTAGGCGACCACGCGTGCTCGCCAGCCTGAGTGCGGCGCGAGCACGCCGTGGTAGAGCACGAGGTTGATCCGCGGCCGTGGGGTGAGCGCGGCCAGCTTCTCGAGCAGCTCCAGCGGCTCGAACACGAGCTGGCGCGTGCCATCCGCCCACGCCGTCTTGAGCGTGAGCGCGATGCGGCCATCGTCGAGGAGCCGGAGCCGGTCCTGCGCCAGCGCCGGGCGGAGCAGATAGCGGCACTATGCGGACCGGAAAGTTATGCGGACCCGGCGCCCACGTGGTCGGGAGGAACGCTGAGAATGCCGCGCGTTCGGCCACCTCGAGGGGTATGACCCGGTCCGCATAATCGGGCACGATGGGGTCCCCATTTCACCGGGCTTCGGCCCAAGGAGGACACCCCATGCTCGAGCGCTGCTTCAAGGATCCCCTCACCCTGCGCGCTCTCCGCGGCGGACCGGCGGGGCCGTTTCTCGACGGCTTCGCGGCGTCCATGTGCGCCGCGGGCTACGCGCCCGACACGAGCGGTTCCTACCTGCACGCGGCTGACCACCTGGGCCAGTGGGCCGCGCAGCGCCGCGTGGTCATCGCAGATCTCGACGAGGAGCTGCTCGCGCGTTTTGTGCGTCACCTGCCCCGATGCCGGTGCCGCGGCAAGCGCGGGGGCCACAAGCGGGTGCCGTTCCGGGTCCACGCGTTCCTGCGGTACCTGCACGAAGCGGGCGTCGTGCCCACGTCCGCGCCGGAGGCGCCGCGTCCGCCGCTGGTGACCGAGTACGGCGCGTGGATGCGCGACCGGCGCGGCCTGGCCGCCACGACGATGGCCCACGCGTTGCCGGTGGTCCAGGCCCTGCTCGGCCCCGTGGGCAACGATCCCACCCGGCTCGATGCCGCGGGCGTGCGCCGGTTCGTGCTCGAGTACATCCGGCAGCATGCGCCCGCGTCGGCGGGCTGCATCACGACGATCGTCCGATGCTTCCTCCGGTGGCTCGTCGTGCACGGGCGGTGCGCGCCAGACCTCGTCGCGGCCGTTCCCACGCTGCCCACGTGGCGGCTGGCCACGCTCCCCCGCTACCACCGGGCCGTGCGCTAGCTCTTCAAATACGCCAGGAGCTTATCGGGGAAGTTCACGGTCATGCCGTCAGCCCCGGCCTGCACGACCTGACGCATCTGGTCTTCGGTTGCCACACCCCATGCTCGGACGACGAACCCCTCGGCATGGAGGCGGTGGACCAGCTCTGGCGTCACCGCGATCGCTCTCGGACAGAGCTGGCTCAATCCCAGCGCTCGCGCCTGCGCGATCGTCGCATCACTGACCTCGGTTACGAGCCACCCGCGCGGCAATTCGGGTGCATGGGCTCGCGCTTCCTCCAGCCGTGTCCTTTGAAAAGAGGTGATGGTGACCTGACCGGCCATCCCGCGCCTGCGCACCAGGTCCGCCGTCCGCTGCGACAGATGGGCCGAGTGTCCCTTGATCTCCGTGTGGAGGTGCGCCTGCCCCTGATATCGTTCGAGCACCTCCTCGAACGTGGGGATTCGCTGCCCCGCGAATTTGCCCCCGAACCAGGAACCAGCATCGAGTCCCTGCAGCGCCGCCAGCGCATGGCTCGTCACCGGCCCGGATCCATTCGTCGTCCGGTTCACGGTTTCGTCGTGGATGACTACGACGTGGCCGTCGAGGGCGAAGTGGACGTCGAGCTCGATATGACTCACCCCCATCTGGATGGCCAGGTCAAACGCGGCCAGCGTGTTCTCGGGCGCGTAGGACGAAGCGCCCCGATGGGCAATGACCATGAAGTCTGGGGTCGTCATGAGAGGAAGCTCCTGGCCGCGCGCTCGGCATCGGTCCTCCGAACCAGGGTCGGGGAAGCGAGCTGCTCGCGCAGTTCCGTGTAGAGCGCAACCGTGGCCACCAGCGCGTTCCGGCAAGACTCACGATCGTGGAGAGCCAGGGTCGATCGGAGCGGAGGAACACGCGCCGGCACGCTCTGTTCGACGCGGCGTACACCGTTGGGCCGTACGCCGGCCTGGAACAGGACGAGAGGACCGAGCACCCGAGCCCGAACGAATCCGAGACCATCGATCGCTTCGAACAGCTCGCCGCGGGCGATCTTGACGGCGATGTAGTGCACCCACGCCCAGAATCGATCCTCGATCCACTGGACCCGTGGCTGGGGATGCTCCGCCTTCGTCGTGGACAGGGCGGAGCGAAGGGCGCCGTGCCGATCCCAGAGGATCGTCGGGTCTTCAACGCGGTGCAGGAATTCGTCGGTGGAGAGGAACTTGAGATCCACGTGGAGGAGTGGCGGTCCATAGAGGCAGATGAGGAGCCGCGCTTCGCCGACGTGGTCTCCCGGGAAGGCGGCCAGCAGCGGCCCGAGCCGTTGCGCGATAGTGGGTCCGTCCCGCAGCACGTCGTTCGACGCCTCGGGGAGCGAGACGACGACGAGGTCGAGATCGGAGTGTTCGTCCAGCTCGCCGGTGATAAACGAGCCTCCGGCCGCCAGCCCGGCGAGGCGGGCGTCAGCCTGGAACATCGGGAGTGCGCGATCGAGGAAGGCGCGGTGCACGGGCGGCAGCTCCGGCCAATGCCCTGGGTCGAGAACGTACTCCGCCATAACCTCTCCGCGATCACCCGGAGGAACCTGTGCCGCCGCGCGGTCACCGGACAGCGATCGGGCTGCCAGGCGAGCCGGTCGCCCCCTTGAGCGGAACGGGGACGAAGACATAGGCGAACTCCCAGACGCGGTCCCGGACCAGTTCGCTGAGGTCGAGGTTCTCGTGGTTGAAGATCCCGTTCTTCGTCAGGAGTTCCTGGTGGACGGGACCGCGCAGGTCGGGATCGGGATTGGGCTGGACCTCCGTCGCCCACGTGTCGGAGCCGACACAGGCAATCTGCCGGTCAGCGAGCCAGCGCGCGACCTCGAGGCCGATCCCCGGCTCGCCGCTGTCGAACCGCGCGTTGTCCTTCATCCACAGGCTTCCCCACCCGGTGTTGAAGAGGACGACGTCCCCCCGCCGGATGTCGCTGACACCCTGTTTCGCCATCGTCGCGCGGACGTCGGCCACCGTGATTTCCTCCCCGCGGTCCAGCATCCGCCCCTTGTAGCCGGCGACGTCCAGGAGGACGCCGCGCGTGAAGAACGGCTTGACCTTCTCGACGCCGAGCTTCTTGAGGCCGTAGGTCGAGACCATCTCGGCGCCGGTGAAGCCGTTGTAGAAACGCATCGCGTTCTGGTCTCCCTCGGCGCCGACGAGAACGCCGATGTGCCCGAGGCCGTCGAACTGAGTCCCCACTTGACCAAGCTCGCCCGTGACGTACTCCTCGTTGAAGATCAATCGGTTCTTGGCGAAGGGGCCCCCGGTCGGAAGCGTGGGAATGACGAGCTTGTAGTTGCGCAGACCGCGCATCGGCATGCCGGGCTCATAGGTGCGGCCGAGGCGGTAGACCTTGCCGGTCGTGATGAGCTTCACAGCTTCGAGCACCTTGTCCGGAGTCATCAGGTTCGACGCTCCAGCCTCGTCGCCGGCCCCCCAGCGCGAGGGCCACCACTGAGGCCCGATGGGCGTCATAGCCTGGGCGGCCGCCGCGGCAGCGGTCGCCATGAGAAGCATTCCGACGACGAGACCAATCACGATGTGCTTCGCCGTGCTCATGATTCCCTCCAGTTCGCCGTGCGCAAGGTGGGCCGAGCGTAGCGCCCGGTCTCCAGAGGGTCAAGGACGGTCCCACGCGCTTGGCACATTGCCGGGACGGTGGTCTCTCACGGATAATGACCGACAGCCCATCGACCGACTCCACTCGCGTCACGCGTCAGCGCGGATTCTGTCGGGAGGGAGACCACCATGAACCGACGCGTCGCTGGCCTTCTCGCCGTGGCTGCTCTCGCCCTGGGCCCTTTCGCGCAGCTCCACGGGGTGGGCGCGCGGGTGGAGGAGCCAGGGCTCGGGCTCATCGAGCTCCACCCCTTCTCGTCGCCCTACGAGGATCTGCGGCTGAGAAAATGAGGAAGGAAATGCCAGTGCTTACGGCCGTCTTTCTTGCGGGATCGCTGTGGAGTGGCGCGACAGCTCAGGACAGCCCTCCACTACGGACGACGCTGGCAGGAGGCGAAACCGGCCAGATGGTGTTCTGGTCACACACTGCGACCGGACCTCGTGAGTTCATATACAAGACTGTCGATCTCGAGAAGCAGAAATCGAGAGTGTGGGGCGATTTGTATCTGCCTCAAGGGGGAGCCACCCCTTATCCGGTGATGATCATTTCTCACGGCTCGAGCGGCTTGCCCAAGTTCGCCGACCACTACTACGGCTGGGCCCGTCACTTCACCGCAATGGGCGTGGGTGTCTTCCTTCTCGACCATTTTACTCAGCGTGGAATCACAGAAACCGCATCCGACCAGACCAGGTTGATTGAATGGACAGTCGCCGCAGACGTGGTTCACGCGATGAAGCTGCTCGCGACCCATCCCAAAATCGACAGACGGCGAATCGGCACCATCGGCTTCTCGAAAGGCGGCAACGCGGCTCTCTTTTCAGCATTTGCCGCGGTTCAAGAAGCCGTGGCGGGCCCCGAGCAGAGGCTTGCCCTTCACATTCCTCTCTACCCGAGCTGCAATACCTTCTATCTGAATATGCCGACCACCAAGGCACCGATCGTCTTTCTCTTGGGTGAGAAGGACGACCTGACGCCTGCCTCGGAATGCGTCGCGTACGCCACCTACCTGCGGGAGCGTGGCGCCGACACGGAAACGATCGTGTATCCCGGCGTGTATCACGGATTCGACATTTCCGGGCTTCGTCAATCCCGGAATGTTCATAGTCAAAACTGGGGACGGTGCTTTCGGGCCTACGACCCGGTGACACGCACTATGACGCGACGAGACGCCGGGCAGACGTTTGACCCCGGGAAGAAGGACGAAGCGGCCTATCTGAGAGAGTGCGTCACCAAAGGGTACACGGCAGGCGGCAATGACAGTACCCGCAAGGCTGCTCTGGACAAGACCAAGGAACTAGTGGCAAGGGTTCTGCTGAGGTCGCCCTGAAAGGCGTCGTTAACGCAGACGCGGTGCGACCTCTTGCGCATAGAGGCGAATCGAGTTGAGCACGCGCTCGAGCGGAATCCGCCCGCCCACGTTCGACTCCATGATGACCCCCGAGAGACCCAGCTCTTCCCGCAGCTGGCGCAGCCGGTCGACGACCATGTCCGGGGTGCCGTACGCCACTCGATCGCGCAGCAAGTCGTCGTAGCTCACGTGTGAGAGGCGATCCGCACGCTCCGCGCGCTCTTCCGAGCCGGTCGTCCCCGCGGCCCCGACCGACGCGGCCAGGTTGTCGGCCAACCGGCGATAGGCCCGGGTGGTGCTCTCCTCCGGCTCCGAGCGCGCCTGCGCCGCAGTGGCCGCGACGTAGACCGGGATGCGGAGGTAGACGTTGCCCTTGCCCGGATGTCCGGCCTCCCGCAACGCGGTGCGGTACGCCTTGAGGTGTCCGGCCGCCTCGGGGACGTCGAAGCCGCGCAGTCCGGTGACGAGCGAAAAGCCCATGCGCCCGACCATCGGAAACGTGTCGTGGGTCGTGGCCGCCACCCAGATCGGCGGATGCGGCTTCTGATAGGGCCGCGGCACCACGGTCAGATTGTCGAACGTGAAATATTTCCCGGTGTGCGAGAAGCCCTCCTGAGTCCACGCTTTGAGAATGACGTCGAGCGACTCCTGGAAGCGATCGCGGCTCTCGTCATATCGAACGCCGTAGCCCGAATAGGCGCGGGGAAAGCCGCTACGGCCGACGCCGAAGTCGAGACGGCCCTGGCTGATCTGATCGACGGTGGCGGCCTCTTCGGCGGTGCGGATGGGGTGACAGAGCGGCAGGACGCTGACCCCGGTGCCGATCCGCAGGCGTGTGGTGCGGGCCGCGACAGCGGCGGCCAGCACGAGCGGCACGGAGGCGATCGACGGGATGCCCGCGCCCATGGGATCGGTGGGTCGCCGGTGCATGGCGAAGTGCCGCTCGGCCAGCCAGACGCCATCGAGCCCTTGCGTCTCCGCGATCTCGGCGATGGACATCGCTTCGGCAAAGGCCTCTTCCTGCGTTCTCCCCTCGCGATAGTCACATTCCATCACCAGGCCGACATGCATGTGCGTCTCCTCTACACCGTCTGGAGTGTCTCGACGGTCGCCCGATTATACTGCGCGCGCTCGCGCTGGCGTGGAGCGAGAACTCGCGATGGGAGGGGATTGAACCGCCGACACCAGGATTTCAGTACGCACGGCAGTTGGTGTATGCATGATGCCTGAGGGCGACCATGGACGGCGTGAGCGGCCGGTGGGACTACGACGTGGCGGTCATCGGCGGGGGGCCGGGCGGCTCCAGCGCCGCCACCGCGCTGGCCAGGCGCGGCCGGAGCGTCGTCGTGCTGGAGCGCGAACGGTTTCCGCGCTTCCACATCGGCGAATCACAGCTGCCGTGGACCAACGAGATCCTCCACGCCCTGGGCGCGCGCGACATCATCGCGGCGTCCGGGTTCGTCGAGAAGTGGGGCGCGAGCTTCCGGGCGCCTGACGGCGTGGCCGAGCAGTACGCCGACTTTCAGACCGCCCTGGAGACGCCCACGCCCCAGACGTTTCAGGTCTTGCGGGAAAAATTCGACGAGATCCTGCTCCGCCATTCCGAGAAGTGCGGCGCCCGGGTGCTCGAAGAGCACCGACTCCTCGATGCGGTCTTCGACCGCGACGGCGTCACGCTCCACTTCGCGGACCGGCTCGGCGGCAACGGCACTCTGCGGGCGGGGGTCGTGGTCGATGCGTCGGGACGGGCCGGCGTGCTGGTGAAGCGCTTCGGCCGCCACGAGCACGACCCGCTCCTGCTCAACATCGCGGTCCACGCGCAGTACGAGGGCATCCCCCGCGCGACAGGCCGGCGGGCCGGGGACATCCGGATGTTCACGCGCCCCGACATGGGCTGGCTATGGTTCATCCCGCTCTCGGACACCGTCATCAGCGTCGGCGCCGTCATCCCGCAGGGGGTTCACCGGCGCGAATCCAGACCCACGCCGGAGGAGAGCCTGGCCCACTATCTGGCCGACACGCCAGCCGCCGCGCCGCTGCTCGAGCGGGCACAGCGTGTCTCCCCCGCGCGGTTCGACGCCGACTATTCCTATCTCGCCACCCGGATGGTCGGGGATCGATGGGTCGCGGTCGGCGACGCGGCGGCGTTCCTGGATCCCGTCTTCTCCACCGGCGTCATGTTGGCCATGCAGGGAGGTCTCGAAGCGGCGGAGGCCATCGACGCGGGGCTGCGCGCGGGCGACGTGTCGGCGCGGGCCTTCGCCCGCTACGAGCGGGTCGTGCGCAAGCGCTACCACCACTTCAGGCGATTCGCGGTCGGGTTCTACGATCCCGCCTTCCGCGAGCTGTGGTACTCGCGCCCGCCGTTCCTCGGCATCTTCCACGCCGTCGTGTCCGTGCTGGCGGGAAACTGGCGCCCCTCGGCAACGACCCGGGCCCGGGTGGAGGCGTTCTTCGCGGTGGTCGCCGTGAAGCGCGTTCTCCGGAGGTTCGGGCGCACGGGAGCAGTTCGTTAGAGTCCCCAGAGCGCCCAATGCGCCAAGAGTAGCGCGGCCGTCAGCAGGCCCACGACATCCAGCCAGATTCTCCAGGTGGGCTGCTCGAGATACCGGCGCATGAATGGGATCTCGTCGCGCAGCGTCCTCAGCTCCCGGCACCTCGGGCAATAGCGGGCGGGGATCGTGCGCTTGTCGTAGACCATCTGCAACGCGACTGTCGCGTGGGGGTGCGCGTTGGCCCAAGCCTCGAGCGTCTGTTCCTGCTCCAGTTCCACGGTCTCGACCGTGGGCAGGAGCACTTCCTCGGGCGCGCGGGGAAACGTGGAACGATTCAGGGGATCACTCACGGTAGCCACCGCCGCCGGATCACCAGCAGGGTGATCCCGCACCATTCGAGAGGATGGATTACCATGCATGCCTCCTATCCGCGCTGGACGCGATCCTCGGGGACCTCCACACGCTTGATGCCTTTGAAGCTGAAGAGCAGCTCGACCAGATACACGGAGGGCTCGGCGGAGACCTGCTTCACGATGGTGCCCAGTGCTTCCTGCACATTCTGACTGAAGGCCACGCCCTTGATCGTCAGGCCGCTCAGGTTGACCTTGACTCGCTGGTTGGGCTGAAAGACGGCGCTCATCCCACCGCCTTCTCGAGCCGACGGAGGAACACTTCGATCTCCTTCCCGGTCTGCAGGTCGCCGGTCCGCGTCGCGACCTCGAGCCCTTGCTGGTACGCCGCTCGGGCCTCCTCGAGCCGGCCCGCTCGCTCGAGCGCGCGGCCGAGCCCACGGTGCGCCGCCGAGTAATCCGGCTTCAGCCGGATCGCCTCCCGGTACTCGTCGGCCGCATTCTCGGGCTGCCCTGCGTCGAGATACGCCCCGGCGAGCCCGAACCGCACGACGGGGTCGTCCGGCATCAGCTCGGCGACCTCCTTGAACTCCGCGATGCGATCCGCCTCGGCCATGCGGGGTATTGTACTGGACGGGGAGGTTGTCTTGTCGACGCCCGGGGTGCACGGCGCCGCCAAAGGCGTGAAGCAGTCGAAAGCTTAGCTACCGAAAGTCTTCTTGAAGTACTCCCCCATCGTGTTGCCGCTGAACTTGGCGCCTTCGACGATCGTGTGGCCGATGCCCGTGAACATCTCCTTGAAGCCCGGGCCGACTTTGCCCTGCCCGATCTGCTTGGCGCCCTGCTCGACCTGCTTGGTCGCCCGGTCCACCTTCGTCTTTTCGGCGGCACCGGCCGTGCCGCAAGACAGAGCTACGACCACGAGGCATGCGGGAGTGACCCATAACCAGCGAGATCTTCGAGTCATGACGCACCTCCTTCAGTGCGGTTGGCTCACACCTTCAGCCTACCACCTACCGTGGCCGCGGTCGACCACGCGCCGACGGCACCCGGGGGTCTACTTCAAGGAAGCCGTAGACAAGTTCTTCGACAGGATGCGCGCATATCTGGAGGGGCGACCGCCCGCCAACGTGATTGAGTGGGCTCGGGGGTACTAGACGCGGCCACGCCAAAGGGAATCGGAGCGGTTCAAAAGATCACGACGCTACGCGCGACCTCTCCACGCTCGAGCGCGTCATACGCTTCGTTGATCTCCGCGAACGGATAGCTCCGGGTCAGCAGCTCGTCGAGCTTCAGCTTGCCGGCGCGGTAGAGGTCGATCAGCTTCGGGATGTCGTGCCGTGGCCGCGAAGAACCGTAGATCGAGCCGGCGATGGCGCGCTCCTCGAAGACCAGCGACATCACCGGCACCGGGATCTCGGCGGTGACCGGCGCCACGCCGACGATCACGGCAAGCCCGCGCTTCGCGAGGCAGTCGTACGCCTGCCGCATCGTCTTCGGTAACCCGACGACCTCGAACGCGTAGTCGACCCCGCGACCCCCCGTGAGCTCCCGCACGGCGGCGACGGGATCACCCGCCGAGGCGTTGACGGTGTGCGTCGCGCCGAACTGACGCGCGAACTCGAGCTTCCGGTCGAGGAGGTCGATCGCGATGATCCGCTCGGCGCCCGCGAGCGCGGCGCCCTGCACGACGTTCAGACCGACGCCGCCGGTTCCGACGACGGCAACGCTCGAGCCCGGCCGCACGCGCGCGCAGTTGAACACCGCGCCGACGCCGGTGATGACACCGCACCCCAGCAGCGCCGCGCGATCGAGCGGAAGATCGTCGGGGATCTTCAGCACCGAGCGCTCGGGAATGACCGAGTAGGCGGAGAACGTCGAGACCCCGTTGAAGTGCTTGAGCTCCTGACCGTCCGCGCTGAAACGGCTGGTGCCGTCGAGGAGCCGTCCCGTGCGACGGATCTCGAGACCTGCCGCGCAGAGCGCCGGCCGGCCACCCGTGCAGTGCTCGCACTCGCCGCACGAGACGCGCCACAGGGGGATGACGTGATCGCCCGGTCGCACGGACGTGACGCCGGCACCGACCTCGGCGACCACACCCGCGCCTTCGTGGCCGAGGATCGCCGGCAGCGGCGCGCTGAGGTGCCCGGTCATCACGTGCAGGTCGCTGTGGCAGACGCCGCCCGCGGCCATGCGGACGAGGACTTCGCCCGCGCGCGGCGGAGCGACGTCGACCTCGCGGACATCGAATCGCTTGCCCGCCTCGTAGAGCACCGCGGCCATCGTTTTCATCGCGTACGTCCTTTCTCGACGAAACGCCCAGGCCGGCGCTCGCCCAGGAGCCGGATCGAGTCTAGCCCTTTCATCGCGGGCCAGATGATACCCTCGCAGCGTCCTGGTGACAATTCGGTGACAGCACGGGGACGGCGCTCGCTAAGTGGCTGTCGACACGGTCCTCCTCAGGCTGGATCTCTTGGCATGACCGCCACGGCACCCCGATGGTGCGATTCGGCAAGGTCTGGTAGTAGGATCGCTTGGATTAGAGGGCCAACTGAAGTGTCCACCAAACGGGGCAAGACCTGGAGGTTCAGATGACGGACAAGATTCGCGTAGGAATCGTGGGAGCGACCGTGACACAGGGGGGCAGCGGCTGGGGGGCCAATGCCCACGTTCCCGCCCTGAAGGCTCTGCCCCACTACGAGCTGAAGGCGGTCTGCACCTCGCACGAGGACACCGCCAAGGCCTCGGCCGCGGCGTTTGGTGCCGAGCGGGCGTTCCACCGGTTCAGCGACATGGCGGCGCATCCGGACGTCGACCTCATCGTCGTCTGCGTGCGGGTGCCCGGTCACCGGGACCTGGTCATGGCCGGCCTGCAGGCCGGAAAGCCCGTGTTCTGCGAGTGGCCGCTCGGTGCGAATCTGGCCGAGGCGGAAGAAATGGCGGGGCTCGCCAGCCAGCGCTCCGTGAAGACCATCGTCGGTCTTCAGGCGCGCAGCGACCCGACGATTCTGTACGCGCGTGACCTCGTCCAGGGGGGCTACATCGGCGAAGTGCTCACGGCGAACCTGAGCACCGTTGCCCAGGCCCAGCTGCAGCGGGGCCCCGGCCGCATCTGGCAGGGCGTCCGCGCCAACGGCGCCAACACGCTGACCATCGCGGGCGGCCACGCCATCGACGCCCTGTGCGCCGTGCTCGGCGAGTTTGCCGAAGTCTCGGCCCGCGTGTCGACCCGAATCCCGGAGTGGCGCACTCTCGACGGAACGCCGGTCCCGGTTGATGCGCCGGACAGCATCAACGTCGTCGGCCGCATGGTGGGCGGCGCCGAGGTATCGGTCAACGTTGCCGCCGTTCCTTCGAATCCCGGCGGCAACCGAATGGAAATCTACGGGCGCGAGGGCGCCCTGGTCATCCGGGCGAATGGCTCGCTCAGCCTCGGACCGTGCCAGATGCACGCGGGCAAGGGCAAGGAGCCCATGGCTTCGATGCCGGCGCCGTCCAAGTACAAGCTCGTTCCGGAGGGCACTCCGGGCGGCCCGCCCTACAACGTCGCCCAGGCCTACGCGCGCATGGCCGACGCCCTGCGCGCCGGTCGGTCTTTCGACGTCGACTTCAACCTCGCCGTCCAGCGCCACAAACTGATCGAGGCGATCGAGCGGTCCTCCGCCACGGGCCGGTCCGTGAGGTTGGTCCAGTGAGGGAACCTAGCGCGGCTCGAGTCGACATGGACGACATCTATTGCTTCGGCGGCAACCCGCTGGATCGGGCCAGCGAGCGCCGGAATGACCGCGAGTGGATCGCCGCGCTGCTCGGCGACCCGGAGACCCGCATACTGGCGCTGCGCGACCTGAAGCCGTTCACGCGCGGCACGGCGGCACCGGCGCTCGATTGGCAGCCGGTGGCGCAGTGGCGCGACCAGATCGACGCGGGCGCGCCGCTGATCTTTCTCGGCCTCGGCGACGGGCGCGCGCATTTCGCGATCGATGCGACCGGGGC
>JAHFDK010000447.1 GCA_023249095.1 Candidatus Rokuibacteriota bacterium | reverse complement strand
GCTCATGAGACCCACCGACCCGTTCGGAGCACGTATTAGGTGCACCTAACGAACCCGGTCCAGTTGGCTGATAATTCCCTGTTATTAACAGCGCTCAGCGAGCCGACGAAGACTCCCATCGCAGCCGCGGCCCGCTGACACTCTGATGAGCTTGCCGCTCTATCCGGCCATGACCGATGCGGACGTTCAGCGCGCTGCGCTGGAGTGAGTGGGCCCGAGCGTACTACGCCGAGCAGCGCGCGCGGGGCCACTCTTATCGCCAGGCGCTCCGCGCCCTGAGCGCGAAGTGGTTAAAGATCATCTTCGTCATGTGGGAACGCCAAGTCCCGTACGACGAGCAGTACCACCTGGCGACGATGACACGGCAGCCGTTGCGGCTGCGTCAGAAAAAACTCGCTTGACATGAACCAGAGAAAGTCTTCGCGGTCTTGAGGTTGATCACGAGCCTGGCGGCATCGGCCGCACAGCATGGAAGAATGTCACGCCAAGAACAGCAGCGTGATGCTGCCGTCCTCGTTGATCATGACCCGCTGGTGGCGAAGAGCGATCCACGGTCCCTTCGCCGATCGCACCCACCACTGCGCCGTGCCGTCGGGACTAACGATCCGCCCGTAGTCTCCGGGCGCGAACGTGACCTTCTCCGGTCGGTCCTCGTCGTCTCGGCGTTCCCGTACCGTTCGCCTCATTGCCCCTCTAAATCCGACCCGACCACCCAGTTAGGCGATTCTTCCGCGCACAAGCCAAAAGACCGAATACCCGGAGTACACGAGTGCGATTCCAAAGGCCGCACCAGTGACGGTCCCCCGACAATGATAGAGCGGCTTCGCCTCCCAGACATTCAGCAACACCTCCGCGCCGACGGCCACAACACAGAGAAGATTCAGTGAGTGCGAGATGCGATGAGCAGAGACGGGAAGACTGTCGGGCCAGCGCCCAGAGCGATTGCCAGTATCCGAGGTCCCTGCCACGGCTCGAAAGCGAGCCATGACGTATGCGGACAATGCAACAGCAAGTATGAGCGTCCCGATGAGTGAGCCCGCTGCGGCACCGAACAACGCGGGGTTGTCGGCTATGCGGCCTGTAGTGAGAGGCACCAAACCAGCCGCAGCCAGTATGGCGAAGGCCATGCCGAACCGAGCGGTTCGGAGAATCGCCGCTTCATCAAAGAGCGCCGAGACATCATCGCGCTCGCGGCGAAGCTGATGTTGGGGGCGCCCACGAGGTACTACCGCACCGTCGTCAACGGTGATTGGCGCGCAGTCCACGAGGACGGCGACCCCGTCTCGATCGTGGCCGTCGAGAGACTGATGAACGCGCACGTCGAGTGTGTGCGAAGCGATCGGCGAGCGAAGGTGCCGCAAATCGTGCTGTACGGTGTGCTCGCGGATTGGGAGAGCTATGTGTCGAAATTGCCGAAGCTGCCGAGGGGGGAACAGTGAGGGCAACCTATTCGATCCTGAAGAAGTGGCCGGGACGCGAAGCGCGGGCTCAACAAGCCGTCAAGGAGTTGGCGGCTGAAGGCCAACCGTTCGACTTCGGCCACGTGTACAGCCGGCTGTACGCGGGGGATATGAGTATGGCCGAGCGAATCGTGGCCAGGATCATCAAGGATGCCATCGCTGACGGGTCCGTGGTCGAGATCCGGGACCCGCACGGCCCCATGTGGGTGGGCGCTCAGGGTGTCGAGAAGCTGGACCGGCGCTACTACCGGCTGCCGGAGCAGTCGGGCGGCGAGGTGAAGGGCGACCGGCTGCCGGAGCAGTCGGGCGGCGAGGTGAAGGGCAACGGGTGAGTGCGGGGGATGAAGGGGATGCGGGGGATCTTTTCGGCGGCAGAGGGTGGGGGCTTACCTCAAGGCAGCATAACGGTCATCACCGCTAAGATAACTTGCCGGCAAATCGCCACTCGTTGCGTTCACTGAGTCATCCACCCCCATCGGCAGGAGGGGCTATGGCCAGACGCGCGAAGACTATCAATCTGGTGCGGGGGTCGTAGATCTGGTGCAGGAGCACATCACCCCGGGCGCTGTGTCGGACGGTCTTCGGCGCGGTGCGCACGACCGAGCGGCAGCGGGTGTGGACGCTCGAGGCCCTGATCCGCTTCTAGACCGCGGTGGTGTTGCCGGCCCGAAGACGCTGAGTCAAGCCCTGGTGGACTCGCTGGAGGGACGGGATCCGACGTACCCTCGGATCGAGGCGAGCGCCGAAGCGTCTTCCAGCGGTGTCGCGATCTGCGGCCCGTCTTCTTTGCCGAGATCTTCCCGTGCTTCACGGCCCGGCTGGTGACGGCGGTGCCCCCGCGCTACGCCGCCGAGGTGGCGCCGGTCCGCGCCCGGTTCACCGCCCTCGTGATCCTCGACGGCTCGCGCCTGGCGGCCATCGCCCATCGGCTGAAGCTGCCGTGGAACGAGCGGGCGGTGGTACTGCCGGGCTGTCTGCTCGGTCACGCAGTTATCTTAGCGGCGATGAGCGTAAGTGTGTACCCTCTGCCGCCGAAAAGATCCCCCGCATCCCCTTCATCCCCCGCACCGCTCGTCCCTGGTTGATCGGATAGACGAACCTGCACTGTGTAGGAGGAGAGATATGGCGGCGAAAACATCCGAGGGGGCAAGGCACGTGGCGGCGATCGAAGCCGAGCAGAAGGCAGCAGCTCGATTCATTCGTGCGTTGGACTGATGTGATCGGCGTGGGAGCCCCTCAGGCAAGACTCGCAGGCGTCCAGCAACCGGAAGTATGCCCCCCATGCGTCTTACAGGGCTGGCTGCGAATCGGCGATCGGTCGTTCGGCCAGCGCCGTCGAGGCACCGATGCTCCCGATCATCATCGGGATGAAGAAGGGCGAGACCTGATCGGGGCCCTCCTTAAGGCGAGTCCTGTGCGTGTCGAGGAGAGGCGTGCGATCAGGTAATTCGAGAACTCGGACACCAGAGACGGAAGACAGCTTGCTAACGCTGACGCAGGTCGTCCAGATCCTGAATCTCCGTCCCCGCGAGGTCGTCGAGTACGTGCGCCGCGGGGAGCTCGCCCGCCAGCGTGTTGGGCGACGCTGGATGTTCACGAGGGCAGCGATTGACGCGTTCCTCGAGGAGCTGCCGGATTGGCAGCTAAACTCTCTCTGCCACGGGGAATGAATGGAAAAGCCGCGAAAACGAGGTCCTGACGGCCGCTTCACGGGCCCGCGCTGGGATGTTGAGGGTATACCCCGGCTACCGACGTTCCCTGCGCGCTGGGTCCTCGATGATCCCCGCCGGCGACCCTACCTCGTGTTCTGGGGACCGGAGCACGGCCCCGCCTTCGCCTTGAAGATGATGCCTAGTGCAGAGGGGGACGCCGTGCTGATCGAGTTCAAGAACGGGAAGACGCAGCAAATCTTGATTCTACGTCGCCCGCTGCCGAGAGGGACGGGAACGGCTATTTTCTACAAGCTCGTTGAACATCTCGGTCTGCGGTGTCAGGTGTGTGCCGGGCTCCGATTCGCGTCCCAGGGATGGTACAAGCCCGCTTTTACTGCCGCCCGGTATCGGACTTGGCTGGCTGATGCCGGCGGCTACTGGGTCCACCCTCGGGACGCCCCGGGGAGCGATGCACGTCTGACACTGGGCAGATCACGCCGTCTGCGAAATGGCCGCGTACACGGCGCCTGGACGCCGGTGTCATACCTCTATGGCGTGGTCGGGTCCCCTTCGTGCCCATAGCCGCCTCCCGACCCAGTAGCCGCCGGCATCAGCCAGCCAAGTCCCCTTCGCGGTCTCGAGATTGATGATGACACGCTGGAGCCCGCGGTCAATGCCTCGGTGGACACCCAAAACCGGCCATAGATGGACACCTGAA
>JAHFDK010000171.1 GCA_023249095.1 Candidatus Rokuibacteriota bacterium | reverse complement strand
CGCCTCCTGGATCTGCTGGGAAAGCCAGACGAACGTGTCAACGTCCAGGTCCCGCACGTTCTCCAGCGTGACCGGCTCAGGGTAGCTCCACGCCTTGATGACCTCTGCCGCGAGGTCGAGCGACATCGCGATCGAAGTGCCATCCGAGTGCATGGACGCCAGGTCGCCGGCGGAGAGCGGGAGACGGACTTCGAACCATGCCTCTGGTTCGGTTGGGTGCTGGATTCGCTTGTTCTGCTTCTTTACGAGGGCCACGAGGGGGAACCACCTTTCGGTTGATTCGCCTCTGGCCGTTCCTCGGGGCTCCGTGGGAGCCGCTGGGCTATGCTCGGGGTCGATCTGCTGACTTGCTTATGCGCATTGTCCTACCGCCCGGATCACCGCGTCAACTCTTTTTCTTTGTTCGCTCCTTCAGCGCCGCCAGCCGCGCCAGCTTCGCCCGGATCGCTTTCCGCCTGGCCGCACATTTCGCACAGCTCATCCCGCCAACCTCACTTTCGGCGCGTCCACCATCCCGACGCGTACCTCGTGCCCGTTGCTCGAGGCCCACACCCTGTGCTTGCACGATGGGCACTTCCCGCGCACCAGCCCCATGGCGATCTCCATCACGACAACGTCGCAGCGCGGACATCTCACAACGCGAAACTCGATCATCAGAACGCACTCAGCCGGACCGTCAGGTCCTTCTCGCCGGCCGCGTCCACCACGCCCGTGGCAACCCAGCGAATCGACCAGGTGCCGCCTTCGTCGATCGCGAGGTCGTAGTGGTACTTCCCCGTCGAGTCCTTCACGATGTCGGTCGGATACGTCAGCGTCGTGATGTTGCCACTCGGGTCTTTGTGCTTGAACACCAGCGTCGTCGGGTCCGCCAGGACGCCGGCCAGCGTCCGGCACTCGACGCGGCAGCGCGGCAGGTCGCCGATTTCGTAGATGGTCAACCGCCATCCTCCGTGAGTAGCAGCGAACCGCCACGCTCGTCCGTAACCGTCAGCTCCGCCACGTCGACGGAGATGGTCAGGCCCGCGTTATCCGCGAGTTCGTCCGTCATGGCGAGCAGGCCGGGAACCGTGGCCATGGGGCCCTCCTATGTCAGCGCGTAGACCGACGGGTGGTCGAGGATGACGCTGAAGAAGTTCGTCTCGTCGGTCGCTTCCTCCAACTCCATCTCCACGATGTCCTGGCCATCCTGCTCGCCGATCTTGAACAGGCTGGGCTTCGCGTGCTGGTAGAGCCCGTTGATCTTCAGCAGCCGCCCACCGCTCCCGGCCACCTTGACCTGGATGGCGCGACGCGTGCCGGCCGCCGCCGCCGCCAGTTCCGTGGCGTAGGTTGTCGGGTCCAGGAGGACGGTCAGCTTGAGGTTGGCCTGCACTTCCTGGGCGTTCGGCTGCGCCTTCGTGAAGTCCAGGTCCGTGCGGCCCTCCGCCGTGTAGAGCGGGGCGTAGCCGGTGCCGAACTCCAGGTCCCAGCCGATGACCTGCTCAGCCAGGAGCGTGCCGCCGATGGCGCCCCAGGTGGCGTCCACGTAGACCGTTGAGATGGCGCTGACGCCCAGCTCCGCCGTCGGCAGGCTCAGGCTTCCGGTGATGGCCGACGACTCGAACTTGCGGGCAAAGCCCTCGCCGCTCATCCGCAGGTGCTCGTTCTCGGCGTAGCTGAAGCCGATCTTGGAGAGCATGGCGTACGCGCAGCGCTGGTCGATGTAGCCCGCCTCGCCGTTCGAGTAGCGACGCTGGAAGGTGAAGCTGTCGGGCAGCGGGTTGGCGAGCGGCGACCGCGTGAACGTCCAGCGGTAGACGTCCGGCGAGCCGGAGATCCACGCCGGGACAACGCCGCCGGCGACGCTCATCGACAGCCAGTGCATCAGTTGCTCCCAGACGACCGGCTGGTCGCTGAACGAGAAGCGCGTCCCGTGTTGCACCGCCGTGGCCGCGCCGCGGTTGCGCAAGAGGAGTCCATTCGCGAACGACGGGCGGTAGATGTTCTCGTCGTCATCGCCCCACTCCAGGTTCTCGATGGCGATCTTCGAAGTCGCGGCGACCGCCGTCCCGTGAGCCGCCGAGCCGCCCGTGAACGCCGTGCAGGAGTTGCCGGCGTCATCCACGTACGAACCGGTGACCGCCGGCGTGTTGCCGACATGGCGCGCCGTCAGGACCGCATCCGCACCGGCGAAGGCCGCAGCGGAAACGGCCGGGTTTGTATCGTTCCAGGTGTCTCCGTTGATGGCCGCGACCAGGTTGGTCCGCGCCTCGCCGACGTTGGCGCCGATGCTCACCTCGCCCTTCGCGTCCACGTCGCCGGCCGCCCGGAACGTGTAGGTCACGCCCCCGACGATCAACGTCTTCGCCGCCGTCGGGATGAGCGTGATCGTCAGGGTGGCCGTCGAGACGACGCCCTCCACGCCCCACTGGTTGATGCGCAGTCCTTCGATTGTGTTCGCGGTCATGGGTTAATCCTCCTCCGCGGGTTCAACCGCGCGTTGTGGCGCCTGCCTGGTGCGGCGGGGCTGGGCGGGCGATGGTCCATCGGGCACTGGTTCGGCTGCGTCCGCTACGTCTTGCTCGGGGTTCGGCGCGGGTTCGGCCGCTTCGTGTTCGAAGTAGCCGCGCTGACGGAGCTCCGGGTGCTCGGCTTCCAGCGCCTCGAACTCCTCGTCCGTGTAGTCGCGCCATTCGATCCCCGTCACCCCCGCGCGCGTCTTTGCCCAGTCCGTCAGTTTCCAGGTCATGCTGCATGCTCCGCCGTGGTTTTCAGGGTTACGTCCAGGAACAGGTCCAGTCCGACGAATCCGACTCCCGCCCACTGCAGGCCCGCCAGGGTGTCGGGCGTCGCGCCGCGCAGACCGCGGATAACGCTCACCGTGTTGCCCAGCCGCTGTGAGCCGGAGATCTTCGTCACGAGCGCGTCCAGGAAGGCCGAGGCGATGTCTGCCGCGACGTCCTGCTCCGTCTCCACCCGGCCCGCGAAGAGCTGGAGGTGGATGGTGTACTCCTGCTCGAGGAACGCCGGGCGGAACCAAACCTGCGTCAGTTCGTACGTCAGGAAGATGCAGGGGTAGTCCGTGATCGCCTTCGAAAGCGCCGGGACGTACTTGTAGACCTTCTTGATGGTCGCCGGCACGGGCGCGGTTATCTCCAGCGTCGCCAGGCGCGTAACCAGGTCGGCGTGGACAGAGCGGATGTCCATCAGTCGAGCCCCCCGGCCGACTGCGCCCAGCGCGCCTCAATCCGGCTGATGGCTTTCTTGATGGCGTTTCGGGCGACGATGCCCTTGACGACCTTCTCCTGGTATCTGCCCCATGCGACGCCCTTCGTGCGGGGAGAAATGAGTGTGCTGGTCACCGTGGCAGCAAGGCCACGGGGGTGAGCGCTGAGAGTATTCCGCTGAACGCCCAACCCCTTACCGCCGCGCATCATGCGCCCGAGGATGGTGTCCCGAGCGTCTTCTATCTCCGGCTGCACGAGCACGTCGAAGTCACACTTCGCCTGGAGTTCCTTCAGCCCCACGATCCGCACGGTGCTCGTCTTCGTCCTCATGGCAACACCACCGCCATAGGTGGCCGCGCCTGCTGATAGGCCTCTGTGATGCGTTTGAGGCCAACGATGGTGATCTTGTGTGTCCGACGGTCGAGGCCGGCTCGTTCATCCATGGTTGGCCTCCTGGTACTCGCGCAGGCGTGCCGGGTGGACGGTTGCGCTGGCGAACACGGGGTAGGGGTTGTCGTCGATAAACAGGTCTCCGGGCTCCGGCACGATCTGGGCCTTGCCCATCGCCCTGTGAGGGATGCCGCGCAGCAGATTCCCGCCAAAGCGCGCGGCATACATTGGGCCGCGCATCGACCAGACCGTGATGGCGCCGTCAGGGTTCGCCGCGTGCCACGCACGGACGAACTCACCCACGATCCGGTTCGGGCACCAGTCCCGGCCGTTCCTCACGATGAGGGTGTCATCCACGTCGACAAAGAGGCGGCTCATGCGAACACCCTCGAGACGGACGAGTAGGCCGCCAGCAGCTCGCCGAGGATGTTCTGTGCCGCTCGGCTCGTGCTCATCACCTGGCCTATTTCGTTCACCCGGTTCGTCGCGCGCGGCGACTCCAGGCGGAGGATGCCCGTCAGTTCGACGTTCGCCGCCACAATCGCGTCCGGCACCGACGGCCACCCGCCCTTGCCGGTCACGCGGACGAGCGCTCCCGCACCGGGCGCCGAGCTGAGGAACTCGATCTGGCGGTACGGCTCGGGCAGCGGCTTCGAGGCGGCCGACCGGGGCAGCTTCGCCCACGCCGAGGCGGCGAGCGCCGTGTCGTAAACCCCGGTGTAGTGGTCGCCGACTTCGACCGAAGTGATGCTCGCGTGGTCGTCGATGTCCAGGATCATTCCGCGGCCCATCGTGTAGACCCGCGCGACGTCCGCCGCGTCCTGGTTGAACCCAAGCGCGCGGCCGAGTTGCCGGTCGATGTAGCGCGCGGTGGCCTTCAGCTCGCGTTCGATCGACGTGTCGTCGTCGACCGACGTCTTCTCTTTCGAATCGCGGTACTGGGCCGTGGTCGCGTAGGCGTCTCCGAGGGCCATGCCGTTACCCCTCTCGCCAGTGGCCCAGCGGGCAGCTTTTCACGCCGAACGGATTCACCTGCAGCGGCTCACCACACTTCGGGCAGGCAACCACAGGAGGCGGGTTCTCAGCGAGCACCCGCGCCTCCTTGACGATCGCCCCGAAGCCGCCGTAATCGCTCATGCGGCAGCCACCGCGGTAACCGTTGGGGCGATGGGCCCTTCGTAGTAGCCCACGAACGGGATCTCCATGTCCGCCGTCGCGTCCGCCGACATGAGCGCCTCGATGCGGGCGCCCTCGTCCGGGTCAACGTTGCCGACGTCGATTTCCTGCAGCCGGGCCGCGTAGTTCGTGCCCGAGACCGCCGTCGTCGGCGACCCGCCGCGCCAGTTCGTCCCGTCCACCTTGCGGGCGACGCGGAACTGGATGGTCGCGGTGCTTTCGACCACGGCGAACCCCGTAGCGGCTTTTGCCATGTCCAGGTACACCTTGCAGTCGCGAATCGGCCCACCCGCGACTGGCGCGATAGTGAGGAGCACGAACCACGCCGTGTTCTCGGCTTGCACCGAATCGTCGATGTCGGCCGTTCCAGAGAACGTCGGCAGATTGCCGGGCATGTACGCCATGGGGCTATTCCCCCCAGACGATGTAGGTCGAAGTCGCCGTCTTCAGGAAGACAATGCGCCGGCCCTGCAGAGTGGCGATGGTCTGGGCGGCGGTGGCAGTCACGCCATTAGCCCCAGTCAGCGTCACGGTCTGGTCGCCGTCGTTGAGGTAGCTGCATTCCATCGTCTCGCCGACCTGCCACTCCGGGAACGCCGATTCGAGGTTCGCCGCTGTGTCTACCGTGAGGGTCCCGCCGCCCGTGACGGATGTATGCACCAGTAGCCCAGACGCCAGGGTCGCGGCCGGCAGTGTCGCATTCTGAGCGTCAACGTCGACCCGCGTCAGGAACCGCCCGATGCCATTCGGGCCGATGCTGATGGCCTTCGTGTTGTCGCTCTTCTTCTGGAAGACGAGCTTGCCGGTAATCCAGGCGCTTTTGATCAGGTTCACTGCCATTTGAGATGCCTCCTGTTTTTAGGTGGTTGGTTCCACCGGGCTGTTTAGCGGCGGCGTAGCCTGCGCGGAGGCTCTGGTGCTGGAAGTTCCGCTTGCTCGTCCGGTTCTGGCTCAGGAACCGGAAGCCGAGCCTCCGGTTCCTGAATCACTGCCGAGGTCCGGGTCTGCCCGGTGTGACGGCACTTAAGGTCCGACCACTTCAGGCAGACCCGCGAGCCACAGAACTCGCACACTGGGATGGGAATCACGCTGCTCATCAGGCGTTAGCCACGCCAGGAGCCAGCAGGCTCGGCATGTTGACCGGTGCCCTCTGGACTCGCAGGCCGAACGGGAAGTACAGGACGCAGCCATATTCCGTGTCCGTGTTGCCGAGGTCCGGGACGTTCACCGCGATGTGCGTGTAGCCGTCCGAAAGGTCGGAGGCTCGCACCGCAAAAGCAACGAGCATCTCCTTTTCCGCAGTCCCGGCGATGGCCGTGATTTCAGAGGCCGCCGTCTGGGTCGTCTTCACCCACGCCTCGTCGTTGTCGAGTGCGGTTTCGGACTTCACCCAGTAGTCCGTGATGATGTCCAGGTCGCGGGGCGTCCCGCCTGAGCCATCCACTTCCTGGAGGTCGATGGCGAAGTCATCCGTGGTGCCGTTCGCCGACTTCACGACGACGACGAGCACGCCCTCGCAGTTCTGCAGCGAGACGTTCTTGCCGGTGATGCCGGAGCCGTTGAAGCTCTGGGGGATGGCGCCGAGGCCGATGTCGAAATCCTTGCCGAGCGGGCCCGCGAACGTAGTCATTGCCGATTCCCTTCTCCCGCCGGGGGTTCATTGCCGGCGGGCTACTTGGCTCAGGGGGAGGGGTTCATTGCTCCCCCTGGCTGGTCGTCAGCTCTAGCGAGCTCCGAGGATGACGAACGGGCTGAGCGTGTCACCGCTGTTCGCCGGGGTGAGCGCGGACTGAATCCACGGCCGCCCGTCGACGCGGAGGATGGCCCGCAGTTCGGTTTCGTCGGTGGCGAAGCGGCTGTGTTCGCTGGATTCCAGCGCCACAGACTGGCGGTCGCCAATCATGTAGAACGAGAAGTCGTAGAGCCCGAGGTCACCAGCCGTGGTGAGCGCCGGGACCTTCTCCGTCAGGATGAGCGGACGGCCCAGGAGGGTCATGGTCGGGCTGGCGTGGATGTCCACGAGGGCCACCGGGGCGCCGCCCGTGCCGACCGAGATCGAGAGCTGCATGAGCTGCGGGAAGGTGCTCGGGCTGGCAAGCCAGACCGAGTTCCCGATGCTCTGCGGGAGCATCCGCGCGTACATCTTCAGGACGTTCTCGACGACGATCGTTGAGGCCGCCTGGTTCGTCTCCTTCGTCACGGTGACGAGGGCAGTGTTGGCCGCGTTCTGGACGCCGAGAGGCTGGCCAGCGCCGTTGCCCGAGATGAACGCCGCGTCCTCCGTGAAGGCGATGCCGCGCGGGATCGAGCGCATGAGGAAGGCCGCCAGCGCGGGCGCATCGGCCCAGAGTTCGTTCGGGACGCGGGCGAGGCCAGTCAGCTTCCAGGCTTCGAGCATCACGCGCCCGAACTTCGCCTCGGTCGGGCTGATCGTCCCGCTCTCCGGCGTCCATGTGAACGTCATCCCACCGAAGACGCTGCCGACGTGCGTGGTTTCGTCCACGAACGGGACAACCTGCTTCAGGCCACTCATCGTCATGATGGAGGCGCGGGGCCGGACAATGGACTGCTCGAGGGCGAGTTCCATGATCTCCGCCCGGAACTCTTCCGGGATGAGGAAGCCCGCCGACGCCGGGTCGTTCGAGCTGTAGACATTCATGGCTTCGACGAGCTTTGCAGCGCGGGGATCGTCGCGCCGGCCCTTGTTGAACGCGACGCGAGCGTAGTCACCGATGTTGGCGAAGCCGATTTCGTCCAGGGCCGCACCGGGCGCCAGCTTGTTGTATGCGGCGGCGGCCAGTGCGCCGTCCCCGGGCACGCCCACCTGCGGGCGATTCACGCCATGCTCCTTCAGGAGGGACGCGACCGTTTCGTTGACGGTGCTCTTCACCTGGTCAACGATCTCGTTCCGCCCGACCATCGCCGCTTTGACGGACTCGCGAATCAGGTCCGCCATCTCGCCGCGTTCGTCCGTGGCCTTGGCGTACGCCCTGGTGAACTCCGAGAGCTGCCCGTTGGCGAGGATCTCAGCGACGACCTTGGGGTCGTCCATCATCTCCTGCATCTCGGCAGCGGTCTGCGGGACTTTGAGTTTGGTTGCCATCGTCAGGCTCCTTTGCCGAATGCGGCGGTGAGGGGTTCTTTCTGGTGCTCTTCGACCAGTTGCTGGAGGGTTGGGGCGCGCGACTCCAAACGGGCAGCCTTCATGGCTTCCGCAAAGTCGATCGCCGGGGCGGTTGGTTCTGGGGTTGCCTGGGCAGCGATGCGCCGCAGGTCCTTGTTCCGGACGTGGATGCCCACCTCGTCAGCGAGGCCGACGTCCACCGCGGCCTGCCCGCGGTAGGTCGTGCCGTTCGTGCCGCCGTTGGCCAGCATCCGGGCCCGCCACTCGTCGACCGTCCCGCCGGCACGGTCCGCGTAAATCGAGGCGATGTTGTCGCTCGTGGCGTCCAGCTCGTCGGCGACAGAACGCATGGTGGACGCCGGGCCCATCGCGAAGGCGTGGCCCTCGTGGATGGTCATGCTCGCGTTTTTGGCGATAACCCGGTGGTCCGCCGCCTGGAGGAGGAACGAGGCGGCGGAATCCGCCGAACCGTCCACATAGCCGTAGACTTCCGCGCGGTGGCCGATCAGGGCGTTGTACATCGCGAGCGCTTCGTTGACGAACCCGCCAGGGCTGTTGATGTGGAGGTTGATCCGGTCGACGTCGAGGGCGTTCATCTCACGAACGAAGTCGCTCGCGTTCGTGCCATCGCCCCACGGGTCGCCGATTACGTCGTAGACGTAGAGGTCCGCTTCGCCCTTGGCCTTCGCATTTTCAATCCGCCATGACAGACGCGCTGGCTTGTCCATGCCCCCATGCTGGAATTAGCGCGAAAAGGCGAACGGACAGGAACCGGACAGCAACCGGACGGGTTTGGGGGCTACTTAGCCCTCGAACTCTCCCCGATACCGCCGCAGCTGCCGCTCGCTGATGTGCAGCGCGTCCGCAACCTGCAGCCAGCTCCACGACGGGTTCTTCGCCCGCAGTGCCATCGCCTTGTCGTACGTCGCGCGGGCACCAGGGTCCGACAGCAGCGGCGGCCGCCCAACCTTCGGCGGGTCGCGGAACGCTTCCTGAAAGGCTGCCGCGATCGCCATCGACGAGTCCAGCGGCTGCGAAACGGGCTGTTCAGCCTCCGCTTCCGCTCCCAACCGCTCGATAGGCGTCGGCACCAGGTTGCTCGGGATGAAGAACGTGCCCTCGGTGGGCGCCGGGTCCATCCCCGTCGCCAAACGGCCCTCTTCGAACGACCAGATGCCCGCGCCGACATTCTTCCGCGCCCGCTCCTGGAGCGCGTCTTCGTCTTCCTGCAGCGCCCGGATGGACGAGATGTCGAACGACACTTCGTCGATCCCACCGAACTCCGGGTCCTCCGGGTCCAGCATCGCCTTGTTGATGGTGTTCCCCAGCCCACCCATCAGCGGCGTGAGGTTCACATCCCAGAGCACCTGCCAGTCGGCCCGCTTGTTCGCGTAGGAGGAGCTTTCGTAGCCGATCAACTGCCCGAGAATCGACCCGGGGATGTTCAGGCACATCGAAATCGCCGCCGAGACCATCGCCCAGACCTCCTTCGGCAGCGCGTCACGCAGTCCGCGGTCAAGCCCGAGCTGAGTGTAGGTGGTCTCCGTGTTGTCCAGGATCAGCATCTCGTGGGCGCCGCCCGGTCCACCGAACACGCGCCGCTTCCGCTCCCGGATCTCTTCCTTTTCCTCGGCCGAGAGGCCCGTTTTGAGCGTCAGGATCGAGCCAGGGCCCGATCCGCCGTTGCGAAAGAAGGTTTTCAGGAAGACCCGCATGTCGTTGTCGATATCCAGCCAGTCGAGGATGGGCATCAGCAGCGGCATGCCGTAGTACGGGTCCAGCGGGTTCCGCGTCTTGAAGTGCATCACGTCGCGGCGCGGGAATGTGAATGTCTCGTTGCCCACCTTGTACCGGTATCCGGCAATGAACTCCGTCCGATCAGGGATGATCTCGACCCGATCGGGCCGCAGCCGCCACAATTCGGACGCGTTGCCCAGGTCCGTCCGTGCTTTGAGGATGAAGGCGTTTCCGGCGAGCCAGCGGTCCACAACCACCGACCCCCACATCTCGTCGCCGCTGATGAACGGGTTCGGGTTGTTGAGCAGCTTCACCAGTGGATGGTCCGGGAGGTCCTCCGTGTAGCCTGCCTTGGCCAGCATGGCGTCCAAGACCATCGCGCCAGCCTTGTTTTGTACTCCCTGGGCACGCCAGAGCGCTGTTTGGGCGCGAATCTGGCCCTTCGCGCGCTTTCGCCTCATCCCAACAATCTTCGGTTCGGCCGCCGAGGTCGCGAGCAGTTCGAGGCCCGCGTTGACGGTTGCGTTGCGCATGTAGGCGTTGTTGGCCAGCCCCTGGAAGTTTCCGCTGGTGTTGGCGCCGAACCCGCTGGAGAAGGCCGAAACGGCCCGTGAGGCCGGCGTGGAGGTTGAAATCCGGTTTGAGACCAGCCGTTCCAGGAGCCCAGCGCCCATCTACGTCACCCTCTCGTGAACACCCCGGCAAGCCACAGACCGAAGACCATGAGGGCAGCTCCCGGAACGATGAACGCAAGGGGCTCGTACACATTGCCGAGCCCGTAGGCCGTGAGCAGCAGCCCACCAAGGGCCGCAACGGTGGAGGGAGAGAACTGACTGATCAACCGCTTACTCCCATTCGCGATTGTTCGCATGATAACACGTACCTGCAAGGGACATCCCTCCTCGTTTTAGGCCCAGAACACGCCGGCCTTCTGAGTGACCTGCCGCTTCCTGTTCTCCGGCAGCGCCAGGTAGTCCTGCCGAGCCTTCCGCGCCAGCATCGCCGAGGCCGCGCCGTCTACCTTCCGCGAGCTGAACGCCGATTCCTTCCCGAAGGTCATGCCGTAGTTGTTCGGGCGCCGGCGGGCGTTGTAGTGATACTGGTCGATGCGCCGGTCGCCCGAGTGCGTCAGGTCGCGCTCGACGATCGCGTCGTGGTAGGCCTCCGCCGTCTTCGTCGTCTCCAGCTGCCGCCCGCGCATGTCCCAGGCCACCGGGTGGCGCTCCGTCGCCCGCGCGCACAGCGTCTCGGTGTGGTCCTGCTCCCACTTGTCGATGTAGCTCTCCCACGGGTGGACGTCCGAGTAGAAGCCGACCACGTCATACTGCGCGAAGGCCTGTTCGACCGCCGCGTCAATCTCCATCCGCGGGATCTCGTTCTCGGCGTAGTTCGCCGGGTCCCACACACCCAGCGGGAACATGTGCGAATCCTCCACCCGGCAGGCCATCAGCACCGTGTGGTCATCCGTTTTCGAACCGTCAAAGCCCAGCGTGACCAGCTCGCCCGGCCCGACAACTTTCGACGCGTCCTTGCAGCGGTCCCACTCCTGGGGCGATAGCCAGGCGTCCTCGGCGGCGATGATCTGGTTCAGGTAGAAGCGCCGCGATGTGCTCGGCGGCGTGCGCGGGTCGTAGACCTCCTCCATCAGCCGCTCCGGGTCCAGCCAGGACGAGTCGCCCCGCGCGGCGAGGATGCCCGCGCGCAGCGACTCCGGGTCGCTCAACACGACCTCCGCCGGCGCTTCCAGGCTGTCGTAGAGGAACCCCGACGCTCGGCTCTTCCCGGCGACGATCTTCTGCCAGGCTTCGAAGTCGTGCTCCGCGTCCGAGTCCTCGCCCGGGTTGTGGGAGTTCGAAATGGCCAGCGACCGCGACGAACCGTCCCGCGATTTCGCCAGGTTGCGGGCGATGACCGCCGCCATCTCCAGCCCCTCGTTCGAGCTGAGCCAGTGGTGCGTCTCGTTCTTCAGGATGAACGTCGGCCGTCCACCCTCGAGGGCCTTTGGCGAGCTGGTCACGGCCTCAATTCGGCACTGGCCGCGGTGGGCGTAGATGATCTCCTTGCCCAGGTCGATGCCGAACTCCTCGAGCGTGTGCCGCGCAAACAGTCCGGGGAAGAGGGTCATCGTGTTCCGCGTCTGGTCTTTCGAAACCGCCGCCGTCTGGATCCAGGCCGCCGAATGTGGCTCCGCGGACGGCGTCCCGTTGGCGTTCCAGCCCGCGAACCGGCACGGCCCGACGAACTCGATCGCGCAGATCACCGCGCCGACCGGGTCCTTGCCCCAGCCCTTCATCCGCCGCAGCATCCCCGAGCGGTAGACGAAGCGTCCGCGTTCGTCGATGGCATACCAGTTGGCGATGAAGAGCTTCTGCTCGCGCGTGAACTCCCACGGCTCGCCCGCCTGGGGCCCGTCCGGCTGCCGAAGGTATTCCCGCGACCACATGATGGCGTTCCAACCGAGCGTCCGCTCCGGCGGCGGCGCACCCTCCGGCCCGATGCGCACGCCCACCATCGGCGGCGGGGGCGCCGGGGGCGGCTTGCGCCTGGGCGCGCGCGGCTTCGGGGTGGCGGTGGTCATTGGCCCAGCGCCTTCCTGTACTCATCGAACGACGTCGGGGGAGTGTCCGCGCCGGACGCTTCCTCCAACTCGCGCATCACCTGGAGCCGGGCCCGCCGGCGCGCGGCCTCCGTCGTCATCAGGTCGTCCCATGCTGCCCACACCGCCGCGAACAGCTGGGCGGACGTCCGGTCGGCGTTCTTCAGCAGCCGGCTCGTAACTTCCGCCGCCAGGCGCGCGGCCTGCCAGTCGCTCGGCTCAAAGAACTGCGACTGCCCACTCGCCTTCAGGGAGTTGTACAGGTTGCGGGCAATCGGGTGGCACCCTCGCGGCGCGGCGGGCGGCTTCACCCGGCCCGGCATCGTGACCACGGTTTCACCCGGCACGGCGTTACGGCGGCGGCGCTCTTCTACTCGTTTCGGCAGTGGCCCAGGCATCAGTTCACGAACCCCCTATCCCGTACACGGCGTCAGACTG
>JAHFDK010000022.1:38526-40469 GCA_023249095.1 Candidatus Rokuibacteriota bacterium | reverse complement strand
GGGGCGGCGGCGGGGGCTGCGGCGGGGGCTGCGGCGGGGGCTGCGGCGGGGGCTGCGGCGGAGGCTGCGGCGGGGGCTGCGGCGGAGGCTGCGGCGGGGGCTGCGGCGGAGGCTGCGGCGCTGGCGACGGGGGCTGCGGCGGGGGCTGCGGCGCGACGATGGCAACTCCGCACTCTGCGCAAATATCTCACAGGCAAGGTGGATCTCACGCAACCTGTAAAGCTGCCGCCGCGCCCGAAGAGAGAGCCGAGATGACCCTCCCCGAACGCTTGGCCCGAGAGGCGCTGCCGTGCCAGTGGATCGACAGCCAATCGTGTGACGCTGATGATCCGCGACGCTGCGAACACTGCCGTATGCGCCCCGCCGTAGAGGCTGCCATTCGCAAGGCGGTGGAGGCTTGTGCGGAGCGGGTGCTCGGCTCGTGGTGCGGCGAGGACGCTCTCCGCTCGATCCGCGCCCTACTCACCGACGAGGGGACACCATGACCAAAACCCTCGAAGATCAGGTTGCGGCGGTGCTGCCGTGTGACTGCAAACCATGGGACGGCAAGCACGCCGAGAGGTGTCTCGCGTCGATTCGCCCCGCCATCCTCACCCTGATCCGCACGCTGCTGCGTGAGGAGAGGGAGAGGTGTGCGGAACATGCCGCCTCGCTGTTCGACGCGAACGGATACACCGCTGTCGCGGAAGCCATCCGCGCCCTAGGGGATCGACCATGACTGAGCCGCTGACCCGCGACGAGTTACTGGTCGGCTTTCGGGCTGGACGCAAGCTGATCGTCGATCGCAAGGATGTGCCTGTATTGCCGTTGCTCTTGGAGATGGAACGCGAAGGACTGATCGTGAGCGAATTTATCCAATACGACGAGCAATCATCGGCGCTGCGGTTTTCAATGGCGGAGATCGACCATGACTGAGCCGCTGACCCGTGACGAACGCCAAGCACTCATCGACGCCCCGCACTACGTCGATGGCTGGCAGGTAACGGATGCACAGGAGCAGCGGCTACTCGACATCGCCGAGGATCACGCGCGGCTGGTGGAGGAGCTTCGCGATACGACGGTGGCCGATCTGCGCTTCCGCATTCGTGAACTGAACGACGAGAACCAAGCCCTCCGCACCCATCTCAACACAGTGATCGAAGCCAAGCGGGTGCAGGGGACTAACTTCGACCGCGACTGGTACGCCAAGCAGTGTGACGAACTGAAGCGCGAGGTAGATCAGTTCCGTGAACTGGAAACACGGTGCAAGTCTCTACTGCCACTGAATGGGTATCAAGGGCGATGGCTTGCAGCAGTTACAGCAGTTACATGGATTGCAGAACAGCTACGCACCATCGAAACATCAAGGAAACCCCATGACTGAGCGAGTCGAGCCGCTGACGGCGGAGGAGATTCAGGACTGGTTAACCGTGCCGAAGCAGCCCGACGGCAACGTCATCGTGTTCCATGCAAGCTGGTGGCGTCTGCTCTCGATTGCCGAGGACCACGCCCGTCTGCACGCCGAGAACGCCAAGCTCCGCGAGCGGGTGGGGAAGTTGGAGCGGACCTGCGCGTCTGCTGCACGGGCCGTAGGGTTGGCCAGTACAGCCGTGCATTCACCGGATCAACAGGACTTTGCACGGTGGTGCGCGGCGCGTGACGTGTTCTGTGCGCACTTCGCCGCCCTGGCCGCTCTCGACGAGGAGCCCACGCCATGACTGACCTAGCCCGCGAGATTGAGGAGCTGCTGCCGTGCTGGGCATACTCTGGGTGTACGGGCCAAGCACACGAGCGCGCTTGCCTCGCGTGGGTTCGCCCCGCCATCCTTGCCTACGTCGAGAAAGTGCGGCGGGAAACGATCGAAGCTGCTGCGCTTGTGTGTCGCCACTATCACGAGTCTGAAGCGGACGAGCATCCGAACGATGACGAGAGGTACGGTGCGATCTGCTGCGAAGAGTTGATCC
>JAHFDK010000022.1:0-38426 GCA_023249095.1 Candidatus Rokuibacteriota bacterium | reverse complement strand
GTGCGGCGGGAAACGATCGAAGCTGCTGCGCTTGTGTGTCGCCACTATCACGAGTCTGAAGCGGACGAGCATCCGAACGATGACGAGAGGTACGGTGCGATCTGCTGCGAAGAGTTGATCCTAAAACTTGGAGGAATGAACAATGCCCCATGACAAGAATGGCAAAGAGATTGTGGTCGGTGATCGTGTGCTGGTCGAGTGTATCGTGGAATCGATTGTCATGCAGGCCGACTACTGCAACGTTGGGCTCAAGACGGTGGACTCAATGCCACCCTACGATGGTGGTACGTCGATCTACTTGAACGCGCAGCAAGTGGTGAGGAAGTCGTGACAAGCCTAGAAGAATCACTAGCCGACCTACGGAAACGCGATCCAGACTGGCGACGTGGATGCTGACGCGCGAAGAGGCCGAGTTGGCAGAGCTAGGTGTCGCCGTTGACCTCCGCCATGCCATCCTCGCCTACGTTCAGCGCAAGCTCGACGAGGCCAAGGCAGACATCCATCGACGCGAGATGGACGCTGACCGGGCGGTGGTGATGGCGCGCCGAGAACGCGACAACCTGCGTACTGAATTAGTGGTTGCCAAGGCGGACGGGGAGCTGCTGGGGAAGGTTGGCTGGCTGCTACCACGTCGAGGGCAGATAGAGATCAGGCTCGACGAGGACGGGGATTGGTACGCGAGATCCGTGCTCATCGAACACCCAGCGTCGGTGCGTCACAGTGGCGGTGCCCCCACCCTAGCCGAAGCTCTGCGGAAGCTCGTGGAGTCCGACTCATGAGCGCGCGACGCAAGAAGCCGACTCGCGCGGCGCGAGAGCGGTTGGTCAAGGTCATGGCAGACGGGATTCAACGTCGCGTGGGTTGGTTCAACGGTTGGGCTGCGTCGCCTGAGGCTGAGCGCGCATCGTGCAAGCTTGGCGCACGCGAGGCAATAAAGCGCCTTCGCCGTGCAGGATTAGAGATCCGCGAGGTGAAGCCGAAGCGCAAGCAGCGGAGGGCGGGGAAGTGAAACAGCGATCCACTTGGCGTTTCTGGCGCTGCTGGTTCCGCCACGCATGGGGTGATTGGTCTGCGATCTCGACGACTGCCGACGAGGATCACCCCCATCAAATCCGCATTTGCTGCCGCTGCGGCCGTGGACAAGGGCACTGGCTTTGAACATCCACGTCCACCCCACCGGCGACCGCCCCATCCGCCGCGCGCTCGACATCGCACAGCCCGGCGACATCCTCGACCTGCACCCTGGCGTCTACCCCGAGGCGATCTCCACCTACGACGGGCTGATCGCGCTGAACCTCACCATCCGAGCCTACCGACGCGGCGACGTGACGTTGGCTCCGATCGGGACCGATCGCGTGGTGACAATCGCCAGCGACATCGCGAGTGGCCTGCGACTCATCGGCCTCACGCTCGACGCGAGCCAGGTCACGATCGACGGTGTGAAGCTCACGCATCAGGGCACCGAGCCGAACGTGCAGGATGTCACCCTCGCCGACTGCGAAATCTGTGGCGCACCCCGCCAAGGCATCCTCGCGGCCGGCACCGGCCACGTCTTTCGTCGCGTGCGCGTCCGAGGTTGCGGTGGCACCGATCGCCTGAGCCACGGCATCTACATCACGGGTGACCACTGTCTCGTCAATCAGTGCGACTTCTCTGGCTGCGGCGGCTCTGGTGTCCACATCTACGACGGCACCGGGCAGCGCACCGCGCACCACAACCTCGTGCGCTACTCGCGCTGCTGGGACAACGCGAAGGGTGACTACGGCTCCGGCATCGTACTCGGTGGCGGCGACGGCAATCGAGCCTATCGCAACGCCTGCTGGCGAAACCGCATCGGCGTGCAGGTCTGGCAGGACTCAGTGGGCGCGGAAGTCCTCGACAACTACGTCGGCGGCAACGCGGCGCACCCGTACAACCTCGACATCCCGACGACAGTCTGGGTCATGCCGGGCGCGCAGGGAACGATCGAGCGGGGGAATTGGGGATGAAGTTCACAGCGTTAGTAACACCTGCTGGCACACACGTTGGCCAGCGTGAGTTATTCCTCGACGTAGCTAACGTCGAAGCCGTCTTCCCGTGTATCTCGGCAGACCCAGACATCGAGCTGACGGAGATCCGCATGGGGAACGGACGGGAGTACGTTGTGATCGGTAAGCCGCTCGACATAGCTGTGTTGATTGACACAGAGCTACGAAAGCCATGATCCCAGCCATCCTCACCGCCGCCAAGCGCCGCGTGCTGTGCCTGCTCGGCCGGCACGACTGGACGCCCTGCGAGCTGCGCCCCGCGACGTACTGGTACTACGAGGGCGGCAAGTGGCACGACACCGGCGTGGGCATGGGCGGCTACCTGGGCACGCGGATCTGCCGCGTCGCGGCCTGCTGCCGGGTCGAAATCGAGGTGGCGCAGAACTGGTGGTTCGGGATCGAGAGGACGCAGCCAAAGATGTAGGGTGAGAGGTTAGCGCGGGCCGTTCTCCTGCGGCCATCGACGAGGAGTGGCCCCGTCCTCGCGCGCGAAAACGGGGCGCTAGCCCATGCCCTCTACCCGCGCCGCCGTCCCAACCGCCTTCCAGCCGAGCCCTTCGCGCTTCAGCCGCGTCGCGAACGGGTCGAAGTGGAGCTCGAAGCCAAGGATCGCATTCGCGCCGAGTGACGCCGCCTTCCGCTGCATCCTGCGGTGGCATTCATCCATTCCGCGCGACAGCACAAGCGTCCCGCGTCGGTAGACGATGAAGCCGTTCAGGGCCACCGGACCGTAGTACCCGAGCACCCGCGTGCCGCTGATCCACGCCTGCGTGGTCACGACAACATCGTCTGGGTCCACCAGCGGAGTCGCGTCTTTAGTCTTCTTGCCCGCTGCTAGCCATGAGTTCCAGATATCGAGCAGCATCGCCGGCACCCTCTTCATACGCCTCTCGCATCGGCTCTAGAAACGCCTCAAGATCGCGGATGCGCTGTGCTTTCTTGGCGTTGTCGGCCTCGAGCTTCGTCACGGTCCTCATCAGGAAGTCGATCATCGCCGATGGCGCGTCAGCCATGCTTCCTCCGAATCGTTTCGTAGCTGATCTTCTCGACCTGGCCGTATCCGCTCTCTACTTCCCGAATCACCACGATCCCCCGGTAGTACATCGCATTGGCCTGCGATCCGGCCCACGACATGTAGTGTCCGAAGTAGCAACCCACCGAGAGCCCCAAGACCTTAGATCCATCGACGCGGGTCCGCTCGGCGTGGTCGTAGGTATGCGAGTGCCCCTGGACGCAGGACATGAAGCCGAGCCGCAGGAGCGCCGATGCGAGGTGCATCCCGCCGATCGGGCGCGACATGACGCCGCTTGCGAAGTAGTGGCAGTAGGCGATCCCATCCGCGAAGGCCGGGACCATGAATGGGTGCTCTTCCCAGCCGAAGTCTTTGACCTTGAGATCGTCGGTCGAGATCAAGCCGTCAAGCGCGGGCTGCTCGTCGGTGGCCTTGTCGATCCGGTGTTCGTGGTTGCCGCGTGTGTGTATAAGGCGCGGCTTATACCGCAGCCCGCGCAGCTCTCGGTGGAACACCTCGCGGGCCTTGATCGCGTGGTCCACGTCCTTGTGGTAGCGGCGGCCCTCGAAGCTGCGTTTGCCCTTGTCGTAGCTTGAGAGGCTGCCCATGTCGGCCCAATCGCCTATGTCCACCACCACGTCAGGACGCACTTCGCGGACCAGCTTCCCGAGCCATACATAGCGGTCATTCGGTACGTCAGGATCACTGTGAGAGTCGCCAATGACGAGATGTGTGCGCGGCTTCGGGCTCGACGATTCCGGGGCTCTGCGGGCGATCTCGCGGCGCAGGTCATGGATCTCGGATCGTAGCCGCTCAACGTGCCGCTTGTAGCCGTCCTCGCTGGGCGATTCAAGTAACGCCTCGAAGTCATCAGCGACGGGCACGGCAGCCTAGGCAGTTGCGGAGATGGTTCATCATCGCCGCATAGGTCAGCGTGTAGCCGGCCCGATCGACCAAGAAGCGGTAGATGAACGACGCCTGCGCGGTGGGCTTCCCATCGGCAACGCGCTTGGCGTAGCTCTTGAGTAGCGCATCGGGCTCGCCGCCACGGCTGCACGTCTCGCACTGGCGCACGTTGCGCTGCCCACTTGCGAGCAGCGCCTCGAACTCGTCGCTAAGTGGGGCCGTCCCGGCGGGCGCTGCGCTTGGCTTCGAGTGCTTTGATTTCGGCTTCGAGGGCAATCGACTTCTTCCTCAGCGCGATTGCGCGCCGCCAAAGCAGGTAGCCCCATCCGGCGATGTCCTCGGCCTCTTCGCAGATCTCGAATGAGAGGGCTGAGGCGGGCTTGTGGAAGCCCGTATCCCCGTACTCCCGCTCGCCCTTCGCGAGCCGACCGTTCACCGCGTAGAGGTAGTCCTCGACGGACTCATGCTTGTCGAGCATCGGGCTACTTGATCGCTCGGCGGAGTCCGAACACGCCCGACACGATGAGCGCGTTCTGTGCGAGATCCGCGATGGCCCGGCTTGCGCCGGTCGGAATCACGCCCTGCTGCTCGAAGGCTTGAATGGCCGCGAAGAGCACGGCCGAAAGAACGGTCACAGACTGGAACCACGGCTTTGACATGCGTCACCCCCTCAAAAAAGTGTAGACGTGCGGTTTAGAACCTGCCATGATGCGTTTGTCCTCGTGGGACGGGCCGGGGCGGCAATCTAAGCGGGGGGCAAGGGTTCGCCGCCTCGGCCACTTCACGCGACGCTCGCGTGGCGCATCCGATGCGCGAGGCGGTCCGCGCGAGCCCCGACCTGCTGCGCCCACACTGAGGCCGCCATTTCCTCTGCTGCGCGATCAAGTGCGCCCTGGCCCCCGCCGTCCAGATAGTCCGAGATCGCGGCCCAGAACCGCTTGAAGCCCGCCAGGCGCCCAGCCCCGAGGTTGAAGCTCATGTTGAGCAGGACGCGCTGTCGATCTGCGTCGAGCTTGCGCCAGCGAGGTTCGAGCACGTCGAGCGCGAGCGCGGCCTGGTCGATCGAAAGGTCGAGCAAGCGATCGATCACATCATCGGGCAGCGCGTTCGCCTCGATGTTGAACCCGACACCCACGGTCCAGATCCCCTCGCTGTCGCGGTAGGCGCGGGTGCGTCGGCCTTCGTCGCGCTCGAGCTCGGTGCGCAGCTTCGCGCGGTCGTAGCCGGCTTCGCTCAACGCTCTTCCTCGATCATCGGCGGCCTCGAGGGTAGATCTCCACCGGCCCCGACCTTCTGCGCGATGGCCTCGATCGCCTGTGTCTGCCAGTTGAGCGCGCGCGTCTGCTGGGTGTCCACCCTCTGTCGCTCGCGGAGCTGCTCTGCGACTTCCGCGCGCGTGGCGTGGTCGTCCTCGGACCGCTTGAGCGTCTGCGTGTCGGCCCAGACCGCGATACCGACACCCGCCCCGAGTACCATGACCGGGATCAGCGTCCCGAGAATCCACCAGAGCCGATTCAACAGCCCGTCGAGCCGCGTCTCAATGCGCTGGTGCTCGTGATCGTTCTGCTCCCAGAGTTGATCGTCTGGCATCCCTTCCCCCTTAGCACCCACTCGCGCCATACTCGTGCGCGCCAACGTCTGGCGTCCCGGTTCGGCAATGCTCCCATGCGTCAATGAACAGCGAGTTATCGAAGTCGCTGTCGATGTCGGTGCCCTGGTTGATCGCAAGCGTGTCGCCGAGCTTGAGGTCGAAGTCGGAGTACACGCTCGTGTAGATCGTCGGTGGCGTATCAACGAAGTCGAACGGACTAGATCCGGCATCTACATTGGTGAAGGCGGTCCAGTTCGTTCCACTCGTCGCCGTCACGGTGCCCGTCTGGTTCGGCGCGTACAGGAGATTGTTGTAGCAGCGATGGCCAGTACCGTTTGCTTCCGTGTTGTAGCACCAGACGAAGTTGAACGTGGATGTGCTGTCTGTGTAGACCGTATTGTTGAATACGTGGTTGTTCGACCAATCTGCGTAGGTGGGCCATGAACCGTGAGTTGCCAGCGGCTCGTTGTAAGTCTGTACGAACGAAATTGTTCCTGAAGATGAGTCGATGCCACGCAAATCGGCGATGTTATTCCGAACGGTCGTGTCTGCGGATCCCAAGAACACCAGTCCGCTGGTTGGATCGTGAGCGGTTACTCCACCGCTGAACCGCATCATGTTGTTCTCGATCAACAGATCGACGACGTTTGTAATGCCAAATGGTCCTTCCGGATTGCAACCGGCATCACGGCAGACGCGAATGAACGGCGCGGCAGAGTGGCCGTTAGAGATGAACAGGTTTCTCGATACTACTGTGTTCGAGCAGATCTGGGACTCTGGATCAGTACACCTCAACTGGATCAGGTTGCGCTCGTCGCTTCCGCCACCGGCATCCTTCATTATGTTGTCCGAAACAACGGTGTCACGGAACCCGACGAAGCGAATCGGATACTCTCCGGTGTTGTTCCCATCCAGCACGTTGTTCTGCATGGCCATCTGTTCACCGTGCCAGAATTGCAGCGAGCCAGACCCAGAGCCGTAGTTGTTGTTCGGGCTAAACGTGAACGATGAGCCCCACACGCCGATGCGCGTAGCGAATATGGATGCGTTGCCCTCCATCGTCATCGCGCCTCCGGAAATTCCAGAGCACGTACTACGGCTCACCACCATGCCATCCTTTGCGGTCATGTCTACGCATGACGGGCTATAGGTGATGCACGTTTTGATGTAGTAGCAAGAATCACTGGCCGCTGGCGTATCGTCTCCGGCGATGTCGATTCCGGCAACGGTCCAATTGTCACCCAGATAGACCGCGGACTCCGTTGAGTCGATGTTGATGAGCGGGTTGGTTCCGCACACGCCTCCGCTCGTAGAGCGCGACGAGATCAAGCCTGGCGCAGCGGAGTCGATCAACGTCACTTGACCGGCGATCTCCCATGTCTCTCCGCAGTTTGCGACTACCCATGACTTCGCGCCGTCTGTGTTCGGCGTTGCCTCTAGAGCTGTGTCGAAGTTCGTCTGGCTGCCGATCTGCGTCGCTCCGCTCGGACACCAGCTCGCGAAGTCAGTCCCGGTGCTAACGCAGTAGATGGAACCCGCGAAGTAGGTAACGGGGTCTTGAACAACGAGCGCCGTTGTTGCGGAGTCGGTTCCACCGCTCGCGTTGTAGACGTTCAACCCAACGTCGTAGGTGCCCGGCGTCTCGTACATGTGAGAGGCCACTCGGCCGTGTGCTGAATTCAGGCTGTACCCGGTAACGCCTGTTCCGCTGTTCGGATCGTCGAAGTCCCACCGATAGTCGAGGGTGTGGAACAGGCGAGTCGATGCGGAATCGGTGGTCGTCTGCGCGTCGAATAGAACCAGGCACGGGGCGATGCACTCGGTAGAGTGCCCAAGCGGCTGCGCGGCGAAGGCCGCAGTGATGGTGCTGCCCCCGCCACCGCCCGCGTACTGCGCGTGCCCAGGCCCCGGCGTCGGCCACAGGTTCAGCAGCAGCGCGAGGATCAGGCTGAGCTTCACCGCTCAACCCGCCAGTTGATCGTGATGCTGCCAGGGTCAACCGAGCCGCTCGTCGGATTGCAGACCCGGAAGTTGATTGTGTTTGTGGTCGGGAAAACGTAGATGATAACACCACCCGTAGTTACCGGTGTATACCCTGTGACAGACGAGATATCAGTGCTTGGAATCCAAGAAATCACGTCGGTCGTCGCAACCCCGGTCGCCGTCGCCGTCGTGTCCGCCGAGTTGCACGCGCCCATACCGATCGAGGTCGGATTGACCACCGTCGATCCGCTCCAAACCGTGCTCGGCGTGAAGGTCCGCAACACGGCGGTGGTGGCCCCGTCGCAGGTTTGCAGCGTGCCGTCGTCCATGACCTGCGCCTTGCCGATTGTGCCACCGCCGCAGGTCAGGCTCGTGCTCCCGCCGTCGGCGAGGAAGGCCGCTTCCTGAGACGCGGTGACGCACACGTTGGCGTTGCAGGAGAGCCCCGCACCGCCCGCGCTGTTGAACTCCGTCTCGGTCACGGGGTTGAGACAGTCCTCGGCCGTGAACGCCTGGCTCACGCCGCCGGCCGCCGAGCCCGCCGTGCAGTTGGCGGGATCTTCCGAAGCGAGCACCGCTGCCCCGGCGGTCACGTTCGGGGCGGAGCCGCTCAGGTTCACGGGGTCGCCCGAGCTTGGCGTACCGAGTGCCGGCGACACCAGCACGGGAGAGTCGGCGAACACAACCGCGCCGCTGCCAGTTGGGTTTGTGATGACTGAGCGGAAGTTGGCCGAAGTCGTCGCGGCGAACTGGTTCAGCCCGCTTGAGGTGAGCGCGTCGCCACCCACGGCACCCGCAGCACACTCCCAAGCGTTGTCGGCTGCATTGCGCTTTACGAACTCATCCGCGCCACATGCGATGTCGTCGCCAAGCTCGCTTACCGACGACGCACCACCGCCACCGCCAACGGTGTCCACGGTTGAAGTGGCCCGGGCTACCAATGGCACGGCCGCGATCAGGAACGTGAGCCACTTCGCGCACCTCATTTATGGATACCTCGCATCGAAGTCGAAGTCGAAGCAACGGGAACTCATCAGCTCCTCTCCGTGGTTCTGGCCGTTCCCTCTCGAGTTGCGCGTCTGCCAGTACGGCGACCAATCATGGCTACAGATGCGGCTAGAGTTTGCGTCGATTTGGACGATGGTGTAGGCCGCGCCGTTGCCATCGCTGGCCGTGATTCCAAGCTGGGCATCGTTCGTATCGTGGCGGTTCACTTCCTGCCAGTTGGAGAAGAAGGTATACACCGTCTGGTCCGCATCAGCGCCAAAGCGCCCCGTGAACGACGTTTTGACACTTGGAGTCATCCCCTCAACACCGATGTAATGCCCGCCTGCGGCCATGAACACTTCGCTTGTTCCCGTCGCGCCTGGCGACCCTGCAATTCCGGTGATATCGACGATTCGTACCCCATCAGCGGCGAACGATAGCCCGCCGCCGATAGTTATCTCCGCGTGCCCAATCAGCACAGTCGGATAGTCGCCACCGCAGCCAACATTGCTAATGGCCCACGCCAGCACATCCGCGCCACGAGTGGTCTGGCTTGGATTGTTCGGATCTATGTATGAGTCAGAGAACGCAAGTGACTCCACGCACAGCGGAGTGCCGAGCCTCGTCGGGATCAGCGCCGCGTAGGACAGCCCGTACACGTCCTCGCGATCGTAAAAGTACGACTTGCCTTCGATAGCGAACGTCGTAAACAGGTCCGCCCACCATACCCACGGATCATGGTTGCCTTGTGCTAGCACGTATGGAATCCCGCTCTTGTCGATGATGCCCCAAAACGCCTTGTTCGTCTCGTGCTGATAGTCGTAGCCGAGGCTTGTTAGCGTCGCGGCCGAGCTTGCGACGTAGTTGCCGTAGCCGGAGTCATTCGGCACGTCCGTCATGTCTCCGAGTGAGAGAATCGCGTCGCAGTGCCCGTTATCGAGCGGGTGAGGCTTCTTCGATTGCACGTTGTCGCTGCCGTCAATCGCGCTGTAGTCGATCTTCTCCCACTGCCCCGTGAGTTCGTAGGCCAGGTTTTGCATAAGAATCCGCCCTGTGTTGTGCCACGATCCAGAGCAGTACGGCGACGAGGTGCAGCTAGCGCCAGTACAGTATCCGGCCGTAACCGGACAACCAGTGACGCCACCGATTCCGTCAAAGTCATCCTGCGAGACGGTGTTTTGCATGTCCGCGAGCAGGCAGAGCGTGAGCTGGCGATTCGCATTCGACGCCGTGAACGTGTTGATCTCGGTGCGCGAGAGCGCATCGACGGTCTGCGCCGCGACTGGCATCGCCAACCACGCGGAGAGCAGCGCGAGCGCCGCGAGTCTCACTTCTGCGCGCCCTGCGTCATGCGGAGCTTGAAGCTTGAACAGGTCGGGCCGCCGACGGTGGCACCGTTCGACGTGATCCAGATATAGCCCGCGATTTGGTAGGGGATGTGCAAGCCGACGCAGATTGCGCCGCCACACGAGCCGCCCGTGCCGTCGTTGTCGAGCGTGCCGAGCACTTCTTTCCAGTTGTCGGCGGGGTTGCCAGAAGTCATCGTGCGAACGATGTCCAGGGTATCGAAGGCACAGTCGGATTCGTCCGCCATGATTGAGAACGTCGTGGATGGCGCGTTCTGTAGCGGCATCCAGAACGGGCCGGCCCCGGTAATCGCGCTGTTGATCGAAGTGTAGTCCAGGATGTCCACGCAGGAGCCGGCCGTGTTCGTGGTTGTAGACCCGGCCTCGACCGTGCTTGGCGGCGTGATCCGACACTCCGCGCCGTTCGCCGCAAACGCTGACGCCGGGGCAAGCCACAGTGCGAGAAGGAGACGTCTCATCGGGTGTCCTTTGGGAAAATGGCCTCGTCCACCGCGTCGCGCAGACCGCCCACGTTCTGAGCGAAGCCGGGGATCGGGAGGTTGCGAGTCATGAACCGGCCGAGGTGGTTCGGATCCTCGATCGACTTTACCGACGCCTCGACGAAGTTGACGCCCATGTTGATCGCCGGCCCAGCGCCAAGCGCGAGCATCGCGCGAGAGCCGTTCTCGGCGGACTTCGCGAAGTCGGTCAGAATGCCAAGCCCGCCGACCCACGCATGGGCGGTCAGGTACGCGCCCATCGGGGTTTTCTCGGCGAACGGCTCCTTGCCCTTCAAGATGTCGCGCACAGAGCCGATGCCAAGACCGACCGCCGGGTATCCCGCCAAGAAGAACGCGAGAGGCTTCATTGAGCCCTCGCGCCCGCCTGTAGCCGCGTAGCGTTTCGCGGCCCCTAGCACTTCTGTGTTCAGGAACCGCGCCTGATTGAACGCGAACGTCTTGAGCATCCGAAACGCCGCCGCGTTCGGGCTCGACCAGTAGAGCGGCAGGTCGTAGGGCCGAATCCTGAACTGCGTCAGGTCGGAGATCCGCATCGCGCCGCGAACTGTCTCCTCAGTCGTCATCGCACCGCGACGCACGATGTCGTTGAAGTCGAGCCCGAGCTTCTTGAACTCGGCCGCCGTGCGCGAGATGGCCTTCGGCGACAAGCCGCCGCGCACGCCCTTGGTGACGGAGCCCTCTAGCCACGACTTCCCCGAGTACGCCGCCGCGAAGCGGTTGAAGTCGTCCATCGCGTTGAACCCGGTCTTACTCAGCGTGAAGCCGCCCAGATTCAGCCGCGACATCACGCTCGTCTGCCCCACCGCCGCCGGGCGCAGAATCCCGTTCGCGCGCTCGGCACCCGTGAGGAATTCACCCGCCGCGTTTGCGATGTCGTCGAGCTGAGCGCGTACCTGCGCGTGGAACTCTGATCCACCGCCGCGTGCGAACAGCTTCGCCTCTTTGCGGTACTCGTTCACGCCGCGCAAGAAGTGACGCACGCCGGTCTTTGCCATTGTGTTCGTGTTCTGGCCGACCTGCGAGATCGACGCGAACGACAGCGTTTGCGGCACGATTACGTTGTTCGACACCCACGAGAACATCTGAGAGAAGTCGCCCGCGTCGGTGTCCAAGCCGATCACGCGGCGGACAGACTTCTCGATCAACTCGGGCATCATCTTCGGCGATCCCGCGTGCTCTCGCGCGAGGTCGTCGAGCAGCGCCGTGCCCTTGCCGAAGTCCGCCCCGAAGTTCTTCGCGAACCCGACGCGATCGGCGACCTGCCGGATGTACCGATTCAGCGCGAACCCATTGTCCGCGATCGGCAGTCCGAGCGCCTTTGCCTCGCTGATCGTGATGTCGAACGTCCGGCTCATGTCGATCGATGAGCGAAGTACCTGCGTCAGCGGGTTCTTCGTGTTGATCTGTGCGGCCTTTATCAGCGCCGCCTGAAGCTCGAGAGCCTGGTCGTAAGTTCGGCCAAGGACGGTCTGAGCCTTCGCCACGAAGTCCTGCGTGCCGACCACGCGGGCGAGCTTGCCCATGTCGTAGTAGTGGCTCGCGTACCGGCCGACGCCGAAGCCATTGGTCTTGATCGGCCCCAGCGGAACCCCGTGCCGCGCGAGCAGCGCCGGGATCTCGGTGTCATAGAGGTACGTGATGCGGTCGAGCCCGGTGGCTGTCGCAGATCCGGTGCTCTGAAGCAACCCAGCCTCGCGCTGCGCGACCCACCGGTCGAGATCGGCAGCCGGGATGCCGCGCATCGCCTTATTGACGACGGACTTCAGTTCGCCGTAGACCTGCCCGGCGTCGTCATGGGAACGCTTGATAAGGTTCGAGAGCTGGACGCCGCGAGGTCCAAGCCCGCGAAGCGTCGAGTCCACGGACTTGAAGAACCCCGTGCCGACGCGATACGCGGTGTCGAGCCCGCGCTTGAGCAGAAGGTTCTCCGGCGACAGGAACCCGCGCGTGGCCTCAGCGGCGGCGTCCTCCCATGCTTTCCCAAGTGCGCGCATCTGCGGGATGTTCCCGGCGATCCCCTGCCCGGGACGCTCGAGCACTGGCAGGATCGACAACGCACGCTGGCCGAGGGCTGGATCAATGGCGTCGAGCATCGACACTGAGAGCCGATCCGCAGCGCCCGGCGGCAGGCCACGAGCGCCAATGAGCATCCCGATCCCGTTGTCGAGCGAATCCGCGAGCGCCTTCTCGGCCTCAAGGTACCGATCGCCCGTGACGCGCTTCAGCACCGCCGCCGTCTTGAGCGCGCGGAATGCGGGTGCGAGGCCGACGCCGACGCCAGCGAGCGCGCCTTGAATGAACGCCTCTTGGTCGTCGCCGCCAGCCACCTTGACGAGTCCGCCGAAGCCGATCGACGCCGATGCCGTCGCGCCGGCCGCCTCGAACAGGTTCGCGCTGACGCCGATCAGGTCGCTCGTCAGCCGCTGCGTGAGCGCGACGTGGTTCCACGCACCCTTGCTGAGCGCGTTCGCAACCATGGGCAGCCTGGCGAGCTTCGACCCGACCATCGTGCCGATCGCCTTGCCCGCGATCTTGCCCGGCACCGCCATCGCTGGTGCGAGCGAGAACAGCGCGGAGTCGCCCACAAGGGTGCCCACGGTGTCGAGATCGGGCAGCCACGGGAGCGGCTGAGACGCCGGGAGCTCGCCGAGGGCCGCCACGGTTTCGCTAGTGCCCGTGGCTGCGCCAACGAGCCGTCCCGGCAGTGAAGTCGCGAGCCCCTTGCCGAAGTCCGCCACGGCGCGATCCAGGACGTTCGACCCGAACTCGGGCGACACCGCGATACCGGCCGTTCGCGCGATGTCCTGCGCTTTCTGCTGGCCGGTCTTGGGCGGGGCGAAGTCGATCAGCCCCTCAACGTCGCTGAAGTCGAGCGATGGCAGCCCGCCGCCCGACGCGGGCGCGACCCCACCCGGCGCCAAGGCCGGGGGGAGCAAGCCCTCAACGTCGCTGAAGTCGAGTGCCGGAAGGGCCATCGCTACTCATCCCCCAGAAGTCCCTCGTATGCGCCCACCAGGCCCTCTTTGAGTCTGCGATTCGATTGCCGCGCAATCTCGCCCTGTTTCCGCTGCGATTCGCCCACCGAGCGCGCAGCTCGCTCTGCGCCGGCCGCGCTTGGGGTGAGCGACTTCGCCACGGACTTCGCGCCGCGCCGCACAGCCGACCCGATGGACCGACCCGTATCGCGCGCGGTCACGGGCTTTCCGGCCGCAGGCTCCGCAGTGGCCGGCTTTGCCGCCTTGCCAGCCTCGATCGCGGCAGCCTGCTCTGGCGTAACTTGCCGAGACAGCATCGACTTCAGCGCCGGGCTATCCGTCGTCGATGCCAGCGATACGACGTGCGCGACGTACTTCGCGGCCTCGGAACCCTCGCCCTCGGTCTGCGCGATCTTGTAGACGCGGGCCAGCTCGACCCGTGCGTCTTGCCACGTCATCGCCTCAAGCCGCACGTCCTCTTGCCAGTTGAACACGCCGCTATCCCGCGTCACCACCGGCATGACGACCAGATCCGATCCAGTCGTCGCGGCCTGCGTGTTGAGGTCGCGCGCTCGGCCCATCACAGTCGCGTCGGTGACATCGCCTCCGCGTGGCTTGCTCTTGTTCTCGAACATGACCGCCTCAACGACTTGGCGGTTCGCGGCGCGGATCTCCTTGGGCTGAGGCTTCCCCTCGTTCTCAAGCGAGTACAGCGTTGCGGCGTTGATCTCGGGCCACTCGGCGGGCTTCTTGTTGCTCCACGGCACGCCGAGCTTGATTGCGTAGGTGCGGCGGGCCTCAAGATCCCCCTGCACCGCAGCGCGGTTCTCGCGCTCGATTTCGCGAGCCGACATGCGCCCCTCAGACTCGATCTGCTTTCGCTCCCCAATCGCCGTTCGACGATCGAATTCAGTGCGATCGTAGGCGCGATCCTCAAGCCGCTCAGTCTTGCGGTAGTCCCGCTCGCCCTTGACCTTGCCGAACTCGGCCGAGCCCATCGTCGCCGACGTGCCAAGCTGCGACTGGATCTGCGCGATGATATCAGGCGGCAGACCGCTGGTCACAAGCGCGTTCTGGTGCTCGGCGAGCGCGGCCGGGTCGGACGTGCCCGACGCCGCAACGCTATCGCCGATCGCCTTCGCCTTGTTGAACAGCTCGCTCTGCTGCAACGAGCGAGCCGTCGCAAGCTGCGCCGCCCGGGCCAAGATGTCCGCGCGCTCCTCGGACGAACGGGCCGCCGCAAGCTGCTCCCTCGCCTCGGGCACGAACACGGCGATGTCACCGGTGGACGCACCGAGCAGCGCCCGAGTTCGATCGTCCTCCGCGCGCAGCCGTTCCTCGCGCTTCATCATCGCGACGCGCGTCAGCGTGTCAGCGTACTGCTGACCCGCCTGCTGGACTCCCTCGAACTTCGGGACTGAGAAGTTAGCCACAGCTAATCCTCTTTGTCTTTCTTGCCCAGAGCCGCCGCAAGCGATTGACTCGACAGCGCGGAACCAGCCGCGCCAATCAGCGAGCTACCGAGGTTCGAGATCCCCGCCGCCCTAGCCGACTTCGCTTCCGCGTCGGCAATCGCAAGCTGCTGAGCGAGTGCCTGAGACTGAATCTGGTCGCTACTAGCTTGGTTCGCGTAGGTCGCAACGGTCTGCGCGTTCGCCGGGACCAACCCCTTCTGCAAGATCGACTGCTGACCAGACGCGAGCGCGATCGCGCGTTCGAGCGCGCCGCCGCTTGCGATCTTGGTTCGCTCCAATTCAAGCGCGCGCTGGAGATCCCCAAGCTGCCCACCCGGCGAGATCCCGAGCTTGTTCGCCTGCGCGGTGATCTTGTCGCTCTCGGTCTTGAACTGGTCATCCAAGAACGTGTTCAGATACTTCGACGCCGCAGCTTCACCCGGAGCCATGCCGCTCTCGCCCTCGGAGAACTGCCCGAGGATGTTGTTGAGCTGATCCATGGCCTTTAGCCGGTTCTCTTTGTTCTTCGCCGCCTGCGCCTCTTTCGCCTTCAGCGTATCGAGCATCTGGCGCTCGGGGCCAGAGAAGTTGATCTGAACATCCTTCCCAGAGATCGAGACGTTCACGCCCGCAACGCTGGCCTTGCGGTTGATGTTCTTGAGCAGGCGCTCCACGTCGCCCTGCGCCTGCGGCGTGTTCGGGAACTGCATGATCGACCGAAGGCGCTGAATGTCGCCCATGACGATCCGCGAGAACGAACCCTTGCGCCCGACGGCCGCGATCTTCCGCTGAAGCAGCTCGTCCTCGAGCCCCTGGTACGGAACGCCAAGCTCGTACAGCGTCTCGATCGACAACTGCCCGAGGATGCTCTCCGACCCGAGCGGGCGAGTGCGCGGGTCTGGCGTATCCACTCCACTCGGGGCCTGCGAAGCGCCGTAGATAGACGCCCCCACACCAGCGACGCCAAGTCCGACCGCAATCCAACTCATGCCGCCCCTCCGTCGCCAATCTCTGCGCCGCGCGTAATACCCGGGATCAGCGGGTTCTCGTACTTCTTGATAATCATCTGCTCGATCGCATCCACGTCCGTCAGCTCGGTCGCATGGAACGTAAGCCACACGGTCGGCTCATGCGCGACCACAAGCCTGCGGCTTCCGACGCGAGTGATCCCGAAGTACGGCCCGCGAAGATGCTGCACGCCGTCGTTCTCGCTGTAGACCGACACGAGCCCGGTGAGAATCACGAACGGATGCTCTGTTCGATGGATCTTGGATACATTCACGCTTCCGGCCGGCAGAAACAGCTCGCGGATGTACATCCCGGGCGTGAAGGTGTGGTTGGTTCTGAACTCTGGATCTTTGCTAGAACCGACCCCGATCGTGTGCCCGCCGTGCGCGATGATCCATGCCTCGGCAGCGTCGAGACGCGAGGCGGTGGGTTCGAGTGTCCGGAAGAACTCCTCCACGGTCGCGTCTGTAGCCTCTACGATGTCGCTCATAGCTTCACGTGCCAGTACGCAAAGGCGGTCGGCTGCAACAGCGAGTACGCGGTGCCGGTGCCGGTGTCTTTGATCCCGCTCGTCTGGGTGTCGTCTTGCGCCGACAGCGTGTTGCCGCTCTTGAGTGTTCCGGTGTTCGAAGTCGCAGCGCCCGTCTCGAGCTTCGCCGCGTGGCGGTGAGATGGCATTGACGCGAGGTTCGGGATAAACGACTCCGCGCCGACCGTAACACCCGCCGTCCGGGTCGAAAGCGTCTTGTAGATCGCGAACGTGGTCGTGTGGTCCGGGTTGGTCGTCCACGTTCCGGTGATCGTGATCTTGCGCTCAGAGCCATCGTAGTCCGCGATCGTCCTGGCCTCGACCGTTCCCGTCCCGCCAGTGATCTTGATCGTGTACCCGTTCAGCGCGTCGTCGGCGGTCGGCCCCGTCGCCCACGGCAGGGTGAACATCGAGTTGTTCAGCGGGTAGATGACGTAGGACACGCCCGCCGCCACGGTTCCGCCCATTGTCGTGTCCACTGTGATCTCATGCGTCTCGGCGTTGTACGCGCTGATCGTCTGAACCGCACCCGATAGCGCGCCACTCGTGAAGCGGATCTCCTGCCCAACGTAATCGCTAGTGACGTTAGAACTCGTCTCGGGGTCGACGAAAAAGACGGTGTTCGACGTGCCGGCAACGGGCGTGACCCCGGTGAGCCCTTGCGTGCCGGTCGTCGAGTCGATGACGTTCGCTGAGTTCGGCGTGCCCGCGACGCCAATTGCGCGGCCAACCCACAACGGCAGGCGAATCGCGCGGTTCGCCGCAAAGTCCGTGTCTGGGTCAGCGCCGAAATCAACCTGCGTGCCGCCAGAGTTGAACATCCCGACAATGGTCTGGTTCGCAACAGTCAGGCCCGCCGAGCCGTACATGCGCCACAGCATCCGAAACAGCTCGCGCGTGTCCGCGTGTGCGCGGTTCGTCGCATTCGATGACGCATTCCCGATCGTGTTGTCGTTGAGCAGGATCCAGCCCGGAGTCGGCGTACTCGACAGGGACGTTTTCAGGTCGCCGGTTGTAGCCGTAACCACGCCCTTGCCAAAGATCGAATACCACTGATCCGCGACCGGAAGTCCCGTCGTGTTCGACACGATTCCGGCGAACATCTCCTTGATGACATACCGGATGCGGGCGAGTTCACCTTCGAGCGTCGTCGGCTTCGAGGTCGTGATAGTCGTATAGGTCGTGGCGTCGCGGGTCGCCGGCGCAGATGCCGCCTGATACTCGGTATCATCTGCTGAGTAATCACCGATCTTCGATGTGTCGATGTTCGCAGACGCAACCACGTTCGCGTCGTCGAGCCCGCCGTTCACAGCCGCCGTGATCGCGGCCTTCATCGCCTCGAGGTCGGCCGCGTACAGCTTTTCGCCCGCGCTCCAAACCTTCGGATACGAAATCTGGCTCATTACCCAACCCCAATGCTTTCGGTGCCCTCGCCACGCTGCTCAACGAGAAGCACCATCTGTTGCATCTTCCACTGCTGCGTGCCCGATAGCGCCTTCGACAGTCGCACACTCGCGACGCTACCGGCCCCGCGAAAATAGTCCTTGCTCGTGGTGATTGAAGACTCGGACGCAAGCGTGGACGTGTCCAAGATGAACGTCGAATCGAGCACGTCGTTTGATGCCAGGTTCGAGTCCATGTCGATCTGGCGCGTCGAGGAGCTTCGCGCTCCGAAGTCGTACTCGATCTTCACGGACGGCCCAACGATGGCCTGCGCGGGCTCCATGTTCCAACGCACTTCCACGACAGACTTCTGGTCGTCCGGCTGCCCGAAGTCGAAGTATTTCGTTGCCACGTCGGTCTGAATGTCCGACTGAACGCCCGCGTCCGTCTCGTCGTAGCTGATCGTGTCCGTGAACCGCTTCACCCAGCCCGTGATCGTGCCGAAGTAGAGAAACTGCTCGCCCGTAGCCAACGGCTCGGTTGAATTCGCCACGGACGACGTATCGCGGTTCATCGCCGTAATCCGGTTCGCGGCGACGTTCGTCCAGCGGTGCCACCGCGCGAGACGATGATCCGGCGCGTCGAGCGGGAAGTCGTTCACGTCGAGCACAAGCAATTCGTTCTTGCTGGTCGCGCCGAGCCCGTAGGGCACAGACCACACGCACCAGCCGCGGTCGCTCAGGTACGCGCTGTCCACATACTTGATCATGGACCGCGCAAACGATGACGTGTGGTTCTTGATCTTGCGAGACATCGACTGGACGCCGATCGCGCCGAACCCGCGCGCGACCTCATGGATCGCGTGAATGTTCCCGGTCGGATCCATGAAAAACGTGTACTCGCCGTTGATCGAGATGACCGAATGCTGCGACGCCAGTCCGACATCGAGCGGGCGCTGCACCGCGAACAGGCCGTAGACTTCGCCCGTGTACGTCACCGGATAGATGCGTCGGTTCGTCCCGATCATCAGGAAGTCGCGGTGCCTGAACATCCCCGTGACGTACTCGTCGCCGTAGGACGAGAGCCCGCCGACTTTCTCAACGAACCGCGTATCCGACCACCCGGCCGTCTCGTCGTTCAGCTCCGAGTAGGCGACGTTCATCGAATTCTGCGAGGCCGTAGGAGAGCCGTCGCGGTTGAACCCCGCGAAGAACAGGTAGTTGAACTGCGAGTGAACGTACTCGCAGGTCCGGTTGTTCGCGAACCAGCCGGCGAGCGGGGCCGCATTCCCGCTGTTCGGGATCGCGATCGGGACGTGGGTCGCCGCCGTTCCGCCCCGCTGCGTCACGATGAGCTGATCCTTGAACACCGTGCCGGTGAACAGCGCGTTTTGCGAATTCACGACCGCACACGCGCCCGTGATGTCGCTCGCCGTGGACGGGTCAGCGGCATAGTTCTCGGCGTAGATCTTCGCGCCAGAGATGAAGATCGGCCGAAGCGTGGCGTCCTTGTTCGACTTGAAGTCAAACATGCCAGTGATGACGGCCCCACTGTTCAGCGCCGCTGCGAACGGATCCCGGTGATACCCGAAGCGCCCGCCGATCAAATCCGCCCGGTACGGGATGACGTTCTGCGCGATCCGCAGGTCCGTGTCCAAGATCGAGGTCTGGTTCGAGTCATCGTTCCAGCCCGTGAACTTCGACAGCGGATAGGCGTTGCGAACCTTTCGGTACTGCCGCTTGATCGAGCGGGCGTATGTAGTTCCGGCCGCCACTAGGCGTTTTCCACTTGGGTCCGAATCCTGCGAACTGGCAGCCCATACGAGCCCGGCGTCTGACGCCGAAGCCGTCGGTTCGGGTCGCTCGGCGCGTACTCCTGCTTCCACTCAATCGCGCGGCGGCGCACGTCTGTGCCGAGAACCTGCGCCAGATCTGGGTCATTCTGGATCGGGGTTTGCACGGCCTTGACCGTGGCCTGATCGACGATCATGGCCTCGATCTCGGGCTCAAGCGACCAGCTATCGCTGTAGGCGCTGAGATCGGGCAGGCGGTACTTGGCGCGGTAGCGGATGATCTCCCGCTCTTCGGGGGCCGGGTAGAGCCGCATCGCCCAGATCGACCCGCTCGTGGCGCTGCGGTAGATGGCGCACCGCTCGGGGCTCGATACCGTCGCGTGGCCCGGATAGATCGCCTCAAGCTCGGCCACGTTCGACACGAAATCGAGCGCGAGTGGTCCGCGATTCGTCCACGCCGAGAGCACTTGCCGAACCGTCGAGTCTAGATCGTACTCGTCGCGGAAGATCGTCCAATCGTTCGAGTGCGTGGTCGCGCTCGTGAACTCCGCGTCGAGCGTCGCGGCCGTGGTGCTCTGAATCGACGCGATGCGCCGCCACGTCGGGTCCGTCGGGCCGACCCCGGTCGGGGCCGCGAGCTGGTTGTACACCGTGGACGGAAACGAGATCTTGGCCCCAACCATCCAGTCGTCGTCGAACAGGGGATCGGCCGCGAGGATCTGGGAATCCCCCGCTCCGGACCCGACGACGAGGATCGAGCCGGACGTATCATAGGTGATGGCCCGGTTCGTCTCGAACAGGAACTCTTTCTCGATCAGCCGACCGCCGATGCGAGCCAGCACTTCATCCTTCGCTTGGTTGATGAAGCGTTTGATGGCCGGGGAGGGATCGCTAGGCGCGTCGAAATCCGATTGTGAGATCGGATCCCACCGCAGGTTGTCGAGAACTTGGTTGGTGAGCGATAGGTAATTCGCCACGTCGCCCCCTAATCCATGCGCGATGCAACCTCAGAAGCGGTGATCTTCGCCTTCGGCACCGGGGCGTCGTCCTTGACCTTGATCCCGCGCGACTTCAGGGCGGCGCGGCGTCGGTCGCGGATCTCGCGCTGCTTCATCTCCGCAAGCTCCTGCTTCTCATCCTCGGTCATGGGGATGGCGGCGAGCTCTAGGTCGATGTCCATGCGCTGCCCGGTCGGATCGTGGCGCAGGTAGTAGTCCACGCTCGGCGGGAGGTAGGCATCGCCGTGGTTGTGGGAGAGGAGCCGGTGGCGCTTGCGGAACTCGGCGCGGAAGCCCTCGAAGTTCTCGTTGCCTTCCGACTCGACGAACTGCTCCGCCCACTGCCGATCGGGCAGCGGTGCCCACTTCGGGTTATAGGGAAGCGTGTAGTAGTCGAAGCCGGGTTCCTGTCCTGGGCGAGCCATTGGACCTCCTAGGGAAGGTTGAAGAGAACTACGCCTACGGCCGTGTAGGTTGATGCGGCCTGTGCCGCCCAGCCGACCGGGACTTGCTGCGCGGGTGTGAGCGTTCCGCCCGCCGCATCGGTTCCGGCCGGTACGGTGAGGATGTAGGGCGTCACGGCACCCGCCGTAGACACCGAGGGGGCCACGGCATCACCAGCGACGATCACACCCTGCGTGCTTGCCGCGCCGATCCCACGCACTAGACCCCAGAAATAGTAGTTGATCGGTACCGGCCACTGCGCGACGCACACAGGCGGGCGTGTCATGTCGGTTTCGGTTACGACCACGCCGTTGTATGGAGAGACGATGACGCCGCAGCGCGTCGCCCCAGTTGCCGGAGTTGCATTCCTCGGTACTGGAGAAACCAATTTGAAGTCGGTTCCAGTCGATGTAATCGTTTCGTGCCCGGCGATGATGCCGGAAACGCCAGTTGCAGCGGTGCCAAACGCCGCTAGTCCATCTGCCCACTGGTTCTCTGTCGGCGCAGTCCCAACGCCAATACTGACACCAGCGCCACCGCCTAGATAACTGTCGCTTCGTCTCTGCGGCTCGCGAAGCGTCCGGCTCCAGGTGTTCAACTGTGTTGCCGCCATCTGGCAGAGCTGCCCCATCGTGAGTGCAACCGCCCCGTTGCGACAGTAGCGGAACACGCGCCCGACCTCGTCCTCGTACATCGTGCCAAACGCGGCCAGCTTCTCGCTCGAGACGACGTTGAGCGGCTGCGGTGAAGTGCTTGCTGTGTACATGGCGACTCCAACAAACCCCGCCCCGACCGAAGCCGGGGCGGGGAGTGCGTTACGGAAGGTTGAGATCCACGACGCTGAACTCGCCCGTCGCGGCCACCTTGCGAACCGTACCGATCTGGAGATCTGTCGCGGCGGCACACGGCGCAACCGCTCCGTCCACAGACGCGGACGGCATACACGGATCTCCGATGACCAGCGTGCCCTCGGTGAGGACGATCGCCCGGCCCTTGCAGCAGAACCACCCGTAGTAGGAAGCGGAGATGTCGCGGATCGGAACGCCAACGAGCGCCGACGTGTTGGTGGACGGGTGGATGATGACGCCAGTTCCGAGTCCGTAGTCGATCGACGCCTCGCTTGAGGTCGTGACCGCCTCCCAGAGCGGATCTTTCAGCGTGAGCACGAGGGTTCCGTTCGTGGTCGCCTGCGCGGGGTGGCTCGAGATCGTGTAGCTGCCACCCTCGCTATCGGCATCCTCGATCCAGAGCACGCCACCAGCGAACTGGTTCTCGGTGACGGCCGTTCCGCCGAGCGTGACCGAAATAGTCTTGTCGCCAGCGGCCTGCGCGGCCACAACGGCAAGGTTGTCGAAGTTGGCACCCGCCGGCGCGACGTTCTGACAGAGCGTTCCGCACGCGAGAGTTGATCCACCCGCCTGTCCGTAGATGAACACGCGGCCATCCGCTAGCGTGATGCGGTCGCCGATCGAGGCGAGTGCGGTTGCGGACTGTTGATAGAGGCCCGTCGCGGGCGACGCGATTGCGGTTCTGAGACTCGAAGGCATTTTGTTTCTCCTCGGCGTTGCGGCCGATGTATTTGCCAAGATTGGCTTCTGGCGGAGCCGACCCCGGAGGCGGACCACCCGGCCCGCCCCCGAGATCGCAGGACTCAGGTGATCGAGTTGATGACGCCGAGCATCCGCCGGTTGTCGGTCACGACGTTGCCCTCGACGATCATGATCTTCGTGAACACGTCCTGGTTCGCCGGCCGAACGCCGTCGTCGATCCAGTCGAAGTCCGCCTGCGAGTCGCGCTGGAACGCGATGTGGCGGCTGTTCAGGAAGTACATGAAGCCGTTGGCGGCGACGTTGCCGATGGCGTGATCGAAGAACATCCGCACGCCCATGTACGTCAGCACCTTGAACGACCCATCGGCCGCGTCGGTGCTGGTGTACCGGATGTTGCCTTCGAGCAGATCCGCATACGCGGACCACACGAACGCCGAGCAGAAGATGCCGTCCGGGCCGTCGGTGCCGAACGTGAGGCGGTTCATCATGAGCCGCATCTCGTCCAGACCCGCCGACGAGAACGTCACGGTCGTCTTGATGCCGTGCCGCGTGCTGCCCGACGGGAACCCGCCCGGCTGCCACTTCGGGTAGGTCGTCGGCGAGATGTTCGCCAGCGTCCCGGTGCCGACGATGCCCGCCAGCCCCATGATGTCCTTGCCACCGTTGCCGGTGCCATCGGACACGGCCTGCCGGTTCAGCTCCATCCGCATGTCCTCGGTGAGTCGATTCACCTTGGACTGGACGAGGTTGTAGATCTGCGACGGGCCTTTGTTCCCGCGCATGTCTCGGCCGATGATGACGAACGAGCCGGCAACCTGCCGGATCGGGAAGAGCGCGTACTCGTCGGTGTCCTGGTTCGAGATGTCGATGGGGTCGGCACCCGAGTACGACGCAGGGGTCTGGTTCTCGGTGAGCTGCACCGGAACCATGATGTCTCGCCCGCCCATGATCGTGCCGGGCAGGCCGTCGCCGGTATCGCCCGCGAACCCCGCAAGGGTGCGCGCGCTGCCGCCGAGCTTGCCCATGAGGAAGCTGAGCAGCGGGGTCGTGTCGGAAACGTTGTCTCGGATCGCCGGGCGGTAGTTCGCCAGCGTCGAGGCAATTGCTGAGCGCGTGACGGCGCTAGATGTCTCGCTGATGGACTGAGCCATGATTCACTCCTGCCGCTAGTGCCCGTGCAGCGCCTGTGCCTCGCGCAATCCGATCTCCCAAGCCTCTTTCAGACTCTTGGGTGGTGCGGACGGCGATCGGCCCGGTGCCATGGACGTAGGCGGCAATGTCGATCGACCATTCATTGCAGCCGCCCGTTTGGCCTCGTTGTCGAGGACGAACTTGGTGACTGCGGCGTTGAATTCATCGAAGCCGTTGAAGGACGCCGCCCAGGCCTTGAAGAGCAGCGGCTCGCCGATCGCGTCAAGCGACCGAACGGCTCCGTTGCCCACGATCCTCTGAACCTCGGCGAGAACCTGATCGCGCCGCGTGTCCCAGAGGTTGCCCAGCTTCGTCTGAATCCCCTTCTCGGCCCGCTCGAACCGGATCGCCGCCAGCTCGCCGTTGACTTGGCCCTGCTGACTTCGATCTCGGGACTCGCGTTCCTCGAGCTTCTTTCGGAGATCCACGATTTCGCGCTGCTCGTCGGTGAGATACGGGTCGTCCTCGGCGGCCTCGGATTCCTTTCCGAGCCGCCCATCGCGGTAGTCGTTGAAGTCCGGGCGTGCAGCGATATCGACGACTTGTCGCACGAGATCACCGATCGCGGCCGGCCCTCCAAGCGATTCCCACTGCTTCAAGGGTGCCCACTTCTCCGCTTCAGCCTTCGCTTTGTCGAACTCCGACTGAAACCGACGCGCAGCGGCGTCCGCTTCTTCCAGGGATTTGTAATGCGTCCGCTGCTCCCCCGGCGCTACAGCGGAAGCGGAGTCAGGTACCACCTCGGGGGCACTCAAAGCATCGCTCTGAATGTCCGGTGTCGGTTCCATGCGTTCTCCCGGCCGTTGTGCTCGCCAAGAGAAAGGGGCCCCCAGAGTCTTTCGACCCCGAGAGCCCCTTCGAAGGTTCTCTTGGCGCTCGCGAGAGGCGGCCAAACCTCCCGATCGAGTTATTTCAACCACTTACCAGCGGACTGAATCACTCCTCTTCAGGTCCGTCTTGGTTGTTCTCTGCACACCCTTTGCCTTCTCGATCTGGCGCAGGTGCTCTTTGCTCTCTGGATACACCCCGAGCTGCGTGGCAACGCTTCGGCGCTCCGACTCATTGAGCCAGGCGTCCTCGCCGCCGATGTGAAACTGATTCTTTGCCACAACCCAGGTCAACTCGTTGCCGCAGTCTTTACAGAAGCGCGGGGGAGTTTGCACGTAGGAAATCTCGCGGACCCCGTGAACCTCGCACTCGTAGTCGTTGGTCGGCACTACGATGTCCTTCCGGGAGTCGCCCGGTCGCGGTTATCCGGCCGCGACTTCATGGCATCCATCGCCCCCGCGAGGTTCCCGCCCACCGAGCCGTTCATGCCGCCCGAGATGAGCTCGAGCTGCTTATCGACCTGTCCCTGCTGGATCGCGGCTTCGAGCGGGGCCAGTGCCTCGCTTTCGTCGAACCCGAACGCGCGGCAGATCTGCTGCGACAGGAATCTCGGGTTTGCGTGCGTGCGGATCTCGGGGTCGCTCTGCATCGCGGCCACGAACGCGAGTGCCTTGCGCTGCTCGGCCCCTTCATTCAGCGGCTCGCTCGACCCGACCTGAATGTCGAAGTCGAACTCAAGGCGCATCTGGTCCCGGGTGACGTTCACAAGCTCGGGCGGCATCCCCTGCGCCACGATGTCGATGACCTGATCCTCTTGGACGGTCTGCTGAAAGACCTGCCAGTCCTTCCGAACGACTTCCGCGAAGAACTTCCGCACGGCCTCGGCCCGCATCGCCGCGCGCATGTCGCCGCCCTGTCCGATTTCGGCGGCCTCGGTGGCCGTCTCGACGTTCTCGCGCGTGCCCTGGTTCATCTTCCCGATGCCCGATATCTGCCGGATGAAGCCCTCGACCATGTTTATCGCGAGAAGCAGCGTCTGTGGGACAGGCTGAAGGGAGAGCATCGAGAGAACCAGATTCGGGTTCTGCTTGGTGCGGATGATCTCCAAGATTTCCGCATCCGTGATCTTCTCGATGTCCTCTTCGTGGATGTTGTTGTAGTCCACACCCACGAGCGGGACGCCGCGCTTGGCGTAGACGAGGACGAGCGCGAGCATCCGGTTCAGATCCTGTTGAAGCTCCCAATAGAGCGACGGCTCGGGGATGGGCAGGATCCGATCGTTCATCTCGTTGCTCATCAGCACGGTATCGGGCAGCCCCTCGAACTCGAGCGGCCAGTCGATGACCGCGAGATCGTCGTCCTGCTTGTCGTACCAGTAGATGATCTCGTTCGTCCGGCGGTCCCAGATTTCCCAGACGCCCGTGTAGCCAACCGCATCGCCGCTCGCCTTCTCGAACTTCTGGCGTTCGATGAGCGTGTCGTACATGTCGCTGCCGAGGACTTCCGTGACGGGCGGCTCGACGCGCAGGCCGAAGTACGCCTTGAGATCCTGCGGCAGCCAGAGGCGCTTGAAGGCGACCCAGCGGCGCTCATCGTTCTCGCGGGCGCGCTGATCCCATCGCACTTCATCGACGTTGCGGTGAACCACGAATGGCCAGCCCTCGCGCAGATGCTTGTGGGTCAGGACTTCCACCGGGTCTTTGCCGTCCATCCGGGTCTTGTCGCCGATCCCGAGGAATCCGTGCTGCACGAACCCGATCCCTCGGTCGTGGTCATCTCGCACGGCGCGGCGGACCTGCTTGGTGAAGTCGAACTCGCGCAAGCGCCAGTTCACGATCTGCGCGACGAGCGCGGCGGCGAGGAAGCGGTCCATCGGCGCAGCCTCGCCGACCCGCGCAAACGCGCGCGTGAGACGCGACGCGGGCCTCACGATGACCTTGGGTTGACGCATGAGCACGCGGGGCAGGATCGCCTGCTGGTTCGCGTAGACCATGTTCGCGGTCACGTAGTCGTAGTTCCACGAGGTCTCGCGCCAGTGAACCATGTTCGACACGGCAGCGTCGGCGAACACCTTCGTCGGGCGGACGTTCTTGTTCCAGAACGTCTCCGCGAGATTCATCTCCGCGCTCCACGCGCGTTTCTGATCTACAGACAGTCGTTTACGCCGGGCCATTCCATCCCCCGGGGCGCGTCCACCCGATCTGTGAGTATTGGCTAGCCAATCGCCGCCGGTTTCGCTTTAGAGAATCCAAGCTGTTCCAGTATTGATCGACTTCGTCGACCTTGTGACGCGGCGATGGGCGAGTAGAGAGCAGGTACCTTGCAGCGTCGATCGCGTGATCTTCCCCACGCCACGTCTCGGTTTTCCCCTCACGTCGCGTCTCTGGATCTTCGTCCTCGTAGTGCAGGTTCAGAAGCTCACGCACCAGATTCGGGCACTGCTTCTTGATGATCCGCAGCGACGGGCATCCATCCTCGGGGCGGTTTTCGAGGTACGCTTGCATGTGCAGCCGCGACGAAAGCCGATCGGCTGAAGTCGCCGGCCGCGACCAGAGCCCGTACTCGCGCGAGAAGTCGTGCGCGATTTGGAGCGCCTGGCCCTTCGGCTCGCGAACGCAATCGTCGATCCGCCGCGTACCGTTCGCGCGCATCTTCGCCCAGATCGCCTCGGCGTGCTCGCGAATCGACCGCTGCGCCGTGTAGTACTCGTCGTAAATGATGACCGTCCCGTCCGGCGCGACCGCGCCCCACAGATACACCGTCTTGTCGCGAAAGCCGAAGTCCGCCCCCGCGACCCGCTTCCACGACTCGGGGATCTCGAGCGGGTCCATGTCGATACAGACCCGCCCCTCGCCGCCCGCGATTCCACCGCCGCGAATCTGCCAGCGCGTGACCCGCTCGACGGGATCGGGCTGGAACATCGGGAACACGCGCCCGCCGTAGAACACCCACTCGCCCAGGAACTGCTCGCGAAAGAACGGATCCTTGTCGCCGACCCGCCTCAATTCCGCCTTGAACCGCTCCATGTCATAGGTCGGGTTCGCCTCGGGCGGGAACCGAAAGACCTCAACGTCCTTCTCGCCGATCTCATTCGACCGCTCATAGAGCGTCTTGACCCACATGCCTTTCAGCCCGGGCGTGGTCGGCATGATGAACCGCCGACAGCGGGTCCGCAGCGCCCGATAGAAGATCTCCGGCCCAAGCTCACACGTCTCCGACAGAAGCGCCACGCCCCACGACTCGCCGATGACGCTCGAAAAGTGCGCCGCGCTCTTCGCGTGGAGCTCCGCCCCCCACGGCCACACGATCTGCATCCGTCCCGTCTTGGGCGTGTTGTAGTACTGCGCGGGCTCAGGGATCACGAGCCCGTACTTCTTCTTCGCCTCGTCCCGCCGATGAACCAGCGCGTCCGCGACGTAGTTGAACTCCTTGCTCGCCTTGTCGTAGTCCGGGCCGACGATGAGATTTTTTTCAGGTCGATCGAAGTTGAGAATATCTCCGACCATATCCCACGCACCGGCGTAACTCTTAGAAGTGCGCGCCGGGGCGAGCGCGACCTTGATTCGAGCCTTGGACCGATGGAAGTCCCAGACCTCTGGCCTCGGGTAGTCCAGCTCCCCGAAGCTATCCGTCTTGATCCGCCGCGCGTACCCTAGTGCAGCGAAGATGCGCTCGACCTGATCGTCGCTATACACGATGCAGCGCGGCGGGCCTCACCCACCATCCCCTTCAACGACGACCTCTTTCGCCTGCACGAACCTCTTGAAGTTCTCGATCTCCTCGAGCACGCGCTTGCGCTTGCCCTCGCCCGAATCAAACCCCTTCATCTTCGCGAACTGACCCGCCGCCGTCCGCCGCTCCTTGTAATCGACTACCTCATCCCCGCCCTTCGTCACCGTCACCGCGTTCAACATCGAGTCCAGCATCGTCGCGTCCACCAACGCACGCTGTACCCTCGGATCCGCAAGCTCCGACAACCCCAACCCGCTCCGAAGCAAGGACCGCATCGGCCCCACCCGCTCCAGCTCCGCAAACGAAGCCCGCACCTCGGCCAGCGGCACATCAACCGAAGTTGGCAGAGTCGGTATCTTCTGGTCGCTCAAACCGCTTCTCCCTCAAATAACGCCCCCAAAGCGCCCGCGACGGCCCCGGGTTCACCCCAGGTGCCAACCTCTCCACCGCCTCCGCAATGAACTTCCGCTGCATCCGGTCCAGCCGAAAAAACCACTCCACTACCGCGTCCCGATGAATGAACACCCGCTTCCGCGCAATCCGTATCACCGGCAACCCGTAGTCCCGATGAAAACTCCGCGCCACATTCACCGACACACCCAGGTAATCCGCAATCCCCTTCCAACCCACCAACATCCTCGGCAACGGCTCCACCGGCGTCACCGACAAATCCGTCCCGTTCGGCTTCCCCATGAATGGCCGCACAGGCTGCGACGGATTCGCCTTCAACCACCCCAACCGCTTCCGCTCAGCCGCATCCTCTTTCGTCAACACTTGCGAAACCTAGCACAAGAACGTTAGCCTAGCAGGGCACCACACGGGAGCCCCGGATATTACGCTACTCCCGCTAAGCCTAGCGCGTGCCGCGAGGCCAATCCCGAACACCTCTGTGGTATAGGGGGATATCTGTGGAGCGCGCGGGGGCGGGGGGCCGCGAAGGGGGGCGTGGCCGTCGAGCGCCGGCAGTCTTGAACGTCTTTCAAGATTGAACATAATGCCCCTTATCGGCACCTAGACCGAACATCCCTAGCGATTCCGCTGGGTTACGCGATTGCCGATGCAGCGCGCTGCGCTTACATACGGCTTTCGAGTGGGATTAGGTACAGATTCGGGCCTTCTGAGCCTGAATCTGGACCGATCGCCGAGCTCGAGCTGCGCCTCGGCGACGGACCTCGAGCCAGTCTGCGCCGGACTCGGCGAGAGCGCCGGCGGTGTGCAGCGATTCTGATAATCATTCTCATTTCAAATCCCCCGCGTCTGTACTGACAACTCTATCAATAGCGCCCTAGGCTCGGCTTCGCGGTGCTGGTTCGCTGACTGATTGTCAGTCACTAACCTGTTCGGTTGCGCGCTCTCGAGGCGTTACAGGGCCCGGCCGCGGGCTCGGCCAAACGCTATTTGCGGTGGCGGCTATTCGCTAGACGGAGCTCGGCTCGAGAATCTTGCGCGGCGCGTGAGATATTTCTCGCTGTGCGCTTGACATTCTAGAGGATGGGGTCGATACTCTAGACAATAGCTCCGCGATGGGGCGATAGGAGGAGACGCAATGTATCTCACAGCTAACGGAGGCTACTACAAGAGCACCGATCAGCATGCGCGTCGGGCTGAGTTTCTGATTCTCATGCAGCCAGATACGCTTGACGGTCACAGGGCACCGATACGGGCGATCGTTCGTAGCGTAGCCTTGCGGCAATGTGGCCATTGGATGATGGGCTCGGCGCGCGTTGCCGGAGAGCGTATCCCGATCAGCGGAGCATACGGTGCCGATGGGCTTCCGTGCTCTGTTCCGATGGTGCTCTATCTGCGCGGTATCGAGATCCCGCCCGAACTGCACGCCGCATGGAACAGTGGCGGCGGGTGGAATTCGGCGGGTTCGGAAGCTTCCGCGATGCGGGAGTGGGCGCTCGCGAACATCAAGCTACTTCGACCGAAAAGGAACTAGCACAATGTCACAGCACTACAGCAATCCGAACAGGGAAGACGACAAGTGGAGCTTGCCGGACGTTGAGGTGTTCTATCGAACACGCGCCGAGAATCGGGAATACGGTTACTCCGACGGTGACGGGGAGCCGATGCCGAAAGGCTGGTACTGGTGGACCTGCCTGCCGGGGTGTATGCCCGATTCAGATCCGTTCGGCCCATTCGCAACCGAAGCTGAGGCGCTTGCCGATGCGCGCTCTGGCGTGGAGGACTGAGAGATGAAAGCAATCCGGACTCGATACGTCGGCCCGAGCAACGTGCGCGGCTCGCGCATCATTGCGGACGATGGTGAACGCAATCGAATCACGGTGAGCTATGACCACGGCTCAAACAATCCGCACCGTGAGGCGGCGCTCGCGCTTTGTCGCAAGATGAAGTGGAGCGGGGATCTAATCGAGGGCGGCCTCGGCGATGGGTACGTCTACGTATTTGCCAACGGCGAGCGCGTGTCGCAAGCCGAAGCGCAGGAGGACTGAGAGATGAACGTGAAGCTGGCCGAATTCTCTGTTTCGTTTGAAACTTACACAAACGAAAGTGTGGAGAATGGCGACGCAGACGAGCGAGGATATTTGCTTGAACGCGTGCGTTTTCGCGAGGCCGTTTCGGTATTCCGAGACTTGGACGCATTTGACTACGTAGAGGGCAACGGTGATGGGCGGTGGTTTACAGCGTACCAGGGAATCGATGCGCCGCTCTACTTCGATAGCAAAGACACCGTGGGCGAGACACGCTCGCTGTACGTGCCTGATTGGGTGACGCTATCCTCGCGCAAATGGATTGCGAGAGTGCTGGGAGCAGGGGTGGGCGAGTCATGACTAACGTCGAAACCGACCGCTGCCAGAATTGCGGGATCCACTGCCGCCTGGATGAGCTATTCCCGACGCGCGAGCGCGGAGTGCTCTACTGCTGGCCCTGCGCTTGCCAGACGGGAGAGGGGATCTCGCGCGAACATGAGCGGCTTCTCGGCGATCTTGACCCGGACTACCGTCTTGCGTCTCGCCTCTCGAACGATGCGAATGCGATCCGGCGAGCTCGAGCACGCTAGCCTCGGCTACCAATAGCCTCGCCCCTGGTCGGCTTCGCGCTGACCGGGGGTGAGTTGCGCGCGGTGACTACGGGTCACTGACATTGCGTCAGTGAGTGATTGTCAATTCGCTAACCCATAGAGGTGAAGTCTGAATAGCGCCGCGCGCTATTCAGCGTTGAGGCCCGAAGTCTGAATGACCGAAACCGAACCGTCGAACTCCCTTGAAATCAGGAGGCAGAATGACCGAAACCCAATCACGGCTGATATGGGCACGCTCGCCGTGCTCGTGATCGCATGGGCGCTAGGCTGGCTATTCTACAACCTGACCAGGTGAGCCGATCGCACTCCCTCGAAATGACCGAAATCGCACTCCCTCAAATGCTATTCGAGCATCCCCCAGCCCAAACCCACAGGGGCATGAATCAGCTCCTCTGGCAGCCCCATGAGTCGCTGCACGGCGACGTGGGCCTCGTGCTTGGCCGCGATGCGGTCGCGCTCTTTGTCGCGGATGCGCTTCACGTCGTTTGGGTCGGGTGCGGCGGAGCGGAGCGCGAGGCGGCCTTCGCGGGTGATTGACCAGTGCATCTCAGCTTTCGCCTTGGAGCGGCGCACGTAGGCTCGCGTGCTCAGGTAGTGCATGAGCTTGCGGCATTCGCCCTCGTCGGGGAGCTGCCGGACGCCGCAGAGAAATCGGGAGAGCGCGTCGGGCGTCATGGGGCCGATCTTCTCGAGGCGGCGCAGGATGCGATAGGTGCGCGAGCCCTTGACCAACCCAGAGAGGCGGGGTCGGCGAGAGGCGAGCTCGGCTTTGGCGGCGGCGACTTGATTGGGTGAGATGACGAGCTTCATGACCGAAATCCTTCTCTGTGAATGCCAACGGCTTCAAGCGCCTCTTGCACGGAGCGGACGACATCAACGTGGCCGTTCCAGTTGCGGTGCCACCGAAGCTGCCGATCGTTTAGCTGCTGGCCGTCGCGGCTCGTGCCGCCCTTGGGGCCGATCGGGTCTTTGACTTCGAGCAAGTAGGTCACTTGGGCTCGCCCGACGACAAGATCGGGAGCCCCGTCGGTGCCCCAAGAGGCGACGGAGCAGCCGGCTTTGCGCAGGGCGGCGACGATCGCGGAGTGGCCGTGGTCGCGATTGGCGGCTCGCCTCACGCCGCAACCCCAGGGCCGCGCACGACATGCAGCCGGCGCTCAATCGAGCAGTCCTCGCGAGCCTCGGCGAAGAGGCGGCGGACCCGATGCACCGCGACATAGCCGCGCAGTTGGTACCCAACCCACAAGCCAGCCGCGAAGAACGCGGCACAGAACGCCGCGAGCGCGATCATTGCAGCATACCGAAGTGCGTCTCGTGCTGATGCGCCTTGCACCGAGTCGTGCCCGGTTCCACAAGCTCATCGCATCGGTAGATCCGACCCGGCGGCTCCTCTCGCGCATGTAGACATTCACCCTCCCGGCCGTGCCGATGCTTGCACGGGCAGCCGTCGATGACGTGCGCTTTTGGCTTCTTCGGTGTCGTCATAGTGCAATCTCCCCCTCGGACGGCTCATCAGAACCGATTCCAGCCTCAGAATCGCCCCCGTAGCGGGCACGATTCAGGGCATAAAGCGGACACCCCTTGATCTGACAAAGGGCCGCCTCTTTTCTTTCCCAGGAAACGCATTCCAGGCACTTCAGCTCGACCGCCGCCGCGTACTGATGAGCCCTGGCCGCGCGGGCCGCGTACCGGGCTCGCTTCTCGGCCGGACAGGTCGCCATTGGATCGAAACCCTCGGGTCTATCGAACGCCATACGTCACCTCCGCCTCAACACGAGCGCGCCGTGGCCCGGTGGCAGCTTCAGAAGCTCTCGGCGGTGCAGCTCAAGCATCGCCGCGCGCTGCTCGCGGCCGGGGATCTCAGGCGCGGCCGTCCCCGTCGATCGTTCGGCCCATGACTGCGCGCGCTGCGCCGCGCCCCGGATCTCGCCCACCGAGGGCGCGAAGCGTCGGCCCGCCTCGCGGGCGCAGGATCGGATCCCGGCTTCAAGCCAGCGAAGCGGCACGTCGAGCGTTTCCTCGATGTGCGCCAAGATCGCGCCCTTAGCGTCCTGCGTCGCCGAGAGCGGGTAGAGCGTAAACAGGCGCGAGAAGATCCGATTCCGCTCTTGCAGCTCGCCGCTCGATGTCGGCCGCGATCTTGCGTCCGGCCTCGACGGCCGTGAGGCGTCGCCCATTGCTTCCTCCAGGTCGCGTCGATTCATGCTCTTTGGCCTCCCTCGCGCGACGCATGACGAACGTCTGCATCGTCGCATACCAGCTTGCCCGCTTGTGCCCGTGGGACCGCGCCCAGATCACGACCTGATCCCAGATCGCACCAAGCTCGCCCATGAGGTCGGGGTGTTTCTCCCGGCACCATGCCGCGATGGCGAACCGCTCGGGCTCGCTCAGGGCATCGGGGCACTCAGATTTCGCCCCGCGCTTAGCGGGGAGTCTCTGTTCTTTCTCTTCTTCTGGCGATGGACGCTGGACGCTGGACGCGGAGGGGGAGCTAGATGGGGCGCGCTTGCCCCCATGTTCGGATAGCAACCCCTGAAATTCCGCCCACTTAGGCCACTCGATGACAGTAACGTCGCCGTCAAGTCGGACGAACATCGTCACGACTTCGGCCGCAAGTCTCGCCGACTTCAGCGCCACGTCGAGCCGACGTTTGCCGGCTACCTTGCACAAATCGCTCTTGCCGAGCCGGATGATCGAAGCCTCTCCGGGCGAGAGACGGTTGGTCCGCCAACGCTCGTGCATCGCACCCTGTAGCCGGGCGATGAAGGCGAGCAGGTCGTTACCCCACGGCTCGCTCCAAGTGGAATCAGCGACTCGGTGGTAGGGGCGACGCTCAGTTGCCATCGTGGCTCACCAACGAAAAGCCCCGGCCAAGATCGCTCTTGACCGGGGCTACGCTAGCCAATGTGGGTGGCAAGCGAGGAACATCTGATTGTCTCATCTTACCACCCACACTCGCAGCTTACGCCGCAGCGCGCGGGGATGCAAGGGGAATCTTCACCGCTAGGCGCTCCGCTTCGGCCGACCCGCCTTCGGGGCGCGCGCCGCCCATTGCTCCGGCGTTGCGTCCCTGGACACAATCTGCTGCACCCGTTGCCGAGTGAGTGAAAAACGTACCGCGAGAGCCGTGAGCGTCTCGCCCGCACACCACCGCTCGAGCATCTCCGCGTTGCGCGCAGCCCTCAAGCTCAGGATCTGCTGAACCGAATCCCCGATCGCCTCTGCAATGTCATTCGCCATGGCCGCATCCTACACGCCCCACAAGTATTTTCAAGCCTCATGCGGGAATGCCCTTGACGGAATATGCAAGGCCGCATACGATCGAGCCGGGAACAGGAGACCCACCGATGCCAACTCGATCCATCAAGCGCCGCGAGCAAACGCTGTGCAAGATCATCGCCGAGTGCTCACAGCGTCGCGTGTACCTCTCGATGCTCGAGGGCGAGACCCTGCGCCGCGATGGCGTCGAGACCTGGCGCACGCTCTGCCGCGCACACCAGGCCGAGCGCGCCGCACTCGAAATCCGCGACCTCCGCGCCGAACGCCTCGCCGTCCGGCTCATGTACTCGCCGCAGGAACGCCGCGCCCGCGACGAGGAAGAGGACGCGGACCGCGCGGACCAGAGCACCTTCGGGCTGCGGCCTTACGAGCGCGAGACGCCGGAGTGGGAGTTTGCAGATGAGTGACAATGGAAGTAGCGCGATGAGCATGACGATCGGACAAGCAGTACACGCGGCAACTGGACTCGGCTACGCGCTCGGTCAACGAGCGTACCTGGGCGGGGCGTACCTGCGCGGGGCGTACCTGACCGGGGCGGACCTGACCGGGGCGTACCTGACCGGGGCGGACCTGACCGGGGCGTACCTGCGCGGGGCGTACCTGACCGGGGCGTACCTGCGCGGGGCGTACCTGACCGGGGCGGACCTGACCGGGGCGTACCTGGGCGGGGCGGACCTGGGCGGGGCGGACCTGTACGGGGCGGACCTGACCGGGGCGTACCTGCGCGGGGCGTACCTGGGCGGGGCGGACGGCATCCTGTCTGTCGGGCCGCTCGGCGACGGATATCTGATCTACGCAATTCGGTGTGACGATGGCCCGCGACTCTACGCGGGGTGTCGTGGCCCATTCACACTCACCGAGGCGCGCGCGTGGTGGCAGCGATATCTCGACGCCGGTGACCGTGGGCCGCACGCCAAGCAGATGCTCGCCGGAGTCGATGCGATCGACGCGCTCGCTCGCGCGAAGGGCTGGGAGGTAGCGCGATGAAGCACGGCCTGCACACCAACCTCCTGTTCGACGCCTACGCCGCGATCGACGCCGCCCACTTCTCGGGACTCAAGCACTTCCGCCGCAGCGCCGCCCATGCGCGCTATGAGATGCTGCACCAGTCCGAGAGCGCCGCGAAGATCCTCGGCCAAGCCGTCCACGTCGCCGTGCTCGAGCCCGACCGCTTCGCGTCCGCCTACGTCGGCGCACCGAAGCTCGACCGTCGCACGAAGGCGGGTCGCGAAGAGTGGGAAGCCTTCGAGGCGGCCAACGCAAGCCGCATCGTTCTCTCCGCATCCGAGCATGAGCTGTGCCGAGAGCTGGCCGATTCCGTGCTCGGCCACCCCCTCGCGGGTCCGCTGCTCACCGCACCCGGCCACCGCGAGGTCACACTGCTCTGGCGCGACGCGAACACTGGCCTCGACTGCAAGGCGCGGCCCGATGCGTTCGTCTCGTGGGACGGAGCCTCGACGATCGTTGATCTCAAGACGACGCGCGACGCGAGCCCACGCGGCTTCGCGCAGGAGATCGCGCGGTTCGCGTACCACCTCCAAGCCGCCTGGTATCTTCACGGCGCAGACGTGCTCGCCCCTGTGCCGCGTCGCTTCGTCTGGGTCGCGGTCGAGAAGGCCCCGCCCTACGCGGTCGCCTGCTACGAGCTCGACAGCGCGGGCATCGACTCGGGACGCGCCGAGATCATGGAGTGCCTGCGCCGCTACTCACTCGCTCGCGAGACAGATACATGGCCCGGCTACCCGGCGCGTCTCTCGACGCTGTATCTCCCGGCTTGGGCGGGATCGACAACCGACGATGAACAGGAGGATCTATGAGCGACAAACCCGCACTGATCGAAAAGACGCCGATCGCATTCGGCCAGCACGGCGTCGAGCTTCGCAGCTTCGAGGACGCGCACCGATTCGCGGTCGCGGTCACGAAAAGCGGGCTCGCGCCGAAGGGCCTCGACACCGCCGAGAAGGTGCTCGTGGCGATGCAGGCCGGCGTAGAACTCGGCTTCTCTCCGATGCGCGCCCTCTCTGCCGTCGCCGTGGTGAACGGTCGGCCGTCGCTGATGGGCGAGGCAGCGCTTGCGAAGATCCGCCAAGCGAAGGTCTGCATCTACGGCCCGATGGTCGGGACGCGCGGGGCGGGGGATGCCCGCGAGGGGTTCTTCACCTTCGCCCGCGAGGGTGCAGACGAGCAGACGACCGTGACGTTCACGATCAGCGAGGCGAAGCGCGCCGGGCTGTGGGGCAAGTCGGGTCCGTGGTCATCGTACCCCGACGATATGCTCATGTGGCGCGCGGTGGCGCGCGCGTGCAAGCGGTATTTCAGCGACGTGCTGCTCGGCCTCTCGATTGCCGAGGAAGTGCAGGACTACCCCGAGGACCGACGAGCGGTCGCCGTCGCCGCGCGGGTGATCGAGAACGTCCACGACCCGCTGCTGTACTCGGCCCCCGAGCCAGAGCCGTTGCCGCTGCCCGAAGCCTTGCCGCCCAAGCCCGACGCATGGGATGAGAACGACTGTTGCTGTATGTGCGACCGGCACAGGGATTTCGTCGCCGAGCACGGACACGCCGCTGGCTGTGAGTACGCGATCAAGTGACGGTGTGAGAGATCGGGCCTGCGTATCCACCTCACCGGACGCAGGCTTCCCCCGTCAGGCTCGCGCAAGGTGCTCGAGTCTGGCGGGGGATCAGGAGGAGAACTGATATGAGTGCGAAGAAGAAGATGGCTCTATACCGAGTCACGATCGGATGTTGGGAGGACCAAGACAATAGCGCATCGGACAACTACGACGGTGCAACCGTGTTGGCCCACGATGTTCCAGGTGCCATCGCAAAGGTACGCAAGAGTGGATTCCTTAGAACAGCGAACGAGTACGTCTCGGCAGTCGCGCTGCTCGCGCGGGAGGACTGACATGACCGACGAGACACGCTGGACTGGCCAAGTGATCGTCTGGGCGCTGTGCGCCGGCATCCTCGGCCACTTCGCTTGGACCGTCTATCTGGGCCTGCGCGAGTGGCGTGCGGAGATCCGCCTGCGGCACTGGCTCGAGGAACTCGCGCTCGACCAGTTACGCGGCCCGTGCGAGCGGCTCAGCAACGAGCAGATCGCGGAGAGGCGGCGATGACCGCCGACCTGATCACCCTGCTCAGCATCGCCGCGCTCACCGTGAGTGTTTGCACTCTCGCGTGGTATGTCTGGGGCGCACTCGCGAGCTGGCTCGACACCCGCGAGGACGACGCATCCGACTACGACAAGGAGGAGCCGCGATGACCTACTACAAGCTAACCGCACAGGGCGCACGCTCGATGCACGGCGGCAATCTCGTGTGGCCGATGCCGCGCGGGACGCGCCCCGGTAAGTGGGTCGAGGTAAGCGGCGAAATCGTGCTGTGTCATAACGGTCTGCATGTCGTGACAGCCGGGCACATCTTGGCCTGGTCATATGAGGAAATCTGGGAAGTCGAGATCGGCGGCACGATCGTGAGCGACAGTACTAAGGTGGCGGCTTCACGAGCCCGCCTTCTCCGCCTCGCGATGGACGAGGATGCGCTGCGTCACTTTGCGGTCGCGTGTGCTGCGCGAGTGCTGCCACTCTTCGAGCGCGAGCGACCTGCCGATCTGCGCGTGCGCGAGTGTTTGGTTGCATGTGGCCCCGGTGGGACAGCTACGGCGAGGGATGCGGCGCGGGCTGCGGCATGGAATGCAGCGGTGCCAGCGGCGCGGGCTACGGCGCGGGCTGCGGCGGGGGCTGCGGCGGAGGCTGCGGCGGGGGCTGCGGCGGAGGCTGCGGCGGGGGCTGCGGCGGAGGCTGCGGCGGGGGCTGCGGCGGAGGCTGCGGCGGGGGCTGCGGC
>JAHFDK010000446.1 GCA_023249095.1 Candidatus Rokuibacteriota bacterium | reverse complement strand
CCTGGCCGCCTGGGTCCACGCGCTGCGCTGGCAACGGCTCCCGGCCTTCGCCAAGGTCGCCCAGCTTCTCAGTCGTCACCTCGACGGCATCCTGGCCTACTGCCACGTCAAGGTCCCGTTCTCATACATACCACAGGGCCCTGTCCGCTCCGATGAAGACCAGTCGCCCCGGGACCGATTCTGGTCCCGCTCTCGGTCAGGATTTACATGCTCGGCGGATTCGAGACTCGCTGATAGGTTCCTGATTCGGGCTCCCGCCTCCCAGTTCCCTCCCTGAACCGCCGCGCCTTCATCCCGCGGATTTATGATCTCGGCGTATCTGGCCCTCGATTCGGAGCGAGGCGGTTGGCGGGCTCGCCCGGCAGTGGACGAGTGGGCGCGTGGGGTGTCGGCGAGGTCGCCTTCGCGGACGTGAAGACGGTGCCCGATGCGCAATACCTGGCGACCGAGGGCGGCACGGATCCACGCAACCCGGCCATCGCGAGCTGGTACAGCTACAGCTACTTCTCACACGTGCTGAGCCCGAAGCCGCACGTCTGGGCCGTGCGCACGGCGGACGGCCGGTCCGCCGCTCCCCATTGCCGCCCACACCAAGTGGTAAGGAATAATAGTTTCCGGAAATCTCTACCCGATCACCCTTGTCAAACTCGGCTCCGTCGTGTACAAGGTAGCTCCCGCTATCGGCATAGGAACCTAAAGGGGACGAGGCATGAAGGCAGGAGCAGTTCTCGTCGGCGCGGGCTCTCTCCCCCGTCTTCTGTCCCCCCGCCGCGCCGGCTTCACCGCAAGTCTTGCACTGGCCGCCATGCCGGCGGTGGGATCTCACACGTCAGCGCAAGAGCAAGAGTCGCCTGCCGCCCGGATTGCCCGTGAGAGTCTCCCCGCCGTCGTGACCCTGATCGCCGTGGATGATCACGACCAGCCGCTCGCCCTGGGGAGCGGGTTCTTCATTACGCGCGATGGTGTCCTGGTGACCAATGCGCACGTCGTCGGAGGCGCCGCCAAGGTCTTCGTCCGCTGGCGCGGTCAGAGCGGCATCGCCGTGAAGATCCTGAACTTCGCCAGGGAATACGACCATGTGACCCCCCAATGAGACTGCCAGCCCTCATACCTCGCCTCACTTCCCCTGACGCCTATACCTCGCGGCAGCTCTTCGAGAACAGCCCTCGTTTCCAAGGCCTCCCGCTACGGCGGGAGCTTGATCTTAGAAAACACGTATGCAGTCCACGCCAAGGAGGAACGGGGACATGAGGATCCGGGGCATTTGGGTCGGAGGTGGCGCGTTGGCGATTGCGACTCTTCTGTCCTTCTTGATCGGCCCTGAGGCCTTTCGCGAGAACAGGGCCTCGCCCGGGATCGGCAATGCGCGGGCACTCCAGGCGAGCTACGAGCGCTGGAAGGCCCAATACGAGAGAACGGAGGGCGACCGGAGGCTCGTGCTGTCCCTGGGGTACTCGAAGGGGCTGTCCGCCCGTTTCACGAGAGCGCAGGGCCAGATAAGGCTGGACCTGGCCGACGGGACCATTTCGGTCGAAGTCTCCGGGCTCGGCGCCGAGGAAGCCTTCGAGGTGTGGCTCGTCGACAACCGCCCCGGCCCGGGGCGCAGCGTGAAGCCTGAGCCCGGCGACGCGATGCTGCGCATCGGGAGCCTGAAGCCTAAGGGAAGCGCCGCGACCCTCGAAACCCGCCTGGACCGCGAGCAGCTCGCAGGCTTCGAGATCGACCTCGTGGTCGTCGCCCGAGCCGGTGAGACGCCTGTTGACGGCGGCCTGCTCTTCGGCTCGCCCACGCTGTACCAGCGGATCTACTACAGCGAGCAGGCCGGCCGGCTGGCCACATTCGCGCAGCGCGGCCGAGCCAGCACGGTCACCTCACGGCCCGCCGCCAGCCTCTTCTCTGCTCCGTTCCGCGCCTTGATTCCTAGCCCGGCCTACGCACAGCAGATCGACCTGGCCACCGTTCTCGCAGCCCTCGTGGACCAGGGCCGAGCGCTCTTCTTCGAGGAGACCTTCAACGGCAATGGCCGCACCTGCGGGACCTGTCATCCAGCGGAAAATAACCTCACCATAGATCCGGCCTTCATCGCGACCCTGCCCGCCAACGATCCCCTCTTCGTCGCAGAGTTCATGCAGGCCCTCTCGAAGAACTTCGAGAACCCGGTCTTGATGCGGCAATTCGGCCTGATCCTCGAGAACGTGGACGGCTTCGAAAATCTCGAGACCAAGTTCGTGATGCGGGGGGTGCCTCACACGCTGGCGTTGATCACGTCTCTGACGTCTCCGCCCGGACCTGGGCCGAGCGAGCGGACCGGCTGGGGCGGGGACGGAGCCCCGGGAAGCGGGAGCCTGAGGGACTTCGCGACTGGCGCCGTCACCCAGCACTTCACCAAGACCCTCAAGCGACGTCCGGGCAAGGATTTTCGGCTGCCGACTGACGCAGAGCTCGACGCCATGGAGGCGTTCCAACTCTCCCTTGGCCGCCAGTCAGACTTGGTCTTGAGCGGTCCGGGCGCATTGGTTTTGAAATTCGCGGGCATGGGAGTGCCTAATCCGGAGCAGGGGAAGGTTCTCTTCAACAGCTCCGCGAAGTGCTTCAACTGCCATGTCAACGGAGGCGCAAACGCAGCGTTTCTTCCGGCGAACTTCAATTTCGATACAGGTGTCGAGAACGCGCCCCATCCCGCCGACTCGACCGGGGAACCGAGGCCGCGTGACGGCGGCCTCGGGAGGACCGAAAACTCTAACGGCTCGTTCGGTGACGGCACGTTCAACACGCCGACGGTCGTCGAGGCGGCCGTCACCTGTCCCTGCTTCCATAACAACCTGGCGAAGACAATCGAGGATGCCGTAGGCTTCTACACCACCACGGCCTTTAGCGACTCGCCGTCGGGGTCAATCGTCGGCACGATAATCCTGGACCCGCCGCAAATCGAGGATGTCGGAGCGTTCCTCCGCACCATCAGCGCGCTCGAGAAGATCCGGTCCGCCCTGGATCTGGCGGACAAGGCAAAGGGGGCGAGCAACCTGGGCCAAACGAAAAAGCTGCTCCGGCTCTCGATCGACGAGGTCGGACATGCGATCAAGGTCCTCCAGGATCCGGGCCTGTATTCGGCTGCGGTGACGCACCTCGAGGACGCCAGGACAAAGCTCGTCGAAGCGAGCAAGACGAAGAACAAGGCCGAGCGGGACGTGCTGATCGATCAGGCCATCGCCGCGGAGGTGAGCGCCCAGGATATGGTCCAGTAGCTCACCACCGTTGAACGCGAGACGCTAGCATTCGGCATCCGGTGAGCCTCACTCGCTGACTGCGCGGATGATGCAGCAGCTCCTCGCCGGCGTGTCGGCGCGCCACTACGAGGCCAGTCTCGAGGCGCGGCCGAGTGGACGGCGCCTCCGGGGCAGTAGCAAGACGCCGGCTTCAACTTTACGGACGAGAACTACCGCAACATCGGCGTCGGCATGAATGGTGACTCCCCTTCATATGAACATCTCCTCCGGCTTTCCGAGCTTGGCCGTGCAACCGTCACGCCTCACCCGGCCGTCTCTCTGTAAAGCCTCCGTCATTTCACGAGCCCGGAACGTCGCGCGTTCGCGGATTGAAACTTAAGCCAAAGACCTAACGTCAACTGGTCCTGCTCGACGAAGTCAGGAGACTCCTTCCTCTCGTGCGCACGGCCTCAACACGTGGTCATTTATTAAGGCGCCCGGTCATCGATTTGCCTTGACCCTCGGTGGACACCCAAAACCGGCCATAGATGGACACCTGAAAACCGGCCATAGGAAGTAGGCGCTCGAGACGTTGACGCGGCGGTGGGGCTGTGAGCCCCTCCGCCGACATGGCCAA
>JAHFDK010000170.1 GCA_023249095.1 Candidatus Rokuibacteriota bacterium | reverse complement strand
ATGCCAATATGGTCCATGGCTGGCCTCTCCTCTCTGCGGCGTTGACCGCGGTGTGCTCTTGTGGGGCAGCGTATGCCACCACGTTAAGCGAGAGGCCAGCCGCTTCATCCCATCTACGCTCGCCCCACCAATCAGGCGACCCACCATACGATCCCAAGGAGCGCGGCGACCGCCGCGTGCGCCCCGTGGCCAGCGATTCAGAGCGGGCACGGCTGGCGGAGGTCGACGACAAGAGCGCGGACGAGGTAAACCCCGACCAGGACGCTCACGACCGCCACGAGCAGGTACGGCCACGGCACCACCAGCCCGCGCCGGTCACCATCCACCGTAGGGCGAGGCCCAGGAGAGCGACGTTCCATATGATGCCGACGTAGACATTGGGGGCTCCACCGAACAACCGGGCATACGGCGTCTTCACGACGATGGCGCAGGACGACGTGTCCGCGCCGCACGTCGTGAACAGCGCCCCGAGACCGTGGCGAAGCCTGGGCCATCGATCGAGCATCAGCGCCGTGAAGTACAGATTGATGAGCAGCGCTGGGACTGTGAGCGCAGCCAGAACGATCGCCAGGGCCACTGTCACGCGAGCCGGTCCTCCCTCTCGTCGACATTTTCGATTCGACCGTCGACCATTTTCAACTATCGTAGACGCGGAACTCGGGACACTCGTCACGCCCATGAGCGGCTCCGGATCTCGATGGCGCGGTCACTTGCTCGAGGTCGGCCGATGACGGCCGCCGGCGAGCCGAACCGCGTGGAGCCCTCGAGCACCCTGTACGCCCGATTGCTGGGTCCGGCGTGGCTCGACCTGCACCCGGCGATCCGCTCGCTCCACCTGACGGCCGGCGCGGCTACCGGCCGGTTCGAATTTCTTCACGGTCGTGGGTTGGCTGCTCGCCTCGCCCGCTGGGTGCTTCGCCTTCCGTCATCCGCAACGGCGCTCGACGTGCGGCTCACGATCGATCGCGACGCTGACTCCGAGAGATGGACGCGGGCGTTCGGTCGGCGGCTGCTCGTCACGACCCAGCGGGGGCTACCTGACGGGTCGCTGGCCGAACGCTTCGGAGCGCTGGAGTTTCGCTTTCACCTCCGGGTGGTCGAGGACACGTTGACGTACGTGCAAGCGGGCGCGGCAGTCGCGCTCGGGCGGCTACGCGTTCCGCTGCCGCGATGGATGTCCCCTGGGGTCACGGCACGAGAGGCATGTGTGGACGGACGAGGCCCGCACGTCCAGGTCAGGATCTCGATGCCCCTGATCGGGTTGGTGATGTCGTACGAGGGCTGCATTCAGAGGGAGCGGCCGTGATCCCAACGGTCCTGTGGCTCCTCGCCATCCAGGGCGCCATCGGCGCCTTCGACACTTTGTACTACCACGAGTGGCGCGCGCGCCTCCCCGCGCGTGGCTCGGTCGCGGCCGCCGAATTGAGGCTGCACGCCGCTCGCGACTTCCTATACGCGGTGATCTTTGGGACATTGCCGTGGGTGTCGTGGGAAGGCGTCTGGGCCGCTACGCTTGTCGCCATCTTGATCGCAGAGGTCGTGCTGACTATGGCCGACTTCGTCACCGAGACGACTGTTCGCCGATCGCTCGGGGACGTATACGCTGGTGAGCGGGTCACGCATGCCGTCATGGGCATCATGTACGGCGCGACGATTGCGCTGCTCCTCCCCACACTCTCGACGTGGTGGCAGCAGCCGACGACACTACGCGTCGCGCCGCCGGCTGTCCCGGAGGCCCTGCGTTGGATCCTCGTCGTCATGGCCGTGGGCGTGTTCGTCTCGGGGGTGCGCGACCTGTACGCCGCTGCGCGGCTGCCGCACGGTGACTGGCCGTGGGTCCAGGACCGCGTGGTATGAGCCCGAGCCAAGCCCGCACCGTCGGTGGCGTCACCTGGCGCTCGCACTCGCTCTGACTGCTTGACTTCCCCGACGGGGAGCGCGATCTTCTCGCGGCAGCCGATCTTTCCCGAGACCCCCTGATCGGAGCGCGATGATGGACGAAAGATCGACGCTCGATCCTCACGGCGGCGTGCTTGCGTGAAGGGAGGGAACGAAAACGCCGCCGGCAACGGGCCGGCGGCGTGAAGGCGGCGGCAGGGACCCCGGTCACTCCTTCGGGACCAGGACGATCTCGATGCGGCGGTTCTTGGCGCGGCCTTCCGGCGTCGTGTTGTCGTCGACCGGCTTGAACTCGCCGAAGGCGGCGGCCGAGAGGTTGGCCGGCTCGATGGCCTGCTTCTGGAGATAGCGGGCGACGTTGATGGCGCGCGCGGCCGAGAGCTCCCAGTTGGTCGGGTAGCGCTGCGTGAGGGTGCCAACGATCGGCTTGTTGTCCGTGTGCCCCTCGATGCGGATCGATTTGTCGCTCACTGTCTTGAGGATCTCGATGACCTTGCCGAGCACGACGAGCCCCTCGGGCTTCACCTCCGCCTTGCCGGAATCGAAGAGGATCGCTTCGACCATGTTGACGGTGAGCTTGCCCTTCAGCTCGGAAATCGTCACCTGCCCCTTGTCGATTTCCCCCTTCATCTTCGCGACGAGCTGCTCGTAGGTCGAGCTGACCTCGCGCATCTTTTCCTCGCGCGCCTTCTGCGCCTCGGCGAGCTCCTTCGTGAGTCGGGCGTTGTCGCCTTCGAGCGCGCTGACGCGCCGGCCGAGCTCGCCCGATTTCATCGTCAGCGTGCGCTCGAGCTGCGTCCGGTCGGCCGTCAGCTGCTCGTTGCGCTTGCCCGCGTCGGCGAGCTCGCCCTTGAGCCGCGCGTTCTCTGTGTCGAGCGCGTTGTAGCGGGCCTCGGCCGCCTGGACTGTCTTGGTGTACTCGCTCTTCGAGACGCACCCAGCGGCGCCGAGCGGGACAAGGGAGAAAGCGGTGATCGCGACGAACGTCTTGCGCATCTGTGATCTCCTCGGTCGCAAGCCTGGCGAAGTTGCCAGCGATTCATTATTGCAGAGGACGCCCCGCACCTCCCAAGAAACGGGGGTGCCCGTTGTCCTTTCACCCCAGTGTCGGGAGAAATTTCGAGGACCGGGCAAAACGTCTGCAGAGCCCCGAGCCGCTCCCACTTCGCTAAGTGGTGAATAAACAAGACTGGTGAGCGAATCGTGACTTGGCACGCCGAGTGCTCCACGGAGCGCCCTTAAAGCTGATACACTTCAACGCCGCCAATCTGGAGGGCCATGAGCATGACGATCGCCGCCACTACGCTCGAAGGAACGGGTACCCCTCTGACCGACGCCGACATCGATAACCTGCGGCGCTGCGTGCGAGGCGAGCTCGTCGTCGCCGGCGAAGCCAGGTACGACGAAGCGCGCCGGGTTTGGAACGGCAACGTCGATCGCCGGCCGGCCCTGATCGTGCGGTGCCTGGGCGCCGCCGACGTCCAGCAGGCGATCAACTTCGCGCGGTCACTCGGGGTCCTGGTTTCTGTCCGCGGCGGCGGCCACAGCGCGCCGGGGTACGGCACCAATGACGGCGGCCTGGTGATCGATCTGTCCCTCATGAAGGGCATCCGCGTGGATCCGAACGCGCGCACGGTCTGGGCGCAGGGCGGCGTGCTGTGGCGCGATCTGGATCACGAAACGCAGGCGTACGGCCTCGCGACGACCGGCGGCACCGTCTCCAACACGGGTATCGGCGGCCTGACCCTGGGTGGCGGTCTCGGTTGGCTGATGGGGAAGCACGGGTTGAGCGTCGACAATCTCACCTCGGCCGACGTGGTGACCGCGGACGGTCAGTTCCGCAAGGCGAGCGCGAAGGACAACCCGGATCTCTTCTGGGCGCTGCGTGGGGGCGGCGGCAACTTCGGCGTCGTCACGTCGCTGGAGTATCAGCTTCATCCGGTCACGCAGGTTCTCGGCGGGATGGTGATCTATCCGCTGGATCAGGCCCGCGACCTGCTGCGGTTCTACCGAGATTTCTGCGGCATGCTGCCGGACGAAGCGGAAGCGTACGCGGCGTTGCTGACGGCGCCGGAGGGAACGCCCGTCGCGGCGCTGATCCTCGGGTACAACGGCCCGATCGGCGAAGGTGAGAAGGTGCTCGCTCCCGCGCGGCGATTCGGCAAGCCCGTTGCAGACGTCGTCGGGCCGATGCCGTACGCCGCGCGACAACGCATGCTCGACGAGCCCAACGCCACGCATGGGTTGCAGCGGTACTGGCGGTCGGCGTTCACCGAGCAGATCTCGGACGGGCTGATCGACGTCATGGTGGAAGGAGCGTCGAGCTTTAGCTCACCGCTCAGCGCGTTGCTCTTCTTCCACATGCACGGGGCCGCGACACGCATCTCGCCGACGGCCACCGCCTTCGCACCGCGGCGCACGCAATGGGACTTCGACGCCATCGGCCAGTGGACGGACGCGGCACAGTCCGCGACGCACACCGCGTGGGTGCGGGCGCTCTGGACCCAGCTGGAACCCCATCTCCAGGGCAGCGCGTACGTGAACCACCTGGCCGCGGACGATCAACCGGAGAAGGTGCGCGCATCGTTCGGGCAAAACTATGGCCGCCTGCGCGCGCTGAAGGCGGCGTACGACCCGAAGAACCTGTTCCGCATCAACGCGAACATCGCTCCGTGAGCGTCTGAGGCTGCGCCAGGCTGTACCTGGGGGCAAGAGCCACTGGCTGACGCTTGGGGGGGCGGCGACTTCTGAGAATGACGCTTTATGTCTCTTACGCTCCGCTGCGTTGGATCCTCGTCGTCATGGCCGTGGGCGTGTTCGTCTCGGGGGGGCGCGACCTGTACGCCGCTGCGCGTCTGCCGCACGGTGACTGGCCATGGGTCCAGGATCGCGTGGTATGACCCCCTGATCGGGGCGCGATGATGGACGAAAGATCGACGCCCGATCCCGCGGCCGCGGGACGGCCCGATCCCCGCGGCGGTGGCTCTGCCGCCGACCGGCTGTGGTGGTACCGCGACGCGCGCCTGCCGGACCCGCTCGTTCCTCCCGATCGCCGGCGGTCGACTCGACGTCGACGCACGATTGACGCCCTCGCGTGTCTCGCGGTGTCGACGCTCTGCTTCAGCCGGGCGCGCAGCGAGACGCTGCTTATCGGAGACTGGGACTTCTACAACAGGATGCCGCTCGGAGCGCCGATGCTCGTGGCGCTCGTGTTGAACATCGTCGGAACCTCCGCCGTCGGCTTCCTGGCCGTCCAGGCAGTCCGACGCGTCCGGCGGCCGGTCTGGCGTCGTCTCGCCGCCGTCGCCGCCGCGGCAGCGTTTCTGATCGCGCTGAACTTCGCGCGCATCACGCACGAGGGTATCGACCGATGGACGGACGCGATCGGGGACCCCGGGCTGCTGGCTCTCGCCGTCCTGACGCTCGCGGCATCGCTCCGTTGGCCCCATGAGGCCCTCCGCGCGATTCGGGGCCTCGCTCTGATCGCGTCGCCGCTGGGAGTCCTCGCGCTGGGCCACGCGCTGTGGATGTTTCTCGAGGTGGCGGCCGGCCCGGAGTGGCGTCGGGTTGACCCCGCTCCCGTCGACCGGACCCCGCCGAGTCTCCGGCGCGTCGTCTGGCTCGTGCTCGAAGAGCTGGATCAGCGAATCGTCTTCGAGGCGCGCCCGACCGGTCTTGAACTGCCGGAGCTGGACCGCCTGAGGCGCCAGTCGCTCTATGCCGACGCCGCGTGGCCGCCGGCGGGTACGCCGGAAATCTCGATGCCCGCGCTCATCACCGGTCGCCCGGTAGTCGCTGTCGCGCCGGTGAGCCCGAACGACCTCGAGCTCACGTTCAGGGATGGGGAGAAGGCGCGATGGAGCGCTTACCCGAACGTGTTCTCGCGCGCGCGAACGCTGGGCTATGACACGGCGGTGATCGGGTGGCACCTGCCGTACCCTCGTGTCCTCGGCCGCTCGCTCGGGGTCGCGGACTGGAGACCGTCCGACGCCCACGAACAGGCGCGTGGCGACACGTTCGGCCAGACGTTGTGGAACCAATGGGCAAGCCTTGCGCCGCCGGCGAATGTCCGACGGCTGGCCTCCCAGAGGTTCGCGGAGCTCGCCGATCTGGCAATCCGCACCGCGGCCAACGACCGCTTCGGGCTCGTGCTACTCCACCTGCCGGTTCCGGGGCCGCCGGGCATCTACGATCCCGCCACGGGACGTCTCACGGCGTGGAACTTCACCGGGGAGGGTGGGGGCTATCTCGACAACCTCGCGCTTGCCGACCTGATGATCGCGGAGCTGCGACGTGGCCTCCAGCGGGCGCGCCTCGACGACCGCACCTGGCTCGTCGTGAGCGCCGATCGGTGGTGGAGGGCGTCGAAACGCTACGATGGTCGGTTGGACCACCGCGTGCCGTTCCTCGTGCGGTCGCCGGACGGCGGCCGCGCAACGCACGTGGACGCCGCGTTCAACACGCTGGCCACGCACGATCTTGTGCTGGCGATCCTGCGCGGCTCCATCAAGGACACGGACGACGCGGCCGCCTGGCTCGCGCGCAATCCAGCGGCGCCGCCGCGGGCCTACACGAGCGCGGGCCGGCCGATCTACTGAACAGGCGTTTGTCGCAGTGCGGCCGGGTTCTTCGCGGTCGGGCGCTCGTCGCGCATGAAGCCCACAACGAAGATCCCTACAACGTACGTCACGCTCAATACCGTCAGCGCGGTCGCGAATCCAGCGGTGTCCATGAGGAATCCCGTGATCAGCACCCAGAAAGGCTGGGAGAGGAAGCCCAGCAGAAAGTACAGGCTGAACGCCGCGTCGCGGTCTTCGTTGGACGCGGCATCTGCGACGATGGCCTGCGTCTGGGTCCCGCGCGAGGAGGTGAAGGCGCTGTAGAGCAAGAGGCTGATGAACAGCATCACTTCACCCGGCCCAAGATGGGCGACCCACAGGGTACCCACGCAGGAGAGCGCCAGGGAAACCTGCAGCATGCGAACGCGGCTGAACCTATCGGAGAGCCAGCCGAAGAATATCGGACCCACGATACTTCCGATGCTGATCGCCGTGATGAGGATCCCGATGGTCAGATTGGAATAGCCGAAATCGTTCGCGAGGTGGGGCGCGAAGTAGATCTGGTTCACCCCGCCGTCACGGCCGGCACCGCCGACCATGAACACGAGGGCGATGAGCACCATGTTGCGGTTCTTCAGCACTCTCCGGTAACTTCCGAAGCCCTGGACGAGTCCAGACCGTCCAGAACCCGCGCGATTCGGCATCCCGTAATCACGGAAGAAGAGGTAGATCAGGCCCATGACAACGCTGGCGACCGTGACGACGAAAAAGATCTGTCGCCAGCCCAGGACCAGCAGCAGCGCGGTCGCGAGAGGCGTCGCCACCAGTGTCCCCACGTTGGAGACGCTGGTGTTCAGCGCCATCACGGCGCCGCGGTTGTTCGGGAAGTAGCTCGAGAGGATGCTGTAGCCGACCGGGTGCTGGGCGCTGGATCCTATGGACGCGACACCACGGGCCACGATCATCATGGGGTAAGAGCCGGCCAGGCCACTCATCAACGTCCCGAGCGCGATGCCGAGATTGCCAAAACCGAGCAGCTTACAGCGGGAGAAGAACGGCGTTAAGAACCCGTAGGCACCCTGGCAGATGCTGCTGAGCGCCGAACAGATGGCCGAGAGGACACCCACGGCCGTGTAGGTCATCCCGAGGTCAGCCATGATGGAGGGGTACAGCATGGTCATCATCTGGTTCTGGAAGTGATTGACGGCGTGCGATAGGTTACTCAAATGGAGCATCGCCTGCCGTTCCCGGGTGCTGGGCTCCAGCGACGCTCTCACCCGGGTACCGGTCTCCACCTCACGTACCGCCGACCGAGGTCGAAAGACATCCGTGACAGCGCTCAGGAACGACATCGAGTCCACTCTGTCGAGGCCATGGTCGACTCCAGTGTGCTCAGCAACGCGCGGATCGCCCGGATGCCGGCGCGCATCGATAGTACACAACCCGCCGGCCCAACCCCCCTAGCGGCCAGTTGCGAGGCATCGGAGTTACTCGAGCTTGGCCCGCTGGAGTTGCTCGAGAAGCTGGCTGCGCTCACCCCACGGCCGTGGATCAACCTCGTGCTCTTTCGCGCTCCCGGTTTGTAACGCTCACCACTGCTCGACCGCCACGACCGCGGCGTCGTCCGCGACCGTGCCCTGCAGCGAAAATCGTATGGGGTCGCCGATCCGGATCGACTCACGAAGCGTCGGCGACGCCGCGCGGAAGCTCGTGGTCCTCGCGGGCAGCAGCCCGCGGATCTCCTCGTGCGTGATGACCAGCAGTTGCGGGTAGGTCGCGCGGACGACCCCGCGTCCCTCCCACTGCTGCTCCCCGGCGCGCGCGCCGGGGCGGCACGCCGCCCGCTCGCGCTCGAGCCGCTCCACCTGCGCGCGGGCGGCGTCGAACTCCCTGTCGAGTGCTTCTGCACGCCGGCCCCAGCCAGCGTAGCCGAGGCCGAGGCCGACGGCGAACGTGAGGTTCAGCACCAGGGCTACCTGCCACACGGGCATCACGAGACTCCTTCCGATCGCAGCGTGAACGGTTTCATCAGTGCACGTGGTCGTCGGGGAAGGGCGGCGGGCTCTTCTCCTCGTTCAGCTTCTCCACCTGGGCCTGGACCACGCTGGCTCGCGGCATCCCGCCGCCGTCGCCTCTCCAGATCGCGCGGATGTAGCCCTGGCGGTCGATCAGGATCTCGGCGTGGGGGCCAGCCGCGAACATCCCGTACGCCGCGACGATGTCGCCGTTGCCGTCGGTGACCACCGGGAACAGCACGGGCGGCGACGAGCCGAGCTCGCGGATCGCCTCGGACGAGGCGTGGATCGGCACGGCGATGATCTCGACGCCGATGACGGAGAGCACGTCGTAGCTGCGCGCCAGCTCCGCCATGCGCGCGCGGGACTCCGGAAGCGTGTAGAGCACCAGCAGGACCATTCGCCGTCCCCGGTGGTCGCGCAGGGCACCGGGGGCCAGAGGACCAACCGCGACGGTGAAGTCGGGCGCGGCGAGCCAGGCGCGGTTGAGCTCCACCTGGGATCCGAGCGTCTTCGCGCCTTCGGCGGCGCCGAGCACCCGGATGAAATTGATCACGTCCCAGCGCCGGGCTTCGCCGAGACGGCTGCCGAAGTCCGGCATGCCGCGCTCGGGAATGCCGTGGCTGATCAGCCAGAAGATCTCGCCCGCGTGACGGCGTGACGTGGGCGGAGAGCGAAGATCGGCGAGCGGCCCGCCAGCGCCTGTGGCGCCGTGGCAGCCGGCGCAGTGCTCGCGGTAGATCGTCATCCCCGAGGCGATGGATGCGGCGTGGTACGTCGGGAGCGGACGCTTGTACGTCGTCGGATAGGCGTCGACCACGAGCGGGAAGACGCCGACGCCAGCGCCGATTGCGACGAGCGCGAGGCCGCTCGCGAGCACCGGCACGCGCCGGCGCCGCACGAGACACGCCGCGATCAGCGCGACCAGGCCTGCGACTGCCAGCTGGCTGCCCAGTAGCGCGCGCCAGCGCATCGCGGAGACGTCGACCAAGACGTCGAGGGAGAGTCGGAACGGCAGCGGCCAGGTCGGCTCGGCGTGGCGGGCCGGCGTCGTCAGTGTCATCGCGGCGGCCAGCACTATCAGGATGAGCGCGAGCGCGGCCTCCAGCCCGACGAACGCGGTCAGGCGCCGCATGGCCGAGCGCCCGACGGGGACGCTCGGCGCGGACAGCGCCGGGAGAATCCGTGTGCGGTTGACGGCGGCGAGGACAAGGATCGGGAGGAGCACGCCGAGCTTGGCGAGGAGCAAGCGGCCGTGGGTCGTCCCGGCCAGAGCGGCGACACTCTCGACCTGAGCGATCGCGTTCAGCACGCCCGAGGCCATCAGGAGGAGCATCACCATCAGCGCGGCACGGGAGAAGCGACGCGCCGCGAGCACGGCATAGGGGCGCGCGTCGGCGCCGTCCTCACGACTCGCCGCTCCCAACAGCAGCGCGAGCGCCACGAGGCCGCCGACCCAGAGACCCGTCCCCACGAGATGGGTGACGTCGACGGCTACGGCCCACAGCGTGCCCGGGGTGATCGCGGCGGCGTGACTGGAGGCGCTCGTGAGGGCAAGCGCCAGCGCGGCGAGCGCCAGCGCCTCGCCGCGCGCGGCGATCCAGTTGCGTCGCTCTGCGACGTTCGCGCGCATCGCCAGGAAGGCGGCCAGCAGGAGGAGGAGGCCGTGACGCGCGAGCCAGACCATGCCGGGCCACGTATCGAGGACGGCGTGCGACACGGCGCGGGGCTCGAGGGCGGCCTGGGGACGATTCTCGAAGACGGCCGTCCGAATCAGTAGCCAGACGATTCCCGAGCCCATCGCGACGAACACGAGCAGACGCGACCCGCGCACGAGCCTCCGATCCCAGCAGCGTGCCGTCGCGGCCCTGGGCAGACCCGCGAGCAGGAGCATGAAGAACGTGCCCACGAGCAGCACGCAGGAAGAGAGATGAGCCCAGAAGACGCCGAGCAGAAGCCCCTTCATTCGACCCGGAAGGTGAACGCGCCCTCGGTGACGTCGCCATCGATGGAGAGCACGCGCCACTGCACCTTGTACGTGCCCGGCGGCAGCGGTGGGAACGTCGCGCGCAGTAGTGCGGGGTTCGCGCGGTCGACGCGGCTGTCCCGACGATCGACCTGCCCGCCGTCATCGTTCAGGACGCGGACGGAGCTGTACGCGGGCTCGAGGCGCTCCGTGAAGTAGAGCTTGATCTCGTCGGGTGCGCGCTTCAGCCTGCTCTCGACGCGCGGCTCCGCCCTCTGGAGGACGGCGTGTCCTGCGGCAACGGTCGCGGTCAGGGCGCAGGCGACGAGCGCGAGACCGAGTCGTCTCGCGCCCGCCCAACCGATGCCCGCCACGGAGCCGATGTCTCGCTAGCTCAGTCCGGCCTTTGCCTTGTAGTAGGCGACGATGTCGCTGGTGTTCAGCCAGAACAGGTCGTAGGTCGAGCCGGTGCCGCCCGCGGTGGACACCGGCCCGGGCCCACGGTCATAGCCAGCCGACCAGATCATCTTGTCTCCGCCGGCCGTGAACATCGGGCACGCGCCATCGATGGCCGGATTGTTGAACGGAGCCGGGACGATCGGCCCCTTCCACTCTCGGCTTACCGGGTCGTAGTGAACGAACTGCATCGTGTGGAACTTTCCGAAGTCGTGCACGGAGACGACGCCGAGCACCAGCCCGTCCCTGGAGACGGCGTTGAGGCGGCACTTCAACCCGATCGAGTCGAGCAGCTTGCTTTCATATCTCCTGGCCGGTTGCCAGACGCCCTTGTCGATCCTCGTGGTGTAGAGGTCCGCCGTCGGAGCGGCGCCAGCCTCTCTGGGTCTGATAGAGACGAACACGGATGTATCGTCCGCGCCGGGCAGGCCGAGCGGCATGAAGCAGTGCTCGGTGGCGGGGGTATTGATGTTGAGACTCTGAGCTTTCGCCCACTCGCCATTGGGCTGCTTGTGGGTGACCCAGATGTCCGCGTTCCCCGAACGCCGGCTCATGAAGTAGAGCGTCTTGCCGTCCGGCGTGATCCGCGGTTCCTGGTCGATGGAGTCGCTGTTGACCGTGTCGGGCAGCCGTTCGGGCGGTGACCAGTCCGCGCCCGTCCCGGGCCATTCGCCGCTCTGGCGGACCCGGTGCGTGACGAAGATGTCCGTCGTCGTGCCGAGGACCCGCTTGTCGCCGCTACCAGCGAAGCGGGCGAAATAGATCGTGTTCCCGTCCGGCGTGATCGTCGGCTCGTAGCTGCCGAACTCGTCGTTCGGGGGGAACGGCATCTTCTTCGGGATCAACTCTTTCTCGGCGGCACCCACCCGGTGCGGCAGCACCAGCGACGGTACCATCGTCGCTCCGACGACCGTTCCCGACGTCCGAAGGAATTGCCTGCGCGACAGCCTGTTCATGGTGTCCTCCCTTCGCTCACGATCGGGTCCTCTTATACACCCGCCGCCGACGGTCCACGAGGCCCATCTCAGGCCTTTGGCAGCAGCTCGGCGCGGTAACTGCGCCGCAACGTGTTGAGCTTCAGCGGCACGGGCGAGCCGAGCCACATGGCGTAGATGCTGTGGTCATCGACCGAGTCGTCAGTCAGCGGGTGGATCAGCACGTCGAGGCCGTCGCGGTGCAGCATCAGCCACTCGACGACGGGCTGAAACTGCTCGGGCTTCAAGATGACCTGCGCGTTGGCCCGACCGGCTCGTCGCGGAAGCCGCCGAACTCGACCTGGAACTTGTCACCGATGGCGGCGCACAGCCGCTCGGCGGTCGGCCGCGTCTTTTCCCGATCGTAGTAGATATGCGCGTGATAGCCCCGGTTCGGGATGGCTTTGGTCGTGTCGGTCATCGCGGATCCTCCTTGGCTATGCCGGCGAGCTCCCTCGCCAGGGCGACGCACGAGCTCGTATCGTAGGTGCTCGCAAGCCGCTGCTTGTTGGTGGCGAGACTGCCCACGTTGTACATCTCGAAGAGGAGCTGACGGGAGCCGAAGGAGTCACAGGCGTACTCCCAGGCCAGCTTGAGCAGACGAAAGCGCTCCGGCGCCCCCTCATCATGGGCAACAAAATAGCGGTGCAGGTGAGGGCCGATGTCGGGATTGTGCAGATCGGCCTGGCCCGGGGCCATCAGGAGGCCTGGGCCGCAGAGCTCCCGGATGTGCTGCAGCACGGACGGATAGCGCTCGATCGCGAAGGTCCGCGCCGCCAGTGCCATCGTTGGGTCGGGCATGACCAGGCCGGAGGGTGAGCGGATCGGATTCGCCTCGGCGGCCTGGATGAACGCGCGCAGGGTCTCGAGATAGACCATGACATCGGCCAGCGCCGTCTGGACTGC
>JAHFDK010000169.1:4977-12781 GCA_023249095.1 Candidatus Rokuibacteriota bacterium | reverse complement strand
CAAAGGCCCTGTTCGCGGTATAACATAGCGGCTGCTCTCGGAAGTTCCTCCTACACCCCCCCGGAGAGACAGTTCCTTCCACCGTCCCGGAGAGACAGCGACATCGTAGCGGCGCAACTCGTAGAGCATGCGGCACCTCACGAAGGGCGATTGAGCGGCGCTAGGATACGCAATGCGTGATACGCTGTAGGGCGTCGCTCCCCTGTCGTGACGGCCAGCATCCGCACGAGGCCTCCGTCCAACACGCTGATGAAAGGCGAAAAGCCATGAGCAAGGAAGACGCAGTCGAGGTGGAGGGCATGGTGGTCGAGCCGCTGCCCAACGCGATGTTCCGGGTGGTGATGGACAACGGCCACAAGGTCCTGGCCCACGTGTCGGGCAAGATGCGGATGCACCGCATTCGGATCCTGCCGGGCGACAAGGTCACGATGGAGCTGTCGCCGTACGACCTGACCCGCGGTCGGATCACCTACAGATTCAAGTAGCGTCGGGTGGCCGCGCGGCGCGGATCGCCTGCCAGACGCGCTCGGATGTGGCCGGCATCGCGATGTGCTCGACACCCAGCTTGGCCAGCGCGTCGGCGCGTCAGCAGCCCAAAGGCCCTGTTCGCGGCATAACTTAGCGGCTGCTCTCGGAAGTTCCTCCCACCGCCCCCTGGAGGGGCAAGCGCTCCCATCGTGCAGGGAACCACCTTCATCTTCGTCAAAGAACCCTACTGACCGACATTCAGACGTATCCTTCTAGGGACTTTTCGGCGCGGGCCCGAATGAGTTATAGACTCGTCGATGAGGCGAGCCGGGGACGAGCGAGGAGGGCACCGATGGCGGTCGAGGTGGCGGCGGCACGACGACTCTTCACCCGTGAGGAGTACCACCGGATGGGCGAGGTGGGCATCCTCAAGCCGACCGACCGGGTCGAGCTGATCCGGGGCGAGATCGTCGAGATGTCTCCCATCGGCCGGCGGCACTACGCCTTCGTCAACAATTTGAACCAACTCCTGGCCGTGCGCCTGGCCGGCCGCGCCATCGTGGCGATCCAGGGTCCCATCGCTCTCGCCGCCGACACCGAGTCCGAGCCGGACGTCGCCATCATCCGGCGCCGCCTGGTGCCCTACAAGGAGCGCGAGGCCTACGCGGAGGACGCGCTGCTGCTGATCGAGGTCGCCGAAAGCTCCCTGGCCTACGACCGATCGACCAAGCTCAGGCTCTACGCCGCGGCAGGGATTCCCGAGTACTGGGTGGTCGACTGTGTTGCGGAAAGCGTCGAGGTCCACCGCACACCCGACGCCGGCGGCTATCGCGACGTCAGCCGCGTCGCTGGGACCGGAACGGTTGCCGTGCAGGCATTTCCCGACGTCACGCTGCCGCTCGCCGAGATTTTCGCGTAGGCGTCACGAGATAACGAAAGGACACCAGAATGCCAACCTTTGAACACCACGGTGCGTCCATCTACTACGAGGAGTTCGGCCAGGGGGTTCCCATCCTCACGTTCGCGCCCGCGGGCCTGCAGTCGGTCATCAAGGTCTGGAGCAGCCCCTCGGCTCCCGTGAACCCCACCACCGAGTTCGCGGCAACCTTCCGGGTGATCGCGATGGATCAGCGCAATGCCGGCGGCCAGTCCCGCGCTCCCATCACCGCGCAGGACGGCTGGCACACCTACGCCGCCGACCACATCGCCCTGCTCGACCATCTGCGTATCGACCGGTGCCACCTGTACGGCCAGTGCATCGGTGGGTCCTTCATCATGAGCCTGCTGAAGGCGCAGCCCCAGCGCATCGCGAGCGCCGTGCTCGCGCAGCCCATCGGGCGCGTGGGCGCCATGGCGCCCGGCCGCTCCGCCCGATTCGACGCGTGGGCCGAGACCCTCAAGGACCACCCCGAGGCCACCAAGCAGGTGCTGGATGCGTTCCACCAGAACCTCTACGGTCCCGGCTTCCTCTACAGCGTGGACCGCGCCTTCGTGTCGGGCTGCCGGACGCCGTGCCTGGTGCTGGCGGGCAACGACGAGGCGCATCCGTTCCCGATCTCCGAGGAGACGGCGAAGCTGCTCCCCAACTGCGAGTTCATCCGGGAGTGGAAGGCAGGCGAGCCGCTGGCGGCAGCGAAGGTTCGTATCAAAGAGTTCCTGTCGAAGCACACACTCAGATGACGCCCTCGTCGGCGAGGGCCTTGATCTCCTGGGAGGACATCCCGAGTAGCTCGCCCTACACGTAGTGGTTGTCCTCGCCATAGCTATTGCGTTCGGTATAGCCGGCGTAGGATCGTCGCGTGTCACGACGTCTCACGATCGTCTCCCTCCTCGGGCTCCTCGGGCTGACGGTCGCTGCCTGCGCCTCGCCGGCACAGCGCTTCTCGGCGTGGGCGAACGATCGGGGACTGCGCGCGGCTATCGTGGAGGGCGCGGGCTTCGAGCACGTCGTCTTCTGGCCCCGTGCCCCGGTGTCCGCGACGACCCTGCACGTCTACCTCGATGGTGACGGGAGCCCGTGGATCGGGGGGACTCCCGCGAGCGATCCCACACCTCGCAGGACTCTCGTCCTCGACCTGATGAGGCTCGATCCTCGGCCCAGCGTGTATGTCGGGCGCCCGTGCTACCACGGAAAAGCGGAGAGGCCACCGTGCCACGCCGCACTCTGGACCCGGGACCGATATTCCGAGCGGGTCGTGGCGAGCATGGCGTCGGCCGTACGGCGCATCATGGAGGCGGGGGCCGTCGAGCGTGTCGTGTGGATCGGCTACAGCGGGGGCGGCACCCTGGCCATGCTCCTTGCTCCGCGCTTTTCGGCTTCCGCCGCGATCGTCACCGTCGCCGCGAACCTGGACATCGACGCCTGGGCTGATCTGCACGGATACCAGCGTCTGGAGGGCTCCCTGAATCCCGCCCGCCGCCAGGGGCCGCCGCCCTCGGTTCCGCAGCGGCACTACGCGGGGGGAGCGGACGACGTCGTCCCGCCGGCGATCGTGGCCCGGGGGCCTATCGCCCCGGGCAGCCTTCGCATCATCCCTAGATTCGATCACCGGTGCTGCTGGGTAACGCTCTGGCCCGAGGTCCTGGCCGAACTGACCGGCCACGCGCTCCCGTGGGAGAAGCCCCCGATCTAGTTCATGACGGCGAAGATGAAGTCGCCCGCCTCGTGGCCGGCGTATCTGATCGGTGCGTAGTCGGGCAGGCTGGCCGCGGCCAGCCGTGGCGTGCCGCTGGCCGTTCGCGTGCGAAGCAGGCGGAACACCTCCTGACCGGGCAGCACATCCGCGTTCGCGCGCAAGACCTCGATGAACGAGCGCGCGAAGACGGAATGCGACGCTCCCGTAGGCTCGACGAGCGGCTGAAGCGCGCCCGACGTCATCACCATGCGCGAGCGCTTCTGGGCCATCGCGTAGAGCAGCCGGGACCGCTCCGGCCCCCCGAGGCCCGTTTCCACTTGCCCGAGCGAGGCCCGCGAGAATCGGCTCGAATAGCAGGAATCGGCGACGACGAGAGCCTGGCGAACGTTCATGGTGTTGAGGATGTCGGAGACGGCCAGATTCGAGATCCAGCTCGCCGGATTGGCGGCCTCGGCGTCCACGGGCAGCCAGTGCCCCCGCTCGCCGCCCGCCTCGAGCACGCCGCGCCCGCTGTAGTAGATCAGCACGTTGTCCTTGTCGGTGAGGCGTTGCCGCAGGTCGTTCAGCGCGGATAGGATATCGTAGCGGCTGGCGTTGGAGAGCGCCGTGACCTTGAAGCCGTACTGATCGCGCAGGATACGCGCCACTTCCCGGGAGTCGTTGACCGCGGTGGCCAACCGGGGAACGCTCCGGTAGTCGTCGTTGCCGATCACGAGGGCGTGGTAGGCGCCGAAGTTCGGGCGCGGCCCCGTGGGTGCGGGCCGGGCCGGGGCGGCCGCCGACACGGGAGCCTGGCGGAGCACCATGAACTCAAGCCGCGCCGCGCGAGCCTCGTGGTCGGTCGCCACGATCTCGATCTTCTCCTCCGACCGCGTGACGGCGATCTGCGCCGTGAAGAGACTCTCGCTGTCCACGGTCTCCGGGCGGCCGTTGACCGTCAACGTCTTCACGCCACGGGGGGCGGCGACCCGCCCCAGGACGAGCAGCCGATCCGCAGACGCCGGGACCGTCACGGCGCTCAGGGTGGCGCCACGAGCGGGGGCGAGCACGGGTTCCAGTAGGTGGATCACGGGAGGCGGGCCCTGGAGGGGCTGTGCCGTGCTCGAGTTGCCCGGTGACGCCTCGCTCTGGGCAGGGGCGGCGGCAGGGCGACTAGTCGGGGGCTCGACTTCGAAGGCGACCTCCTTGAGGCCGGCCGCCCGCCGATACCACTGCACCGCCTGCTTCGGGTCCTTCGCCACGCCGCGACCCTGCTCGAAGAGGCTGCCGAGATTGACGGCGGCACGCGCGAAACCGGCGTCAGCGGCGCGGCGGTACCATTGCGCCGCCTCCGCGTAGTCCGGCGGGACACCCAGACCCTTCTCGTAGATCTCCCCCACGTAGGTCTGGGCCGCGGGATCACCCTCGGCGGCGAGCGCCAGCCACACCTTGAGAGCGCTGGCATAGTTGGCGCGGTCGATCTCGACGTATTCACCGCCGCGGATCTGACAGTCCCGCGCCGAGGTCTTGAGGGGGCGACGAGCCGTCAGGAACTGCGTCTGACGGCCGAGGCGCCGGATCTGGCCGGGCAACAAGCAATCCACCACGAGGAGCTCGTCGGCCTTCGCCGCGGCCACGCCGGCCTCCGATTTCGGTCGAGGCTGCTCTCCCTGGGCACCCGCGGGCGCGCTCCCGCTCGCCGCGAGGCCGAGCGTCAGAGCCGCCAGGGCCATCGCTGGCAGGACGCGCGTCCCCCGCCGCCCGCCGCCTTGCACGCGAGATGACCAGCCTTCGCTCTCCTTCATGACAGTCCCCCCCTCGCGTCGCGGTCGGGTGCCGCAGAGGGGTCTCGCGCCGGCGCCGGCGGCAGCCTCTCCAAGCCGATTACACCACTGCCACCCTGCCACGGACAACTTCATGACAACGAGGCCCACGCGAGGGGAACGCGGCACCCCGGTCTCATCGGAACTCAGAACTCGACGCGAATCCCGCCCGTGAACTCGTGATGGGAGACGTCCTTGAGCCCGAGGACTGTCTCGTAGTTGACGAAGGCCGACACCCCCTGCTTGAACAGGGCCGTGAGACCCGCGCCCACGCCGGCGTAGTCACGGTCAGGCGCATTGGTGGGGATCGCGAAGAAGGTGTTGAACGGATCGTTCGTGAACTTGGCCGTGACGGAACGGCTGTCGTTCATGAACTCGTGCCGCCACTCTGCCCGCACCTGAGGCTGGAGCACTCCGAAGGGAACGCTGATCGCGTAGGCGACGGTGGCGCCGAGTGCGGTCTGGAGCGATTCGACGCTCTGCCCTTTGACGGTCAGATCGAGGCCGGTAGCGCCCCGCTCCGTGTAGCCGTCGATGTCCAGGTTCAGGTACTCGATACGCCCGTAGGGCGTGGCGCTGAGCGCTCCGAACTGGAAGACGTAGCCGCCCCCCGCGCCTACCGTGAACTGATTCCCGTGCGTGTCGCCCTGGGCTTCCCGGTTGACGCCGGTATAGACGATCTTCCGAATCGTGTCGTACTTGTTGTAGGCGTAGCCGCCGAACAGATCGGCGTAGAAGGCGCCCACGTAGTACGTCGCGTACAGCGTGACGCCGTAGCTCTTCGTGTCGGTGCTGCCGAGCACGTGGTCGAGATCGGCAGTGCTGGACGTGTAGCTGCCGGCCAGCCCTATGATCAGATTCGGCGTGAGCCGATAGTCGACGCCCGCGATCACGCCCCAGCTGTCGTAGTCGAAGCCCACCTCGCGCGTCGTCCCGTCCTTGTCTCCGAACGCGTAGCTGGCCGTCGCGAAGAGACCGAAGCGGCCCCCGCCAACGGGATCCGCGCTCGCCCCGCCCCCTTGCTCGGGCTGGAGAAGACGGTCGCCCGTGAGCGACTTCCCGCCGATGTCGAGCTTGAGGCCGGTCAGGCTGAGGCCAGGGGCGCCGGCGCGGAGCGATGCGAGGCGCCCCGCGAGCGCCTGGAACTGCTTGGACGACAGCTCGACCGCGCCCGTACCCTGGCTCGCGACCTCGTCCGGCGCGATCCTAGAGACGACGGCCGCGAGACCTTCCGTGGTGAGACCGAGGCTCGAGCCGGTCGGGCCGGAGCCCTGGAGCGCGTTGCTATTGCTGACCATCTCGCCGCATCGCGCGCTCAGGTCCCTCTGAGCCGAAGTTTGCTGCGTGACCTGCGACAATTGCTCGCAAACCCGTTGGATCGCGGCCGCAGTGATTTGCTGGGTACGGCTCAGTCCCGGCAGCGCCGCGAAATTGGAGTTGGCTCCGGGAGGAATTTGTGCGTGGCCCGCCGACACCGGCAGCAGGATGGCGGCGGCAAGAACTGCGACGACTCCAAGTCGGTGGCTGCTCACGTTGCGTACCCCCTTCTTGAACGCCGCTCGTCTCGAGGCCGCGGCGCATCGGACTCCTCGTCAGCGCCCACACCCTCGGTGAACCTCACGTACGTCTCCAACGCGCTGGAGGGCACCGCCAAAAGCCGGGCGAGTATACATGGCGCCTGGCAAGAGCGTCAACGTTACGTGCAGGGTGCGGCGCGACGAGTCAGTTGACGGCATCGATCGTCCAGCCGGGCCGGCCGCGTTTGAGCGTGAAGGTGAACGCGCGCTCACCCCCGCCCGCCTCCCGTCGGCCGTCCTTCATGATCAGGACGTCCTCGCGCCGGCCCTTGACCTCGGCCGTGTCTCCGCGGACGTCGATCTGCTCGACCTTCAGCACGATCCGGAACGACGCGACCATGTCCCAGATGTTGTTGTAGCGGCGGAGATCCTCGGGTTTCAGGCCTGGCCGGACCGCCTGGAGCAGCTTGCCGTCCTTGGTTTCGAAGGCCCGGACGTAGGTATTCAGCACGGCTCGGATCTCGTCGCGTGGGTCCAGGGAGGGCGCGGGGGCGGCGGCCTTGGCGAAGAGGTCGGCCGCTCTCGCAAACTGCTCGACGGCTCCCGCGAAGGCGAGGCGCTGATACGCCTCCGTCCCCTGCCGCTCGTGCACGAGGGCCTGCGCGAACTCCGGCCCCTCCCCGCGGGCTCGACGCTTCTCCCCCTGCATCCGGTCCCGGGCGGCCTCCGCCTGCGCCTTCAAGCCCCCCGCTGCGGCCGCGCGATGCTCGGCCTCGACGTACCGGCTCGCCGCATCCTTGTAGGCCGGGATCGCGGCCGTCACGCTCGCACCACGCGCGAGCCGATCGGCCTCGGTGTGCCGCGAGACGGCGGCATCGAACGCCTCCTTGGCCAGTGCCTCTGCGCCCGCTTTCAGGGCCTGCTCGCGTCGACCCTTCGTGGTCTCGGCCTGGGCCCGGACGTCGCCGATCTCCTTGGCCCGACGCTCCGCTTCACCATATTGATTGGTCGCGGCGTTGTACGCCTGCCCCGCGGCCGCCCAGTTCTGCGCCCTCGCCAGCGTGTCGCCCTCTCCGAGCTTGGCCGATCCGCCGTCAAACGCATCCTTGGCGAGAATGTCGGCGCCCAGCTTGAGCGCAACGTCACGGCGAGCGCGAGCCGCCTCCGCCCGGAGCCGCACATCTCCGGACGCCCGCATGCGCCGCTCGGCCTCGGTAAAGCGCTCGGAGGCGTCCTTGTACGACTGAATCGACGCGACGAGATTACCCGACGCCGCCTGCGCCTCCGCCTCGTTCCACCGGGCGGTGGCCGCGTCCAGGACGTCCCTGGCCCCCGATGGCGCGCCCGACTTCAGCGCCTGCTCTCGCGCCGCGGCCGCGGT
>JAHFDK010000169.1:0-4877 GCA_023249095.1 Candidatus Rokuibacteriota bacterium | reverse complement strand
GATTACCCGACGCCGCCTGCGCCTCCGCCTCGTTCCACCGGGCGGTGGCCGCGTCCAGGACGTCCCTGGCCCCCGATGGCGCGCCCGACTTCAGCGCCTGCTCTCGCGCCGCGGCCGCGGTCGTCCGGGCGGTGGTCATTCGCTCCTGGGCGGCGACCGCACCGGCACGCTCGCTTTCCCGACCGCCGACGGCCTCGGCGTCCTTCGTCGCGGCTCGAAAGCGCTCGAGCGCCTCCTGGTAGCTCGCCGTTGCCGCCGGAAGCTGACTGGCGCCAAGCGCCGCCTCGCCGCGCCGCTCGCTCTCTACTCCGGACCGGAAGGCATCGGGGGCGCGCCGCTCCGCATGCGCCGTTGCCGCCGCTTCCCGCGCCACCGCCACCTCGCGGCCGAGGGCGGAAACGGTCGCCCGCGCGCGGACACGGGGATCCTCCCCTGGCTGGCGCCCCTTGCCCGCAAAGAGCAGGGCCGCTCCGATGATTACGACGACGCCGAGCGCGGCGACGACCGCAACCCGGCGCCGCTGCCATGGCCGTCGCCGCTCCGCGCGGCTCTCGTCGGGGTGAGCCGCCCGGACCTGCAGGGCCGGAGTGACGGCGGGATTCCTTCCGGGGTGGGCGACATCCGCAGGGGTGATCATGCGGGTCCCGTCATCGGTGCGATCCGTGAGCAACGTGATGTCGTCGACCGGACCGACAGGCGCTTCGGGCGCCGGGCGCTCGGGTGCGACTGGCGCCGCCCCCAGCGCCTCCGCCGCGGCCGCGGCCCGCGCCTCGGATTCGGCGCGGCCGTACAGCGCTTGGGCCTCGGTAAACCTTTCGTGCGCCGCCGCGAATCCCGCAGCGGCGAGCGCGGTCCCCGCGTGCGCCCGCCGCGACTCCGCCGCGCTCCACGAGCCCGCCGCATATCGCGCGGCGGCGCTCGACACCGCCCGCGCGCGGGCATGCTCCACGTCGCGACGCGCCCGTTCGGCGCGCTCTCGCTCGCGCCGGCTACGCTCCTCCCGCGCGTCGCGCGAAGCCTGCTCGTAGGCGCGCTGTGCCTCGACGAAGCGTGCGCGCGCCGACGCATGGTCGCCCCGCGAGAGCGCCTCGACACCCTGGGCCTCAGCGGAGGCCGCGCGGGTCCACGCCCCCGGCGACGCGGCGGCCCCGGACTCCTCGGCAGACGCCCGCGCGCGCGCGACCTGCTCGCGCTCGCGCATCGCATCCTGCTCCTCGCGCGCCTGCCGGGCGGCGCGGCTCTCGGTCTCGGCCCGGCGATACAGTTCGAACGCTTCGGCGAAGCTCTGGACGGCCTCGCTCAGCGAGCCTGCGCCGAGCGCCGTTTCCCCCTCGGCGTGCTTGCCTTCCGCCGCGCCCCACAGGGCTGGCGCATGAGTCGCGCCGTCGACATCGCGGACGGTCCCTCGCGCCTGCGCCGCCCGCGCCCTTGCCTGGTCGGCCTCGGCCCGCTGGCGCCGTAGCAACTCCTGGCGCACCGCCTCCGCGGCCCGCTCGTAGTCCCGGCCGGCCTCGCTGAAGAGGACGAGCGCCAGCCCGAACTCTTCTCGCTCGAACGCCGCCCCTGCCCGCGCTTCCTTGTCGGCGGCGACCGTCCACGTGTCGCCGCCCTGGGTGTCGGCCCCGCTCGCGGCCGCTGCTCGCCGCGCCTCGACGACCGCCGCGCGGGCCGCGCTCGCCTTGTCTCGGGCTCGGCGGCGCGATACCTCCCGAGTCTCCACTTCAGCCTGACGGTAGAGATTGAGGGCCGCTTCTAGGTGCTCGACGGCCCGCGGGTATGCCTCGTCGGCGAAGGCGGCTGCGGCATCGGCCGACTTCCGCTCCGCGGCAGCCCAGGCGGTGGCGGCGGCCTGGGCCGCCTCGAGCTGCTCACCGACGTGCCGAGCCTGGGCCACGCGCGCCTGCACTCGTTCTGCTCGCTCACGCTCTCGCCGGAGCGCTTCGCGTCGAAGGGCCGCGGCCTCCTGTGCGGCGAGCGCCGTCTCCGCCGCCTGTCGGAGCGCCTCCACCTCCGGCGCCATCGCGGCTGAGGGAATCGACTCGGCGAGCTGTCGCAGGGCGTCCACAGACGCCGCGAAGCCACCATGCTCGTACGAGCTCTCCGCCTGGGCGAGAAGCTGCGCCGTCAGCTCGCGCCGACGCCGCTCCTCGTCGAGGCGCTGGCGCGCCCGCTGGAGGCCCTCTACGGCGCCGGAGTGGCGGGGCAGCTCCTGGACGACGCTCTCCAGCGCCTCGACCGCAGCCTGGTGGTCTCCGGAGGCCAGGAGCTCCAGGCCACGGCCGGCCGCCGCCTCCAGCGCGGCGGCCCGCGCGAGCAGGCCCTGCACACGCTCCGCCCGGCGAGCAACCTGACGCTCGATCATCTGCAGAGGGGCAAGCCCGGCCGCACCCTCCACGACCGGCGTGGTGTCGTCCTCAAAGGCGCCGCCCATCTCCTCCGCCCGAACCTCCAGCTCGCGCACCTGCCGGAGCCTCGTACGGAGACCGTCGCGCAGGCGGTCGGCGTCCTCGCCCATGCGCTGCCGCAGTGTCTCCAGCTCCCGGCGCATCTGGCCGAGCTCCGGGAAGCGCTCGGTGGGGTCCTTGCGGAGCGCGCGCGCGATGAGGGCGTCCAGAACCGGTGGCATGCTCGGGTCGATGTCGACGAGCGACGGCGGATCCTGGGTCCGCAGCTGCTCGAGAATCTCCATGGGGTCGGCGCCCGCGAACGCCGGCCGATAGGCCAGGAATTCGTAGAAGACCGTGCCCACGGAGAAGATGTCCGCCCGGTGGTCGGAGTGCCCTCGCGCCTGCTCGGGGGCCATGTAGCGGAGGGTGCCCATGATGAGCCCGGTGCGGGTGAGACCAGCCTCGGCGCCGGCGATGCGCGCGATGCCGAAATCGAGGATCTTCACGTGGCCATTTCGGAGGACGAAGATGTTGCTCGGCTTGACGTCGCGATGGACGATCCCGTGCTGGTGGGCGTACTGAAGCCCGTCGCACACCTGCTCCATGAGCAAGAGCTTGTCCTCGAGGAGGAGGGGCCGGCGCTGGGCGATCACTTGCTTGAGCTCCTCGCCCTCGAGGAACTCCATCACGATGAACAGGTGCCCGTCTACCTCGGCGAGGTCGTAGACGGTGATGATGTTGGGGTGGCTCAGCCGCGCACAGGCCTGGGCCTCCCGGAAGAAGCGCGCGCGCAGCTCGTCGGTGACCTCGACGTCGCTCGAGATGACCTTGAGCGCGACCACGCGGTCGAGGACAGGGTCGTGCGCCTTGAGAACCGTGCCCATGCCCCCGCGCCCGATGCGCTCGAGGATTCGGTACTTGCCGATCTTCTCAGGCATAGGCGGCGCCTGTGACTGCGCGGCTCAGGGGCTGTAGTGCAGCACGATGGCGCTGACGTTGTCGCGGCCGCCCGCGGCGTTGGCGCTGGACACCAGCTCGCGGCAGGCCGTCTCGGGATCGTTCGCCCGCGCGAGCAGGATCTCGCGGATCTGCGGATCGGGAACCATGTTCGTGAGGCCGTCCGAGCACAGGAGCACGAGATCAGCCGGCTGCAGGCCCTGCTCGACCACCGCGAATTCCACCTCCTCGCGGGCGCCGAGCGCCTTGGTGAGGATGTTCTTCATCGACATCTCGGGCGGGGTCTCGCCAGCGGAGACGGTCCAATCCAGGTTGGCCCACGAGTCGTCGCGGGTGAGCTGCACGAGGTCGAATTCACGGACGAGATAGATCCGGCTGTCCCCGACGTGGGCGTACGTCATGTACGGGCGCCGTGGGTTGACGAGCACCGCCACGACCGTGGTGCCCATGCCCGTGTACTCCTCCACGGTGGCCGCCTTGCGGAAGATTAGCCGGTTCGCGAGCTTGATGGCGGTGTTGAGCCGGTTGGCATCGAACGAGAGCCGCGGGTCGAACCCGTAAGGCCAGGTCATCTCGGGGTCCGCGCCAGACCGTTCGATGAACCCGGCGATCGACTCCGTCGCGAGCTTCGACGCGACCTCCCCGGCCTTGTGCCCTCCCATCCCGTCGCACACCAGGAACAGGCCGTCGCGCGCGTGAATGGTGTCCTCGTTGAGAGGACGGCGGAGACCCACGTCGGTCAGGCCGAAGAAGGCGAGCATTGGTGGACCTCCCTCGAGGTTCGGCCGTAATTATAAGCGCCACCCCACGGGCCGGCAAAGCACGCCGGCCGCGGGAGCCGGGTCAAAACGGCAAGAGCGGGCAATGACCAAAGATGGATACGCCCCAACCGTTGGGGGGCTGGCGGAGACGCGCTGCTACCCGGAACCACGCGGTCCCGTTGTTTCCAGGGCGGACCGAGCGTGGGTGAGCGTCGCGCTGGCAGGAATCCCGCAGCCGCGATCAGGCGCGGCGTAGGCGCAGCGGCGTGTACGCGATCAGGTCGATCCCCGGATCCGTTGCGAGGTTTACGACCCACATCATCGCCAGCCGGAAGCCGTGCTTCCAGGCGAGGTACGCCACGCGGCCGACGACGACGCTCATCGTCACGAGGAACCACTGCCGCGCGATCGCGGACGCGGCGGAGTCCCCTTCGGACGCGCCGACCTCCGAGCTGGTGCGACGGTTCCGCGCCGAGCTGCTGCCCTGGCAGTAGAAGATGCTGACGCTGAGCGTGATGCCGGGCCCGGGTCGGAAGGCGCAGCATCTCAACCTGGGGACTGTGGCCGGAGTTCCTCCGCACGCTGCTCGGCGCCGACTACGTGCGCCGCGACGGCGGCCGCCGCGCGTATCAGGGCGTGACGCTGGCGATGAAGAACTTCGCCCGGCTCGATCACCGCGGCCGCGTGTGCGCGATCCAGCAGTCGTCGATCTTCATCCGCGTCTCCATCGGGCGGCTCATCAACGAGGCCAAGCGCGTGCGGTGGTTCTCCG
>JAHFDK010000445.1 GCA_023249095.1 Candidatus Rokuibacteriota bacterium | reverse complement strand
ACCAGCAGGCATTGGTGGGCGCGTGCGTGCCGGGGCCTCGTGATGCAAGTCGGTGAGGCGTCGAACATGCCAGTGGAGCGGCCGGCTGGCTCGCCTTCGCTCGCCGCCGCCGCTCACTGCGGGCGTTCGCCGGCAGAACTGACCGCTTCGGAGCCTTGCTGATGCGACGAGACCGCGGCCTGTGAGAAACCACCGTCGAAACCAAGAAGCGGACACCGAAGGGTGGCGGTGCTGCCAAGGGCAGGAAAGGACGCGGTCTCGCCGGGCAACGGGCACGATCAACGGTGAAGGGGGATCGGTATGAACGGACGTTCGATTCTGTCGATGCTCGCGATGCTCGTTATGGCCGCCGCGGGACCGGGGTTCATCAGTCGAGCCTGGGGACAAGGGACCCGCACCGAGATCCATCCCGTGCGCAGTGTGACCCTGAGTGAGCAGGAGTTCCTCACAGGAGCGACCGGTGGTCAGCCGGTCGTGCTGGCCGGCGAGCTTCGCCTGCCGCGAGCCAGTGCTCGCCTTCCGGTCGTCGTCCTCGTCCATGGCTCGGGTGGGGTCGGTTCGAATGTGATCCGATGGGCGGAGGAGCTGAATGCGTCCGGCCTTGGCACGTTTGTGCTAGACCACTTCAGCGGTCGCGGGATCATGCAGACCGCGACCGATCAGGCTCAACTCGCGCACGTGGCGATGATCGCCGACGCCTATCGCGCCCTCGAGTTTCTGGCGCGGCACCCGCGCGTGGATCCGACGCGGATCGCCGTGATGGGCTTCTCTAAGGGCGGTTTCGCCGCGCTGTACGCGAGCCTCAAGCGCTTCCAGCGCCTGCACGCCCCCGCTGGGCTCGAGTTTGCCGCCTACGTGGCCTTCTACCCGATTTGTATACGGACCTACATCGACGATGAGCAGGTGAGCGGCCACCCGATCCGCGTCTTCCACGGTGCTGCCGATGACTGGTTGCCGGTGGAGGCGTGTCGCGACTACGTGGCCCGACTGCGGCGCGCCGGCAAGGACGCGACGCTGACCGAGTATCCCGGCGCTCAGCATGGTTTCGACACGCACACGCTGCCGCCCGCCCTTCACCTCCCGAACGTGCAGGCCGGTCCGACCTGTCGTCTTGAGGAGCGCCCTGGCGGGCAGATGGTGTTCCGGGACACCGGCCAGCCCTTCGGCCTGGACCACCCCTGTGTCCGGCGCGGGGCGACCATAGGTTACGACCCGCAGGCGCACCAGGTGGCCCTCAAGGCAGTGAAGGACTTCCTGGCTTCGACCTTCAATCGTCCCTGAGCCCACGCCACTCGGTGGCGAAGTGTGGATCAACCCACCCAAGACCGAAACCGCACTCCTGCTCGCCGCTTACTCGTGTCACACTCGAGCAACACGTCCCGTGGGAGGATGCGCATGAACAACTCGGCCGATCAGTGGGGCCGCCGCGAGGTGCGACCCTCGCAGGGAGAGCTGAAGGGGATGATCCATCGACGCGAGTTCATCACCGGGCTCGGCGCGACGGCTACGTCGGCAGCGATCGGTTTGAACTCGTCGGCAGGCGCTGCCGAACCGCCGCCGGAGACCATCACGCTCAGGCTCCAGCGACCGGTGAAGACGCTCCCCGGCATGTGCGTCGCCCCCCAGCTCGTCGCCGACGATCTGCTGAAGCTGGAGGGTTTCACTGATGTGCGATACGTGGCGACGGACACCCCACAGCGCGCCGCTGGACTCGCGGGGGGAGAGATCGACCTTTCGATGGGCTTCGTGGGCGGCTGGATCAAGCAGGTGGACGCTGGCGATCCCATCGTCATGCTGACCGGCGTCCACGTCGGTTGCTACGAGCTCTTCGCCGCCGAGCGAATCCGTACGATTGGCGATCTCAGAGGCAAGACGATTGGCGTGACCGAGCTCGGCTCGAGCCGCCACCTATTTCTCGTCAGTGTTCTGTCCTACGTGGGTCTGAATCCGAATAAGGACGTCACGTTCGTCACGAAGCCGCAGGCCGAATCTGTGAAGCTCTTCGCCGAGGGAAAGCTCGACGCGTACCAGGCGTTCTCCGAGGAGGTGCAGGAGCTTCGGAAGCGCAAGATCGGGCACGTCATCATGAGCAGCACTGAGGAGCGCCCGTGGTCGCAGTACTTCTGCTGCATGCTGGCCGGCAACCGCGAGTTCGTCCGCGCGCGCCCGGTCGCGACCAAACGCGCGGTGCGGGCTATCCTGAAGGCATCGAGTGTGTGCGCCCTCGAGGCCGGACCGCGTCGCGCGCTCCGTCGTGGAGCGAGGCTTCACCACGGCGCCGTACGAGTATGTCCGCAACACCATCAGAAGCCTGCCCTACACGAGGTGGCGGGAGTACGACCCCGCGGATACGGTCCGCTTTTACACGCTCCGTCTTCACGAGGTGGGAATAGTAAAGTCGACCCCGCAGAAGATCCTCGCTCAGGGCACCGACTGGGGCTTCCTGAACGAGTTGAAGAAGGAGCTGAAGGGATAGGAGCGGAGATGACAGTCAAGGTGAGAAAGGAGATGCCGACACTACAGTAAACTCTTGAACCAACTGTCTCGTTCTTGTTGACAGGTTCCGCGGCGCGCCATTGCTGATCTCCGCCCCGCGGCTCCACCCCGGTGGCGATGGCGACCTTTCACTGGAGTCCCAGTCGTCCGGCACGTCACCATCAGTCGGAGATAGGCTACACTCTGCCCGCCTAGCCGAACATGGGGTACGCCGTGACGCTCCGAGCCGCCGTCGGTCTAATGAGTCTCGCAGAATAAGTTAGTGGATTTCACGGGTACGATGCCATGCTGATTCATGCCAACTCCCAACCGCGGATTCCGGCGGGATTTTGCTGCGTTGGAGGCGCGGCGGCTCCAGGCCGCGGAGCTGTTCGCGCGGGGCGAATCGCAGGCGGCGGTGGCCCGACAATTGGGCGTGACGACGGCCGCGGCGAATCACTGGCATCACGCGTGGCACGCCAAGGGACGAACGGGGCTGAAAGCGGCCGGCCGCGCGGGCCGCAAGCCGCGACTCGGCCCCCAGGACTTGCGGCGGATCGAACACGCGCTGCGCGCCGGTCCTGCGGCGCACGGATTCGCGACGGCGTTGTGGACATTGCCGCGCGTCGCCGTTCTGATCAAACGCCTCACCGGCGTGGCCCATCATCCCGGCCATGTCTGGCGCGTGCTGCGGGCTTTGGGATGGTCGCTCCAGCGTCCGGCGCGGCGGGCGGGCGAACGGGACGAAGTCGCCATCGCGCGGTGGAAGAGCCGGCGCTGGGCCGCGCTAAAAAAAACGCCCGACGGCAGCACGCGTGGCTCGTCTTCGAGGACGAAAGCGGCGTCTCCCAGCAGCCCGTCGTCCGCCGCACCTGGGCCCCGCGCGGCGAGACGCCGATCCTGACGCCCACCGGTGGCCACTGGAAACGCTTGTCCATCGCGGGGGCCTTGGCATTTCGCTGGGACGGTCGGCGCAGCCGCTTCTTCTTTCAAACGCACACGGGCAGCTACACCGACGGCGTGCTCATCACCTTCGTGCGGGCGCTCCAACGGCACTTCGGCGGCCGGCGGCTCATCCTCATCTGGGATGGCCTCGGCGGTCACAAGAGCCGTCGCATGCTCGCCTACCTGCGCCGACAGCGCCCGTGGCTCACGGTCGAACGCCTGCCCGCCTATGCGCCGGAGCTCAACCCGGTCGAGCAGGTCTGGGGCAACGTGAAGACCCGGGACTTGGCCAATGTGTGCGCGCCGGACCTCGCCGCGCTCCGGCCGCCCCTGCGCCGAGGCTTCGCGCGCATCCGCTCCCAGCCCGACCTCGCCCTGGCCTTCTTGCACCACGCGGGCTTGCGATTCTGACATGATCACTAATCTATTCCGCGAGACTCATTAG